>CAMAYU010000003.1 GCA_945862235.1 Schlesneria paludicola DSM 18645
CTCGGTGAAAGACACCCAAGCCTGGATCAAAACTCACATCCCCGAGACACTCACCTCGAAACGTCAAGCCGCTTACCGAGAGTTCAATTCAAAACTCCCCCGCGCAACAAAACTCGGCACAACGAATTAACGGTTTTCATCAGGCCAGCATCACCGTGGCCGTGGGGATTTCGTTCTTCCAATGGGGCGGACTGGAATTTCTCTGGACCGCCCCGGCCTCTCTGCTGGCGGGGATTGTGGTGGGCACCGCAGTCAGCCTGATTTCGCCGCGAGCAAGACCAACGGAAAAAGCCATCTCCTGAATTCATTCATTGGAGTTTTCCATGTCGTCGCGAGTCGTCTATTTCAATGGTCAATTCGTACCGGAATCCGAGGCTCGGGTTTCGATCTTTGATTCCGCCCTCATGTACGGCGACATGGCCTTCGAGATGACGCGGACCTACAACCGCCGGCCATTCAAGCTGCGCGAACATCTCGACCGGCTCTACGCCTCGTTGCGACTGCTGGAAATCGATTGCGGCTTGTCCATCAAGGAGATGGAACGCATCACCTCGGAAACGCTGGAACGCAACCTGCCGACCGAGTCCGCCGACATGGACTGGCAGCTCATGCACGATGTTTCGCGCGGACCGCTGGACGTTTACCGCACGGCGTTTCCCGACGGGCTGAGGCCGACCGTGTCGATCAACTGCTGGCCGCTGATCACGCACATGGGCGGCTTTGCTCCGAAGTATACGAGTGGTGTTCACGTCGTGATTCCGGCCCAGCAAGCGCTGCCGGCGCATCTCGTCGACGCCAAGGCAAAGACGCGCAGCCGGCTGCATTACCAAATGGCCAATCTGCAGGCAGCTCGGATGGAGACCGGTCGCTGGCCTGTGCTGCTCGATCCCGACGGCTTCCTCGCCGAAGGCCCCGGCTGGAATATTTTCCTCGTCAAGAACGGCGAACTCCTGACCCCCGAACCGCGAAACATCCTGCTGGGAGTCAGCCGCGCAACGACGATCGAACTGGCTCGTGAATTGGGAATCCCGGTTCGGGAAACTAATCTCGGCCGCTATGAAGCGTTGCAAGCGGACGAAATATTCTGCACGGCCACAACGTATGCCCTCGTTCACGCCACGACCTTCGAAGGACAGACGATCGGCAACGGCGGACCAGGGCCAATCTTCAACCGGTTGCTGGAAGCCTGGAAAAGCAAAGTCGGCATCGATTTCGTCGCCCAGGCAGGCAACTACGCGGAACGCTTGCCGGCGTGGGAAAAGACGCAGGCGAACGGGTCAAAGTAAGGGGAAGAGGAAAAACAGCTCCGTGTTTCTGGGTACCGGACGTCTTTGTCGGACATCGTCAAAAACCTCTGCGCTCTTCGCTTCTCTGCGGTGAACTGAACCGTTCAATTCACCGCAGAGAAGCGAAGAGCGCTGAGGCTGCATTGGAAATATCGAAGTCAATCAACCTCGCCCCCTAAGTCGCTCTCGAACAATTGTCTGGTCACCGAAACAGGAAACTGAGTCATGCAAGTCTTGCGGGTCGTGGCGATGAGTGCCTTCTTCTTGGCCGGAGGTCTCGCAACTCAGGCGAAAGAACCGGAGACGCTTCTGTTTGCCAAGGCCGACGATCAGCTCGTGCGCCATTCCGAAGGTTCGGCGGTGGAACTGAAGGATGGTCGAATCCTGCTGGTCTGGCAGGAATTTCGGAAAGGCAAGAAAGGCGATTCGGATTTCTATCCCGCCCGGTTGGTCAGCAAATCATCCCGCGACGGCGGACGGACGTGGGATGATTACCAGGTGCGAGTGGAAATTGCGCCCGGCGATCTCAACGTGTTTTCCCCAAGCCTGCTGCGCCTGAAGGACGGTTCGATCCTGTTGGCCTTTTTGCGAAAGCATGATTTCGAGAAGCCGACCGATCAGTACACACCGACCTCGGCCTTCACCCTCGTTTCCCGCGATGAGGGGCAATCATTCGAGCCGCATGCGACCGTCTGGAGTCGGCAGCGGATGCACTTGTGCAACAACACGCTGAAGCAGCTTTCGAACGGCCGCATCATTCTGCCGACCGATCGTGACAACAGCGCTCCCGACCGGCCCGACAACTGGGCCTGCGGCTGTGTCTACAGCGACGACAATGGCAAGACCTGGACCGTCAGCGAGAACTTTGTCGAACTTCCGAAACGCGGCGGCATGGAACCGCACATCGAGGAACTCAAAGACGGCCGGTTGCTGATGATCATGCGGACCATGCTGGGGGCCATCTACAAATCGGAATCAGCCAACGGCGGGAAAACGTGGTCGAAAGGGGAATCGCTGGGCGTTGAATCGCCGCAGTCTTGCCCGGATCTGTTGAAGCATCCGAAAACGGGCGACCTCGTCCTCATTTGGAATGCGGCGAAGTACGATCCGAAATGGTTTTCTCACGAAGGAAAACGGACGCCGCTGAGTGTCGCGATCTCGAAGGATGCCGGAAATACCTGGTCTCAGCCGAAGCACATCGAGACCGAACCCGGTTCGGCGTTCACGAATCCCGGCGCGTTCTTTACGAGCCGGGGGACGATGTTCGTCAACTACTGGACCTGCAATTACGAGCCGAACGGTGCGATGGTCAGCTTTCCGATCCACCTGAAGACGGCAATCGTCGACAGCAACTGGTTCTTGGAGTGACATATCGAGTGAAAACGGCGATGCGAATGACTCTGCCGAGAACTGGCCGGAAGGGAAAACGCGAACGTCAATCGAAAGAGGAAGTGGAACAGTTGGAATGTGCATCTCACTTGTCTGGAAGCGTCGGTGATGACTCACTCCACTCCTCAGTCCGCGTCACTTCTGTTTCGGATCAGAGTCTTTTGCGGCTTGCTATTCGGCTTGCGCAAGCACGACTTCCGCGCGGCGTCGACATGGATCAACACGATGTATCGCGGTGTCTCGCCGCTCGGGCGATTCACGCGGTTCGTCCGCTGGTCTATGTGGCAGATGTGGTGCGAGATTCCCGATGCACTCTGCACGATGACGTTTGTGGCCCCGGTCTCCCGAACACCGTTTTGGCTGGCGCAGGGAAATCCGCTGGAGAATCATCCCTGGCGAGAGCATCCCGAGGCCCGGCTCCCGGCGCGGTCGCACGTGGTGGTGATCGGTGCCGGCTTTACGGGCGGATCGCTCGCGTACCACTGGGGGAAGCACGCCCCGGCCGACCCTTCCAGGACGATGGTCGTGCTCGACATGGGGGACGCGGCCAGTGGCTCCTCGGGGCGCAACGAGGGACTGGTGGTCATGGGACGCTATTGCCACATGGTCGCCGCTACGGTCAGAACGCATCTCGCGGATGTCCGCGCCGATCTCACTGGCGACGAACGGGAGCAACTGGCAAAACAATTCGCCGTGGCCTATTGCCGGGCCGCGTACCGCAATGGCGACCTGGTGGAGCAAACGATCCGCGACGAGGGTTTCGATTGCGATTACGCTCGACAAGGCTGGGTGCAGGCACGCGATGCCGAGGAACAACGCTCGCTGGCGGAATCGGTTCGCCTGGCCCAGGAAACCGGAACGATCGACTGGACCAGCATCACGCCGGAGGAGGTCCGGAGACGAACCGGCATGCAAGTCACGCACAACGCCGGATTCTCGATCGCCGCTGCGTCGTTTCATCCGGCGAAGTGGGTCTTCTGCCTCTTCGGCTCGGCCCTGCGATCGTGTCGCGTGGAACTCTTCTCGCGGACCAAAGTCACTCGAGTCGAACGCCTCGGCGACACCTACCGGGTTCACACATCACGCGGAATGATCGAGACCGAGTACGTGGTCAATGCGACGGAGTCCTACACGCCACTCTTGCATCCGCAGTTTCACGACCGCATCCTCCCCACGCAGACTCAGGCCGCCAGCGGCTTCGGCGGACCGGACGACATCAAGCCTCACGTCGGCATCAGTGGCACGCGAGCGTTTTTCGCGCGGCACGGCGACTCGATTCTCTTTGGCTCCGACGCCACACGAGTCCCCGATGGTGAAGCGGGCGTCAACCAGCCTTCGCGATTCATCACGGCATTTGTCCTCGGTGAACTACGTAGGTACTTTGGGCCCAGCCGCGTGCGTGTGACGAACGAATGGAGCGGCACCGTGAGCTACACGCCGGACGAATTCCCGATCGTGGGAGTGATGGACGGCCACCGGCAATACATCATCGCCGGCATGGCCGGCTCGGGCACGGCGGTCTCCTTCAACGGCGGACGTTGCATCGTCAACCGCATCCTCGAAAGAACCGCCGAAGCCGACGATTATCCCGCGGAGTATTTCTCCCCAACGCGGCTCCTCAATCCCCGTGACCATTCCTGGCCGGAACTTGATTCGCAGGAGAAGCGGCAATGATCTGTGCGACTGCGACCTGCTGAGAAACGCGGGATAGGCTTCCAGCCTGTCAATCTTTCACGTCGATTCACAGGCTGGAAGCCTATGCCACGACGTTTTTCAACAGGCGACGATACTCCATGTTTACAGTACGATGGCTTCGCAACCCCAGGAGTGCAGCATGTGTCACTGGCTGAATAGATTTGTCGTTCTTGTGATCTCGACTTTCGCGGTCACCGCGCGAGCCGCCGAACCGATCGACATCGGGTCGCGGCGGGAGTTGTTTGTCGATCAAGCATTGGTCGAACGGCTGCACGGGCGGGCTGAGTTTCGGCTGCATCATCCGACACCGCGCGAAGTAGCGCTCACGTTCGAGAAGCCGTGGGAGGGGAACGCCAGCGGGTACGCGACCGTGTTTCAGGACGGCGACATTTTTCGGATGTACTACCGAGGCCACCGCTACATCATCGACCCGCCGCCGTTGAGACAGGCTCAATCAGAAGTTGTCTGCTATGCCGAGAGTCGCGACGGGGTTCATTGGGTGAAGCCGAACCTCGGTTTGTTCGACTGGCCGCCGACTATGAACAACACGGGGACGAAAGAGAACAACATCTTCTGGCGAGGCGGCTACGAGACGCACAACTTCGCTCCGTTCAAAGACACGAACCCGGCCTGCGTGCCCGACGAACGTTACAAGGCGGTCGGCGGCACGACTGCCAGCAAGGGGCTGCTGACGTTCAAGTCGGCCGACGGAATCCATTGGTCGAAACTCAGCGACGGGCCGGTCGTCACGACGGGAGCGTTCGACTCGCACAACACAGTCTTCTGGGACGCCAGCCGCCAGCGGTATTCGATGTATGTCCGGTACTTCAGCGAGAAGGATTTCAAGGGGCTGCGTTCGATCGGCGTGTCGCATTCGACCGACTTCAAGACGTGGTCCGAACCGGTGGGGCTGACGTATCCGGCCGACTCGCCGCCTCAGCAGATGTACACAAATCAGATCGCGCCGTATCACCGAGCACCACACATTCTGATGGGCTTTCCGACTCGCTTCGTCTCGCGCCCGCTGACCGATCATGCGAAGCAACTGGAACCGGTGAAAACGCGAGCCCAATTCGCCGCGTCCATCGCCGGGAGCGGAGCCTACACGGGAGCCGAAGTGACCGACGGCCTGTTCATGACCAGCCGCGACGGCCGCGCCTTTCGCCGCTGGGACGAAGCCTTCCTGCGACCGGGACCGGAAGCGGAGGGCCGTTGGATCTACGGCGACAACTATCAAAGCTACGGCCTGTTCGAGACCCGCTCCGCGACCCCGGGCGCGCCGCACGAACTCTCGCTGCACTTCAACGAAGGTTCGTGGCGCGACGAAACCCATCGACTGCGCCGCTACACAATCCGCCTCGACGGCTTCGTCTCGCTGCGCGCCCCGCTGACCGGCGGCGAACTGACAACCAAGCCCTTGAAATTCACCGGCCGCCGCCTCTCGCTGAATTACTCAACCTCCGCCGCCGGCAGCCTCCGCATCGAAATCCAAGACGCCGCCGGCCAACCGATCCCCGGCTTCTCGCTCGCCGACGCCGACGAGTTGTTCGGCGATTCCGTCGATCAAACCGCCTCCTGGAAAAACGCAACCGACATCAACCGCCTCGTCGGCCAGGAAGTCCGCCTCCGCTTCGTGCTCCACGACGGCGACCTCTTCTCGTTCCAATTCCGCGATTGACGCCGCGCTGTGCCATCAAGAATGCTGTTCTGCGAAGTTGCAGTCTCTGCGTACAATTCTTGGCATCCTTTGTCAGAAACACTGCTTCTCGGAAGGAGCCGAATCATGAGTGCAACGTCGAGCATTGAATGGACGGATGCAACTTGGAATCCAGTGCGCGGCTGCACCAAGATCAGTCCGGGGTGTGCTCACTGTTACGCCGAGACTTTTGCGGAGCGTTTTCGTGGTGTACCGGGGCATCCGTATGAGCAAGGATTTGACTTGCGGCTGGTACCAGAGAAGCTCTCGGAGCCGTTGAAATGGCGGATCCCGCGAATGATCTTCGTGAATTCGATGAGCGATCTGTTTCACGAAGAAGTGCCCGACGAGTACATCGAGCAAGTGGCACGCGTGATGACGCTCGCCAACTGGCACACATATCAAGTGCTGACGAAGAGAGCCTCGCGGTTGCGGTCTTTGTTGCAGTCACGATTGCAGTTTGCGGCAGCACTCTCACACATTTGGTGGGGCGTCAGTGTCGAGAATCGAAAGCACGGACTTCCGCGTATCGAACAACTGCGAGCGGCCCCGGCATCGGTGCGATTCCTTTCGGTAGAGCCGCTACTGGAGGACATCGGGGCGATTGAGCTTGAGGGCATCCACTGGGTCATCGTTGGTGGCGAGAGCGGAGCAGGAGCTCGACCGATGCAAGAGGAATGGGCGCTCTCGATTCGCGACCAATGCAAGAAAGCGAACGTTCCGTTCTTCTTCAAACAATGGGGCGGCGTCCGTAAGTCAGAGAATGGGCGACAACTTGCTGAACGAACTTACGACGAATTTCCGACACAAAAGCGGAAGCAACCCGTCCCATCCGATCAAACCCGTCGCAATCTCATCGCTACCTTCGACGCGATTCAACCGACGGGAGTGGTGGCATGACCGACGAGTCGCTGTATGAGGGGAGAGAGCAAACGCTGGTAAAACATCGTATTTTGGGTTCATCGGGATTCTTGGGGGCTGGTGACATAGCGTCTCATCCAGCGAGGGTGAACTTGGTGTGATGGAGTGTGAGGAGTCGGAGTTTGAAGTGGTCGTAGCGGCGGTAGCCATAGGCTCGGCGTTGGAGCAGGCCGATCTTGTTGTTGGTGCCTTCCAGTGGGCTGGTGGAGATCGGATGGTCGTACCAGTTGAGCAAGCCGACGCGATGGCCGCGCAGGGTGTGGCTCATGGTGCGGAGGACGCGGATGCCGGTGGCTTCAGCGCGGCGGCACCAGTCGTCGAGGAACTTCGCCGCAGAGGACTTGGAGTCTTGCTGCCAGAACAGTCGCAATTCGTCTTTGAGGTAGTACGCCTGCGCCAGCGGTTCGTTCAGCTTCAAAGCTTCCGCCAGTCGTGAGCGTTCATCGACACGAGCCGTCTGCTTCAAGTTCTCCGGGTTCTTCAGCAAGAGCCAGCGCACCCCCTTGAGCACTTCACGTTGCTGCACGTCTTTGAGTTCGCGGTACATCTCGCGTCGCAGCTTGGTCAGCTTTTCGTTCATCAGCTTCACGACATGAAAGCGATCGAAGATCAGTTGTGTCGGCCAGAGATGTTTCATCACCGCCGCGACATAGCCGCCCGCCATGTCCGTGGCCACCGCTTGAATGAAGACTCCGGCCCGTTTCAGCCGCGAAAAGAAGCCGTTTAACGCTTTCTGGCCCCGGCCCTTCGAGACCGACACGATCGCGCCGCTGTCCAGGTCGTACACCAGCGTGAGGAACCGATGCAACTTGCCGACATGCACTTCGTCAATCGCCAGACGCTTCAAGCTCTTCAGTTCCGGTCCCCCCAGCCGCTTCAGCCGACGCTGGTCGATCTCAGCCACCGTGTCCCACGACAGTCCGCACGTCTCGACCACGTCTTGAATCGTGACTCGCGACAGCCAGCCGCAGACGTACGTCTCAAAGTTCTTCGTGTACCGCTTCTGCCCGGCCGCAAACGTCGGCTGATGCCAGGTCTTCGCTCCGCAGTTCAGGCAGCGGACTCGCGGAGACTGCATCACGATCAGCACCGGCTTCCCGGCAAACGGCGTGTCCTTCCAACTCCGCAACTTGCGTTCGTGAACATGCACCCGACGGCTGCGACAACACCGACACCGCAGCGATTCACGCGGCGGTTCGACCAACACCTCGATCTCGCCGCCGCGAGACTCCCACACATCGACGATCCAGTAGCCCTGCAAACCCATCGCTCGATAAAACACTTCCGCGGACATGTTGCTCTCTCCTTTCGGGATTCGTGTTGACCAACACAACCCGATTGGAACTCACCATGTCCGCATTCTTCAAACACCAGCCCCCAAGAATCCCGATGAACCGTATTTTGCAGCGATATCTCCAGCGATTTGCGCGAATCATTGGTTCTTGGAGCGATTCCATCACCTACATCGACTGTTTCGCTGGACCGTGGATGTCGCGCTCCGACAGTCATGAAGATGCGTCCTTCGCAATCGCGGTCAACGAACTGCGAGCCGCTCGCGATGACCTGGCCCGCCAGAAACCAGAACGGCCAGCGATCAAACTACGATGCTTCTTCATGGAGAAGGACAAGTCCTCTTTTGAGCGTCTCTGCGAGTATGTGGATCAGATTTCTGACATCGAAATCGAAAAGAAGAACGCGGAGTTTGAAGAGTCAATTGATGCGATTCGCAAATTTGTGCGTTCGTCCAAGGCGCCAACTTTCCCGTTTTTCTTCATCGACCCCACTGGGTGGACCGGTTTTCGGCTCAACATCATCCAACCACTTCTCGAAATGAAACCAGGCGAGGTGCTGATCAACTTCATGACCGAACACATCCGCCGCTTCGTGGATTCGCCTGATCCCGCGACCCAAGAGAGTTTCGTTGGGTTGTTTGGCGACGATTCGTTTCGTGAGCATGTCGCGGGACTGAAATACGAGGAACGCGACGATGCGTGCGTGACCAAGTACATGCAGGCAGTTCAAGCGAAAGGCAGATTCGACTTCGCAAGTAGCGCAGTCGTGCTGCATCCGGAGAAAGATCGCAGCCACTTTCATTTGATCTATTTGACTCGCGATCGTCGCGGGATTGAGGTTTTCAAAGAGGCAGAACGCAAATCGATGGAGGATATGGAGGCTGCACGAGCACGCGCACAGCAGCGAAAACGGGTTCAAAAGACCAAGCAGAAGGAGATGTTCTCAGGAGACGACGTAACCTCGACACATTTCGAGAATCTGCGTGAAAGGTACACGTCGCAAGCGAAAGCTGCGCTCTTGGAGCAACTGAAAACGATGGGCGTGGTCGAGTACGATGTCGCGTGGTCGAACGCACTGCGGTTGTCGTTGGTCTGGGAGTCTGACCTCAAAAGTTGGATCGACGATTGGCGTAAATCTGGAAACATTCAATTGCGCGGGATGAAACCGAATCAACGTGTCCCGAAACTTGGTCAGCACATTGAATTGGTTTGGAATCAAGATTCGACCCTATAAAGTTCACGAACAGTCCGATGCCTCTTGATCCACGCCGTCCTCATCGCTCAAGAGCCCCAGCGCCGCGGGCTGATTCCGGGTGCGTGCCGAGCCATGTTGTCGGGGCGATTCGGCAAGTCGTATTCGATCTGCCGAGTATTGAGGCTGCGAAAGAGCGGGCGGACTTCAGGCGGCAATCCTCCCACCCGCTCCGAATCGTGATCGGGAACGTCGCCGATGGGGCCGGCCCACGCTGGTCGATAGGCGATGGCCAGCATCCGACGGTCGCGGTCGCTGTAGTTCGGATAGTTCGCGTGGAAGACCTTCTGGTTGATGATCACCGCTGAACCGGCCTGGCAGGTGACCATCACTTCGTCGTCATGCGACAAGTAGCGCCGATAGGGATTGCCGTCCGAGTGCAGCGACAGGTGCGATTTCGGAATGACCTTGAACGGGCTTCGCTCAGGAGTCAAATCGTCGAGGTAGTACAGCACGCGAACCAGACAAGGAGCACTCGCCGCGAGGCCGAAAATCTTCGAGCCATACGGCTGCGCGTCGGTGTGAATCGCAATGCCCGGATGCCCCGGCTGAGACACCGCATACGCGCACGACGTGCAAACCAACTCGTCGCCGAACAGCGCCGTCAGGAACTCGATCATGGCCGGCAAGGCGATGACTCGAATGGCTGCCGGCGAATCGGTCCATTGGACGTTGGGACAACCTCGCTGATGCTCGCTGTAATCGACCGCCGTCGTCGGCAGCCGCGACAACTCATCGCGAATCGCATCCAGTTGAGTTGCCGACAACAAGTCGGGGATCACGACATAGCCCTCCAACTCGATGGAGCGAATCCGCTGTGGCAACGTTAGCGACGCCCAATCCGTATCGGCTCGTCGGGCGGAATGGATGCTCGTGCGCGAGTTCGTGAAAGACACGTCCATCGTGGCGACCTCCTGGAAACAGCATTGGGTCAGGTCCGAATGGCGTTACGCTGGCGAAAACCGGTAGCTGTACAGCAGCGCCGTCGCGACGCGGAAGGCGAGCCGGATCGGCTGACCCTGCAGCGAAGTCAGGTCCGCGCGCTGCTTCCAGCGCACGCGGGTGTAGACCTGCCGCGGATCGTAATTCATCTGGCATTCGTCGAACCCGAAGCCCGGCAAGGGGGTCCCCTCGGCATCGACCACGGCGACCTGTAACGGCGTCGCCTCCAGCAGTTCGATGTTCACGTCCAGATGCGGGTGTGTCGCCATGACGGGCTTGGTCACGACCATTCCCACACGTCGCGAACGCCAGTTCCCCAAGCCGGCGAAGCGGTCGAGGCGCAGCGTCGCCAGGCCGATCGACATGGGAATTCCCTGCTTCGGATTCGTCTTCACACCTCCGCCGGTGTAGTAGATGTGCAGTGTGTCGCCGATGCGGATCGGGGCGTTGTGCGTCGGGTAAGCCAGCAGGCGGTCGAAGGCACCTTCGGGACCGACATCGAGGAATGGCACCCCCGGCGCCACGCGTTCCCACTTGCCCCCTTCCGGCTGCCAGATCAGTTCGCAAGTCGCGCCGAAGCCGACGTTCGGCCACTTTTCGAGCAAGCCGAGGTTCACGTTTCCGTAGTTGAACGGTGTCATCCCGCCGTGCCACTCGAAGCGCTTGCCGAACTCGCTCTCCGGTCCGTTGTCGAAGATGAGCTCGGGGGCCGACCAGTCCGTCCAGTTGGTGCCGACTCGCAGGGCGGCGTTGCGGCCGAAGGTCCCTTTGGCGCTGCGCTCATTGAGCCACCAGCGGCGGCTGCGGTGATCGCGCAGCACCATCATGTAGTCGCCGCTGGAGCCGTGCGAAATGCGCCGCGGCTTGCGGGTCCAGTGAATGCCGTCGGGACTGGTGTCGAGATACTGCCCGATGATCGTGCGGGCCTGCTGTTCATCCTCTTTGGTCACCTGCGGATATTTGTCCGGGTAGGCATACGCCCACATGCGATGGTCCTGCATGTTGGCGACGAGTTTATACCGCCGCATCGGATCGGGATCGTCGTCGTCACGCACCACCGTGAGGCCATCGAGATTGTTGACGACGCCGATGATCTTCCCGTCCTCGCTGATCGCCGGCAGGCCGACGTTGCGACGGGCGAGTTCTTCATCGACGAGGTTCTTGCCGTCCGGCGCGCACGTATAGAAGAGGTTGTTCCGCTTGCTGCCGCGGAACTCGACGACGCCGAGGTCCGGTTTCTTCCAGTGAATCCCGTCGCGGCTGTCGGCGTAGGCGTAGCCGCCCCGGTCCAGTTCGTCCGGCTTGCGTTCGGTGTTGAACGCGAAGTACCACATCCGCACGAGGCCGTCCGGCTCGACGATCACGCTCCCCCACGCCTGCGCCCGTTCCCCTTCCCAGGGCTGATCGGCGACGAGCACCGGCTGCGGATGTTTTTTGGGCCGGTTGATCTCCAGCGCAACGTCGTCGACGACCGCCAGTTCGTCGCGATTGAGGAACAGGTGCAAGTTAGCATCAAGATGATTCGACGTGCGGATTTCGGCGGAGTCCGCCGCGACTTGAGCAGCCGCGCTTCGCCGTGCCGCTGCGCCGCCGGCGAATATCACTCCCGAAGCCCCGATCGAGGTCAAGAACTCGCGGCGAGTGACGGGAGCGGACGCGAATTGACGCATGGGAAGCCTCCAGAGATTTCTTCTTCAAACCGTTGCGATTCTGACTGGCCGGAGTATTCAAATCGTAACCGAGATGGAACTCAGAACGCCAAAGGATGGCCTGGTCACCGAGCCTTGATGACTGACGACTCGGTGAGCGGAACGATTGAAAACTTGATCCGCCCCTGCCGTTCGGTGAGAACTCCGAGAATGTCCGACGTTCCGTCCATCGCTCCCCCATAGCCGAGGCTTAGTCGCGGTGGTGCCTCCGGGATTTCCAGTTGACCGAGCGGCCGTATGCTCGACCCGCCATTCGGTGAGCGGGTCGCCACGGCGATGATCTCCTGCCCGTCGACCACCTCCCAGCCTGCCCCAGGAGCGAGCTCGAAGTGCTTAAGAACAATGGCCAATCTGCCGTCGCGGCTCACCATAGCGTCATAAAAAACGCGACCGTCTTGTTGGCCCCGCAAGATCGCAGTGGGATGGAGAAACGGCTCTGTTGTGTGACGCAACCAGGTTCGGGGGCGTTCGATCGCCGTGGGCCATTCGGGCTGCGTGGTGTCCAGCGAAAGAAAGTAGACTCCCACGTTCCAACTGAAAACGATGAAAACCTGTCCGCGTTGTTCCAGCACGGCTCCCGCCGTGAGGGTGCGGTCCGAATGATCGAAGACGGCGTTCGGACCTTGTCCGATGACTGTGATGTGTCGGAAATCGTCCCATTCCGGCCGTTCTCTTCGGGTGAACGAGACGACCAGTTCGACGACTCGCTCATGATGCCTCCGAGCGGTGAGGACTAGCCAGGTGCCGTCAGCGCACCGCACGATCTGTTTCCCCGAGGGCCCGGGCAGCAGACACGGTTTCAAGTCGGCGCCGGAGACGGACATGCTGCGGAGGTCGTCTGTGGTAAACTGCGCCGCGTCGGGCCACAACGTGCCGACGATATCCCGCGCAAAAAGACGGTGGCCCGCAAGGTTGGGATGAATCGCATCATTCAACCGGGCGACCAGCGAGTCGGGGACAGTCGCCAAGCCCCTCCACCGTGCGAAGCAATCGACGGCCGGCACCGCCTCACGGCGAGCGACTCGAAGTGCGCGTGCCGCAAATAGCGGGAGAGCCTGTCGGAGCTTGCCGTCCGCAGAGGCGTAAAGGATCTCATTCTGAGTACAGACAACCGGCAGCGCACCACTCGCGCGGGCCTTGCCGATCAATGCCGTCAAATTGCGGTCATACGCTTCCAACTCGGCCTCTCCCCCAAGGCAATCATTCATGCCGAACATCAGGAAGACCAGATCCGGGCGGCACGACAGAACGTGTCGAGCGAAGCGATCTTCGCCGAGACCGCGCGCCGCGTTGCCCATGTTGCCCCCATGAACAAGGGTGATCTGGGCGCCACGATATTCTTTCCGCAAGGCATCAGCAGTCAGGGTCAGATAGTTCTGTCGAAAGTCGGTGTGGAAGCATGGCCAGGAAATGCTGTCCCCGAAGCTGGCGAGCGTGACTGGCTTCCCCGCGGCCAGGCGCGACGTGAGCGCTTCAAGCTCGGAAACCCAGGCGTCCGCAGCCATCACCGATGGTGCCCTGAGCAGCGTGAGCCCCAATCCGAGAATAATCACACGGAAAGCAGCGAACGGCAGCCCGCGCGAAGTCTTCATGAGTGAATCTAGCGAACCGGTGACTGCTTGGTCTCTCACTTGGTACCTCCTCAGTCCCGCAACTCGCGTTTCGCCGGGCGACATTTTGCCTACGATGGCGCGAGAAGAGAAAGGGGCAAGACTGTTTCTTTTGGTGTTGACGATGTCACTGGCCGGCCGACTTTGCGGTGAGCCATTCCAGGTTGAAACGGGCGAAGCTGATTCTCTCGTAGGGGTGAGAGGCGCCGGTTTCGTAGAGCAGTCCGATCGTGGCGCCGTCGGCCAGGACTGCCAGAGAGGAATAGGCGCCGGGGCCGGGATTGACCTCGCGGGCGACGGCCCAGGACTGTCCGTCGTCGTAGCTGATTCTGACGGTGAGGTTGGTCCGGGCTTCGAAGGGACCCGGATGCGGCGGATTACAAAACAAGAGGGCGCTCGCGCCCTGCGGTGGTTTCGGATAACGCAGGATGCTGGCCTGGCAGCCCGGATCGGGGAGCGATTCCGCGTTCGATTGCTTGCTCCAGGTCTGGCCTCCGTCGCGGCTCAGGGCGACGTAGCGGCAACGCCCTCCCTGGCGCATGTTCATCAACAGCGATCCGTCGGCCAGCTCAACGGCTTGCGACTCGTTGGCCCCTTTGTTGGCGACGGGTGCGCCGGCGCGCCAGGTCTTGCCGTGGTCGTCGCTATAGATCACTCGCGGGCCCTCTTTGGAGTAGCCCGGCACGACCAGCCGGCCGGTCTTCAGTTGCAGACCCACGCCCGGCCCCGCCGCGAAATGACCCACGCTATCGGTGATCTCTTGCGGCGACGACCAGGTCTGGCCGTCATCGGTGCTGCGGACAATCAGGCACCGCCCGTGCCACTCGTTCTTGAGCAGGTTGGCCAGGCCGCCGCTGATCTCCTGGCAGCAGAGGAGGATTTCTCCCGTAGTGCGATCGACGAGCGGGCAGGGCTGCATGATCGCCTTTCCGTTCCCCGGCAGCACGACCTGCATCGGCAGCCAGTTGACGCCATAGCCGAAGGTGCGCGGATAACCGTTGAGCTGGCGCGGCTGGCTGGGCCGCCCGTCGTACAGGCTGCGCTTGAGCACAAGGTCGGTCGGATCGCCGTCGTCCCCCTCGCGGGCCTCGCAAAACGCCAGGAGCGTCCCCTTGGGCGACACGATCAGCGCGGGGATGCGATAGATGTTGACGTTGTCGATGCCGCTGGCAAACAGGTCCTGCTGCGTGAAGAAGGGCTCCGCCGCCCGAGCGTTGGGCGATGCAGCCAGCAGGATGGCAACCGTGAGGAAAAAACTGGATGTGGTTTTCATGGACTGAACTCCTCGACTCAGGGTTAGCGGTCAACGACGTCTACTCGTACGACTGCAAATAGTGGTTGTGGCGAATCCGCGGCTCGAACGCGTACAGCTTCGCGTTCTTCAAATGAAACCGCAGCTTGATCGGCCGCGCCTGGAGCAGGTGACAGTCCGGGTTGTCCTTCCACTTCACCACGTGACGCACGCTGTCGGTGGTGATCGGCGTGCAGTCAGAAGCGCTGAAGCCTTCGATGACTTTCCCCTCGGCGTCGAGAGCCTCGACGGTGAGCGAACCGCCCACGGCGTTCGCATTGACCTCCAGCGTGTCGCCGAAGAACACCAGCGGCTTGGTCGTGAGCGTGCCGGCATCAGCTCCGGCGTTCACCGAAACGAAACCGTCCAATCGCAAGGTCGCGAGGCCGATGCCGCTATCCCGCGTGTCTTTGTGATAGGTATGCCAGTGACGTCCCGTGATGCCGGTGTAATAGAAGCGGATTTCATCGCCAACGACCAACGGCGGATGATGCGGGTAGATTTGGCCCCAATCCCAGTCTTTGCGAAACTCGCCGTAAGGGAGAAACGTCGCCTGCTGGGCGGCCTGTTTCCAGTCCCGCTCGCCGCGCAGCTCGCTCGCGGAGATCGCACCATCCTTCAGGACTCGCTGCCAGGTGACTCCGTCGCGGCTGAAGGTCAGTTGATTATCGGTGCGATCCATCCAAGGCTGGTCATCGGGAATCGGCTTGATCGTTTCGCCGTGATAGGTGTTGAGCACGCCGATGTACACTCCGGCATACGGCATCGCCCCCATCGTGTAGAGTTCGGTCGCGAACGGCGCATCCAGTTTGCTTTTCTTGACGACCGTGACCTTCGGCGACCAGTGCAAGAAATCCTCGCTCTCGATGCGGCTGATGATCCGCACGTTGGGCGGGCCGAAGCGGAGGTACGCGACGAACCGATTCCGTCGCGCATCCCAGTACGGCGCGATCTGCGTGTCGCTGTACGGGATCAGCGGGTTCTTTGGCTCGGGCTTCCAATGCACGCCGTCGGCCGAGTAAGCGACGCAACTCTGCAAGGAACTCGACTTGCCGGTTGGCTTGGCGAGATACATCATTTTGAAGCGACGAGCGGGGTTCTTTTCCGCCAAGTCGATCATCACTCCCGCGCCGCCGACCCACGGTTCTTTCGGCTCGAAAATCGCCCAGTTGTTGCCGGCCTGCGGATCGGTGATCGGTTTCTCCCAAGTGATCCCATCCGGCGATGTGATGTAACCAAGCGAGCCCACAGCGTCCTTGTCGTCATGCCAGATCTGATACCAGATCTTGTACAACCCATCGCGCTCATCGCGGACCACGGCCCCGTACCCGAACGGCGACGAGAGTTTTTCTTCCCATGGCTTGTCGCGGCGGACCAGCGGATTCCGCGGATGCTTGACCGGCTGGTTGAGCACTTTCTTTGCGTTGGCCAGCGATTCGATAACGTAGTTGTCGATGAAGAGTTGCTTGCCATGTAGCACGATCGCCTTGCCGACGATCTCGTCGTCCAGGTCTTTGAACATGCCAGGGGGCGCTTGGCGGCTTTGAGCCAGTACCGGCGAATGGAGCGACAGAATCGCCAACACCAGCGCGATGGAAAACCGAAAAATTGTTTGCATGAACGGTCCTTGGTTGGAAGGTGACGTGGGATAGGCTTCCAGCCTGTCGTTTTCATCCGGGAATCACAGGCTGGAAGCCTATGCCACGGGTCAGTTCTGCTTGGGCGCGGAATCTCCGGCCGCATCGGAGCGATACGCGGCTTCGACGAGTCCCAGGGGCCGCTCTTGATCGCTCATGGTCAGCGCATGCAGCCGGGCGCGCGTCATGTGGAACTTGAGCCGAATCTCCTGGCCCACGAGCTTGCCCAGGTCGGCGTTGTTCGACCAGCGGACCGGGTGGTCGAGAGCGTCTCCCTGGATCTCGCGAGACTCGGCGACTGTGAAGCCCGGGATCGGCTGCCAATCGCGGGTCAGCACTTCCACGCGGATGGAGCCTTTCCCCCACGTCGCGGCGTTCAGGTACAGGCGGGGATGTGAGACGACCAGCGGTTTCGTGAGCACACGGCAGGGCTGCGCATCGGGCGTTCCGGTTTCCAGCGAGGCGAATCGGTCGCGTTTCAGGGTCGCCAGCGCAACGCCCCCGGAATAATCCGCCGACGCGCTTTCATCGACGTCATGGGGAAAGTTCAGGGCCGCGTAATAAATGTAGATCGTGTCGTTGACCACGATCGGCCGGGGCTGCGAGCAAGCCATCGCCATGAAGTCGTAATACCCCAACGGCCCATGCGGAATGAACGGCGTCCCGCGACAGACTCGTGTGAAGTGAGTGCCGTCGCGGCTCGTCGCCAGATGAATGTCGATCGGCTGAGGGTGACGCAGATAGAAGATGCTCACATATCCGACGTACGTCGCGCCGAACTTGTGGCAGCCGAATTGATAGAGTTCCGTGTCGGCCGGATCATCGGCGTCCATCGCGAGAATGAATCGATGGTTCTTCCATTCGCGCAGGTCGTCGCTCTCGGCATAGGCATACGAGCGGTTGTAGCGATCGATGGGCGACCGATTCCGATCGCTGTCGTTGGCGATCATCCGCTCGCTGAACTCGGGGATGATCCGCCGGTAGATCACCCACTTCCGCTTCGCCTCGTCAAACATCAAGTGCATCAGACAGTCGTCCCCGGTGCCCGCAACATCGTGCGGCGTTTGCCAGAACGGCGATGCCGCGCAGGACCAGTGAACGCCATCCGGCGAGGTGACGATGTGCGCTCCTCGGCGGTGATCCTGCACGATCGCCAGTGCGACGTAATTCTCCGACGGATCGCGCGGCTGCGGATGCTTGTTGACGCCCCAGAAGAAAGCCTTCTTGCCCTGCGGCACCATCGGCGTCGTCGGAATGACGAATTTCTCCGGACCGTACGCGAGTCGGGTCGGAGCCTTCGGGATCAGGTCGCTGGCAAAGACGACGTTGTGGTCGCGGCGACCTCCCAGGTCGAAAACTCCCAGATCGGGCTTCTCCCAATGGACGCCGTCTCGTGACGTGTAATAGAGGATCCACGCGGCATTACCGCCGACATACCCGGCCTTCGCATCGCTGCCGGCCCGAGCCCACATTTTGAACAGCTTTTCTTCGGCGTCGTACATCGTCGTGTATGGCTCGATGTACGTTCCCTCGCACCAGCGTTCCGGCCGGATCACGGGATTCAGCAAGTGTTTCTTGGCCGGGTGCAACTTGCGCGACACGCCAGGAGTCGCTTCCAGCAACTGGTTGTCGAGGAACAATTCCGTCGTGAAGGGGGGCCGGTCAACGGGTCGGCTTCGATCGGCCGCCGGCGCCGCGGTCTCGTCCGCCGAAGCGGTCTGCAACGTCAACAGCGCCGCTCCCGCGGTTCCGGCAGCCTGAATGAACTGGCGACGATTCGATGTCATCGAGTGATTCCTCGCGGGGGTTTCTTCCGTGGCATAGGCTTCCAGCCTGTGAAAAAGTCCGAAGATTGCATCCTGTCCGCATTCGCTTGTCCCCATTCGTCTGTCATCCCAAATACATAAAGATGACAGACGAATGGGGACAGGCGAATGAAGTCCGCGGCGCTGCCGCCTCAAGAGAAATACGACAGGCTGGAAGCCTATCCCACGACTTTTCAACGGGGTCGATTTACTTCGCGCGGCCATCAGCGGCGAAGCACATCAACTGTGTTCGCGTGCGGACGAAGAGGCCGCTGTCGGCGATCGCGGGAGTCGCGACGATGCTCTCGCCGATGTCGTTCACTGCGAGTTCTTCGTAGTCCACTGCGTTCTTCAGGACGGTGACGTTGCCGTTGTCGCTGGCGAGATAAATTTTCCCATCGCCGAATACGGGAGACGCGAAGTAGCTGCCGCCGCTGCCGATCCGTTTGGGGCCACGCACGGAGTCTCCCTGCTTCGTGTTGAAGACGGTGCTGATGCCTCCCTCTTTGACCAGAAACATGCGGCCGTCGGAAACGAAGGGCGAGACGATGTGATCGGTGTTCTTCGTCTTGTGCTTCCACAGCAGGTGCGTTTTCGTGACGTCTCCCCGGCCGCCGCCACGCACCGCCAGAATGAACTGCTCGGCGGCCGCGTCGCCGGTCGCGTTGAAATCGGCTCCCGCGAAATTGTCGGGATGCAGGAACGCGACATCCAACTCGCGTCCTTCCAGGAAACCGTCTTTGTTGAGGTCGCCGCGATCGAACGTCTTCTTGAAGAACGCTTCGGGGATCGGTTGCTTGCCGACGAAGCGTTGAATCTCCGCTTTGTCGAGCTTGTTGTCGTTGTTGCCGGCTTTCTCATCGCGATCGACGGAGGCCAGCCATTGATTGGCGATCGCGCCGCTTTGCACCGAGATGTAAATCACACCGTCGAGACAAACGGGCGTCGTCTTGATGTTTCGCAGCATGACCTTCGCAAACCAGCGACGCTTGCCAGAATCGGGGTCGTAGCCGATTAACTGGCCGGTCCCCGCCACCACGATCTCATCGCGACCGTCCACCGTGCAGATGACCGGATGCGAGTAATTCACCGCCATGTCGAGCCGCTCGTCTCGCCAGCGCAACTTGCCCGTGGCTTTGTCAAAGGCCCAGAACGTGGGATTGAGATCGTCGTCCTGGCAGAACAACACCAAGTCGCGATACAGCACCGGCGACATTCCCGGTCCCCATTTGAAAACAAAGAACGGCGTCGGGAGTTTCTGCTGCCAGACGTCCTTGCCGGTCTGTGCATCGACGGTCAGCAGGCCCAGCGTGCTGAAGTAGAAGTAGACTCGCTCGGCATCCGCGGCCGGCGTCGCGCTGGCCTGACTGTTCGTCGCATGAACTTCCGCGAGCGGTCCGGTCTGCCAATCGCGTTGCCACAGCTTCTTGCCCGTGACGGCATCGAACGCGAACAAGCTGACTGTTTCGTCCGCCGTCATGCCGCTCACGAAGACTCGCCCGGCCGCGATGACCGAGCCGCCGACACCATCCCCCACCTTCGCGGACCAGCGAACATTCTCGGTCGCCGAAAACTTGACCGGCAGCGGTTTGGTCCCCGTTGAAATACCCGCGCAATTCGGCCCGCGAAACTGCGGCCAATCATCCGCTTGCACCATCGCGGGAAAGATCACCAGCGTCAGCAGTCCCGCCGAAACGATCGCGTTACGGAGTTGAGAAGGATGGATGCGGCTCAGGGTTTTCATGCGGACTCCTTCGTTTTCAAGACTTGTTGCAAGTGAGTCAAGTTTTCTCCGCGCTCTTCGCTCCTCTGCGGTGAAGAAACACGTTGCACCGCAGAGAAGCGAAGAGCGCAGAGAAGTTACGACCTGGTCTGGAGCGATGCCTCGCTGGACTCTCTCGCTAGAACAGTTCGAACAGCGGTTTGCCCTCGTCGAGCAGGTTATACGGTCGGTTTTGATTATCGAACGCTTCCAAGTTGTGAATGTCCATCGCGTGATAGACGGTTTTGGTGACGTCGGCCGGCGTGACGGGGCGCGTGGCTGGATATTCGCCGTAGCGGTCGCTGGCTCCGTAAGTTTGACCCCCTTGAATACCGCCCCCGGCGAGCACATCGGTGAGGCAGTGCGTCCAATGATCGCGGCCGGCTCCGGTGACGCCTCCCGAACGCGGGTCGCCGATCTTCGGTTTGCGTCCCATTTCGCTGGTGATCATCAGCAGCGTTTCATCGAGCAGTCCGCGATCGGACAAGTCTTCGACCAACGCGGAGAACGCTCGGTCGAACTCAGGCAGCAGATCCTCTTTCAAACAACCGAAGTTGTTGCCGTGCGTATCCCACCCGCCTCCGCTGAGGCATTTCTTGGCGACCTTTTCATCTTCCTCGGACCAGAAGACGGTCACGAACGGAACGCCGGATTCGACGAGTCGGCGAGCAGCCAGGAGGCTCATGCCGTTGATCGTGGCACCGTATCGGGCGATCGTCTCGGGCTTCTCGCGAGCGACGTCGAAGGCGGCGGTCGTCGCGGCGGACGTCAGCAGTGAAATCGCTCGCTCCTGCTGGCTGTTCCAGGTTTGGACTGCGGCAAACTGATCGAGATCGCGCCGGACCTCGTCGAGTCCCGACAGCAACTCCTTCCGCATGCCGAATCGCCTTCCGGGCACATCGGCCGAGAGGACAAGGTCGGGTGCTCGAAACTCGGTCGGCTTGTCGCGACGCCCGAAGACATACAGCGGATCGTGCTTGATGCCCAGTCGAGCGGCGAACTGTCCGGGGCGGGTGTAGGGAGCTTGGCTCGGCTTGTAGGGCAACGTGACCGCATTGGGCATTCCGGTGCGCTGCGGACGCTTCGCCGCGACAACACAACCCATGTAGGGCCAGTCGTCAGGATACGGCGTGCGATTATTCCCTTGGGTCAAAAACGTCAGGTCGGGAACATGACCAGTCAGGTTGTGATAATACCCGGCATGGTGGTCGTTCGTGTTGACGGTCGCGCCGACCGAGTTGATGAGCGCAATGTGGTGAGCCTGCTTCGCCAGCAGCGGTAGGTGCTCGCACAGACGCACGCCGGGCGCTGAGGTCGCGATTGACTGAAACGGCCCGCGATACTCCAACGGGGCTTCCGTTTTCAAATCCCACATGTCGACGTGCGAAGCGCCACCGCAAAGAAAAAACAGGATCGTGGACTTCGCTGTCGGTCGCCCGCTCGCCGACTTCACCGCGGTCTCAGCTTGAGCCGCACGCCCGAATGTCAGTCCGGCAACGCCAACACTCGACGCCACCAAGAATGTCCGTCTGTTGAGTGCGGGGATTTGATGTGGATCAACCATGATGCTCGCCCGCGTTGAAGATGTTTCAAAGTCGTTGAGTCGTGAGAGCCGTGGGAGCCGTGGGATAGGCTTCCAGCCTGTCATTTACTTCGGGGAATCACAGGCTGGAAGCCTATGCCACGAAGTTTTTCAATCGGGGCTAGCGCCGCGCGGCTGATTCAAAAGTTGGGTCAGGCAATGATCTCTCGCACGGGGTCTCCTCCGTGAGCGATTGGGATCGGGCGGCCGGTGCGGTCGGGGACCGTTTGGTGGGAGTCGATGCCCATCAATTGATAAATCGTGGCGACGAAGTCGGCGGGGGACACTGGATGCGACGCCGGGTAGGCTCCGATCGCATCGGTCGAGCCGTGGACCAGGCCCTGCTTCACGCCGCCGCCGAACAGCAAACTAAATCCGCATTGAGGCCAGTGATCGCGGCCGGCGCTGCCGTTGACCTTCGGGGTTCGGCCCATCTCGCCCATCACGACGACCAACGTCGAATCGAGCAGCCCGCGCGAATCGAGATCGTGCAGCAGCGCGGGGATCACTTGATCGAGCAGCGGCAGATTCAGATTTTTCAACATGCCGAAGTTGTTGGAGTGCATGTCGTAGGCATGACCGTAATGGTCGAAGATTTCTTGATGGACGCTGACGAATGGGACGCCGGATTCGACGAGTCGTCGCGCGATGAGCAGGCTCGCGCCGACGAGGTTGTGGCCGTAGGCTTCGCGGATCGCGGCGGGTTCCAGGTTCAGATCAAAGGCATCGCGCGTGCGGCCCGACGTCAGCATCAAGAAGGCTCGCCGTTGAGCGTCACTCATCGTGGCGACTGCTCGCGACGATTGTGTGCGAGCGAACTCGCCGTCAATTTGCGAAACCAGTGATCGTCGCCGATCCAACCGCTGCACGGTCATGTCGGGCAGTGCGTCGGCCGTCGGCGGGAACGGCTCACCCAGGGGCATCACCGGGTCGTAGTGTTGAAACTTCGGCTCGCGAGCGAAGGTTGGCTGGCAGAGCGTGAACAGCGGGTCGTATTGCTTGCCCAGGAATCCGCCATACGGCCCGCGCCGACGATGACCCATCTGTCCCGATCCGGGAAAGCACGGCATGCAGACGGCACCCGGCAAGTCGCTCGGCCCCAGTCCCAGGTACTGGCAGATCGCACCGATGTCCGGCGGATCGGTCGGCATCGCTTGAGCGGCGGGATTGCCATCCGTGAAGCCGGTCATGAACGGCAGCGGATCGTGCGAGTTGAACATGTGGCTGAAGGTGCGAATCAACGTCGCTCGGTGCATCCACTGCGCGAGCTTCGGCAGATGCTCGCAGATCGACAGGCCAGGGACTGATGTCGCGATGGGGTTGAACTCGCCGCGGATCTCGACGGCGGCCTGCGGTTTCAAATCCACCATGTCGATATGCGACGGACCTCCGAGTAAATTGAACATGATCACGGACTTCGCCGGGCCGCGAGTTCCTCCGCCGCTGTTCGCCGCCTGAGCGGCTCGCGACCAATTCAACCCGCCAAACAGCGACAGTCCGCCGACCCGCATCAGTTCGCGGCGAGTAATCCCATCGCACAGTCGCGTCTCGGAGCCAAGAACTCGCAACATGTTCATTCCCCTGTTTCTGTGGTCGGCGTGGAAGCGACGACTTGATCGGCAGCGTCCAGTGTCGCTCGGATCTGCACACGGATCATGGCGCGAGCCCGTTCGACGTCGCGGTCGCGAATGGCGTCGAGCAGTTCGCGATGCTCCCAGCAAATGCGTTCGGCCGAAGCCAAGGTCGGTTTGGACTGCGGAACCGTCTGAAAGAATTGCACCAGGACTTGCTGCATTCCGGCGATCAGCCGCGATCCGGTCATCTCCAGAATCAACGAGTGAAATTTTACATCCAGCTCGATGGAGCGAACCGACGACTGGTCCTGCAAAACGGCTTGTTCCAGTTCTTGCTCGATCTGACCGAGCCGATCAATCTGTTCGTTGGTGGCAGCTCGAATCGCTAGTTCGATCGCCCCGACCTCCAGCGCGTAACGAAGCTGAGCGAGATCGCGCCAATCGTCGGGCGAGGTCATCAGCGAGGGGAGACTGTTTTGAAACAGTCGCAGCGGGTCGGGGCAGCGAACGATCAGCCCTTTCCGTTTGCGTCCCTCCAAAAGTCCGAGCGCCTGCAAACGGCTGACCGCTTCGCGCGTGACCGTCCGCGACGCACCGTACTCGGCGGCGAGCTGTGCCTCAGTCATGAAGAACGAGCCGTCGGTCAACCGCTCCGCTTGAATCCGGTGGCGGATCTTCCGAGCAAGTTCTCGGACTTGTGTCGCAGGTCGTGAGCTAGAAACGACAGCGTCCATTTGATTGAGTCTCCAAGGGGTGCGAACTTAACACCACGACGTTAGATCGGTCAATAAGTAGGATTTAATTGCCGTTCGTCTGTTTGCCCTCAAAATTTCGCCAAGCGAACCCACTTCCAATCAGTCACGGGATTGTTCGGAGTCACGTCAGCCGGGCGAAGCCGGTATGACGAACCGGAACGCCGATCGACTGAAGTCGTTGCTGCACGTCACCCAGGCGAATCGCTTCGGCTAGTTCGGCGAAGACCGGTTCGAGGGCGGCCAGGTATTGGGTGAGGTGATGTTCCTTGTGGGCGTAGCTGGGATAAAAGCCGCTGCCGGTGAGGAAGCCTCGGTTGAGCATCCGCGCGGTGAGGAACGTTCCTAGCCCGGCCGCTTGTTCGTGATCGAAACTCAGGTGGAGCAGCGCCGGGTGGCCGGAGACTTTCACCGGCACTTTCCATCGCTGACCGAGATGCTTCCAGCCGTCACGCATCAGCCCGCCGATGCGACTGGTGTGAGCGGCGATATCGACCTCACGCAGTTTGCGAATGGTCGCCAGGGCCGCAGTCGGACCAATGGCTTCGGTCCAGTAGGTGCTCGAGATGAACGATGTTTGCGCGGCTTCCATGACTCGCCGCCTACCGATAATCGCGGCCATCGGATGACCGTTTCCAAGAGCCTTGGCGAAGACGGCCATGTCCGGCATCACGCCGTATTTCAAATGCGCACCGCCGAGATGCATCCGCCAGCCGGATGAGATTTCGTCGAAAATCAGCGTCGCACCACAGCGGTCGCACAGTTCGCGAACACCTTCCAGAAAGCCTGGTTCGGGATCAGTGGATCGAGTCGGCTCCATCACAACCGCCGCCAGTTCGCTGCCGTGACGAGTGACGAGCTGCTCGAGTTCCTCCAGCCGGTTGTAGGTAAAAGGGAGCGCTGTCCCGGCCAGGCCGCGCGGCACGCCGTTCGGTGCCAAGCCCGGCAACAGGTGGCCCTGCAAACCATCCGTCGCGCCTGCGGGATTCACATTCGCCGCGAGGTACCAGTCGGACCAACCGTGATAGCCGCAGAACGCGATCTTGTCTCGACCGGCCGCCGCACGAGCGATGCGGACGGCGATCGCCATCGACTCGCCGCCGGAACGCGCATAGCGAACCTGTTCGGCCCACGGATGCAGTTCGATCAGCAGCTCGGCCAGTTCGACATCTTCGGCGGCGTTCAGCGTCGACATCGAGCCGAGCGAGATTCGGCGTTGAACGGCTGCGGTGACATCGGGGTCGGCGTATCCCAGCAAACAGGAACCGATGCCGGAGGTCGTCATGTCGATAAATCGTCGACCATCGAGATCGGTCACTTCACAACCACGAGCTTCGCGCGCATAGGCGGGCCAGAGTCCGGGAGCGAACATCTCCGGCCGCTTGCTGAGCAGTTGCGTTCCGCCGGGAATGAGTTGTTTTGCGCGGGCGTATGTGGCTTGTGTCTGCTCGCCGATTCGCGACCCGGACGCGGCCTTATTGTCATCCCCGAAGCTCACTTCGAAGGCGGCGACCGCGTTTCTCCAGAAGAGGTTGTGGATGTCATCTTTGGACCACTGAGCGATCTCCGCAGCATGCTTCATCGACAGCAGTTGCTCGTAGATCGCCAAGATCGGCCGACCATCGCAGTGCGGAAACTGCAGGTTGAAGCGGTCGATATCCACGTACTGCCACGCGCGGCCCATCGCGGCGTACTGCCCGTGAAAGTACGTCGCGTCGACACCGTCCGAGCCGTACAGAATGCGCCGCCGATCCTCGCGCGAGAACAACGTGATCAGCGGTCGCACGTCGGTCACGGCCGAAACGTCGTACCAGATATTCGGCATGTCGCGCAGTTGATCGATCGCCTTGCGGATTGGCCAATACGTAAAGCTGCGAGCGCAATGAGCCAGAATCCATTTGATGTTCGGGTAACGGCTTCCGGTGAACTCCCGCAGGTCGTCCAGGTTGAACTCGTCCGCGCAGCCATGAAACCGCGAGAGGTGCATCGTGACCCACAGTCCCAATTCGTTCGCCAGCTCCAATTGTTCGTGAGGCAGGAACTCATGAATCCGGCACTGTGCGATGTCTCCCGTAACGGAGAACAACCGGTACGGTTTGAGTCCGATGAATCCTCTCTCGCGCACATCGCGTTCGATGTCCTGCACGCGGCACGACGGCGTCACCAACCGATTCATCCGTGACTGCGGATCTTGCCTGACCTGCTCGATGCACCAGCGATTGTGAGCCGTCACGTCGATCCCCAGCGTCGGCGTTCCCAGCACGAGAAAATGCGTCTCACGACCGGGATACAACCGCTCGGCCCACTGCTGCAGCGATGAGAAATCGGTATGTCCCCACGCACTGGACCCAGACGCGGCCGTCGTCAGATGTTCGGGATGAAACATGTGGATGTGTGCGTCGAACACACGATCCGAGACAAAGTCCTGCAGTTCTTCATCCCAAATCTGCTGATCGTGCGGCGAGAAGTCGTTGATCGAGACGGGCATGTTGAGTTCCCAAAAGAGATTGCCACTGAGTGTCGGCTTTCGCTCCGCGAACACATGTGGGCGAGTTGCTCCGCAACTCGCCGCCGAGTCGCGGAGCGACTCGGCCACAAAACGTGCTGTTGCAGATAGGCGTCATGACTGGTTTTCCATAAGACGGGCCGCTTCGGAGGCGAGCCGGTTGTCGAAGGTGAAACCAAGCGGGGCATAGCGCTGTTGAATCTGTTCCATCCCCTGCTTCACCATAATCAGATCGGCGCCGTGGCAGATGAACTTCGCGCCCAGATCGAACAGCTTCTGCGTGTGTTCCGGACTGCCACTGACCGTGCCCCACCATTTGCCCGCGTTCTTCGCGGCTTCGGCAACGCGACGGTAGGCGTCGATGATGATCGGATGATCGAACTGGTACGGGATGCCCGCGACGACGCTCAGGTCGCCGGGCCCCAACATCAGCACGTCCACGCCCGGCACGGCCGCGATCGCTGCCGCATGATCGAGCGCATTGGGGGATTCCAATTGTGCGATGAGCAGCGTGTGCTCGTTGGCCGCCTTCAGGTACGGCACCATCGGAATCGCGCAGTACGGGTTGTCTCCATTCGCACCGTCCACGCCACGCTCGCCCTGAGGAGCGAACTTCGCCCACCGCACCAGCTCGGCGGCTTCCTCGGCTGACTCACAGCGCGGATACATGATCCCTTGAGCTCCGGCTTCCAGCAGCCGCCCCATGCGCATGAACTCACCTTTGGCAGGTCGCGCGATGATGTCCGACGCTCCGACGCGCGCGGCTCGCATCAGATTCGAGGCGGTCTCATCGCTCGTGGAATGATGTTCCAGATCGAGCCAGATCCCGTCGAACCCCAACAAGCTGACGAGTTCATACACGCTGGGATCGATGAAGTGGCAGCAGGTGATGAGCACCGGCTCGCCACGGGTGAGTTTGGCTTTGACTCGACTCGGTCGCATTGGCTGTTTCCTTGAGAGTGGCTCGCCGAAGATCCGGCGGACCACACGGGTGTTTCTTGATTTCAAGCCGATTAAACCCCCTTTTGTCGGAGTCTTCTTCGGAAATACCGCCTGCTTGCGGCTGAACTGAAAGACTAATACTATTTTATTGAACTTCCAAGAGACCGCCGTCACTGGCCATTCGAGGATGCACCGTCGTGAAGATCGTCCGTCGCGTACTCGAAAGACCTGGGCCTGCCTCTGACGATCAGCTTCGTGTGGATCATCCCGTGCTCGCTGCTGTTGGGAGTCACCGTCGGAACCGTAGCCAGCGCCCTGCGGCCCAATCACCCGAAAGAAACGCCAAATGACCTTCGAACTTGAGAAGCAACACTACGACCGATACGGCTTCGTGATCGTGCGACAGCTTCTCGGGGAAACAGACTTCACGGAGCTGAAGGAGAATCTGGACCGCTACATTCGCGACGTGGTCCCCGGTCTTCCCGACGGCGACGCTTTCTATCAGGATCGCTCCCGTCCCGAGACGCTCAAGCAGATGCAGCGAATGGGAGGCGATACGTTCTTTCTGAACTACATGCAGCATCCAAAATGGACGGCATTGGCTCAGGTTCTCGTCGGCGAGCCAGTGACTGCCGATCAGCCGGAATGGTTCAACAAGCCGCCTGGAACGAATCACGTCACGCCGCCGCATCAGGACAACTACTACTTCTGCCTCGCGCCGTCCAATGTCGTCACGATCTGGCTGGCGCTCGACCCGGTCTACGCGGAAAACGGTTGCTTGCGATACGTCGACGGCTCACACCAACGCGGTTATCGCACGCATGCGAAGTCGCAGATTCTTGGCTTCTCGCAAGGAATCACGGACTACTCTCCCGAGGACTTCACGCGCGAGGTCGCCGTACCGCTTCAGCCTGGCGATGCGGTCGCGCACCACGGCATGACGATCCACCGCGCGGACGCCAATCTCTCATCGACCCGGCATCGCCGCTCGTTTGCGATGGTCTTCAAAGGCGTTTCCTGTCAGCGCGACGAAGCCGCCTTTGCTCGTTATTCGGCCGCCGCGCGCGATCAACATCAAGAACTGGGACTGAAGACCTAACGGAAAACCAAAATGATTGACCTCTCGCAATCGGCATCGGCCTCGCCGCTGGTTCATTCCGCGGCAACGGACCCAGGCAAGGTCTGGATGAAAGACGCCGCCGTGGCGATCGAGGCTCCGCCGGATACGGATGTTGATCCGCGGCCCGAAGCCCGATGGTTGCCTGACGCCCCGCGCACCGGTCTCTGTGGCGCGGTCAGCCCGCGCGTGCTTGCTGTGCCGAATGGCGGCTACCGCATGTACTACTCACAGATTTTGCCGCGACCTGGATTTCCCGCCGGAGCCAACGACTACGACAACTCAACGACGCGCATCTTGAGCGCGTTCTCGCCGGATGGCGAAGTGTGGACTCCGGAACCGGGCGTGCGACTGTCGCCTCAAGCCGGAGGAGCCGGAGGAGCCGGAGAGTTCCGCGTCGTCTCGTCCGAAGTTGTCCCCGTCGGTGATGGCCGCCGACTGCGGATGTATTACGAGTGCTGCGCCGGCCCTCAGTCGATCGAAAATTCGATCCGCAGCGCCATCTCGACCGACGGCGGACTCGATTGGACGCCCGAGCCGGGTGCGAGATGGGAAATCGCGGGCCGTAATCTTTCGGCACCACGCATCGTCTTTCTGAGCGACGGTCGCTGCCGGCTGTACTGCGTCGAGCGAGGTCGCGGCATCATCAGCGCCGTGTCGGACGACGGCGGCCTCGTGTTTCATCCCGAACCGGGCGTGCGAGTCGCTCAAAACGGAGCGTTCGACTCGCACGCGGCATTCGCGCCTGAGATCCTTCGCGTCGCGACTGACCGTTATGTGATGTACTACGCGGGATACGCTCAGCCGAATCGAGCGTACATCCTGCGGGCCGTCTCCGACGACGGCCTGACTTGGTCCAAAGACTCCGCGCCGGTGCTCGCGCCCGGTCCCGGCGGTTGGGATGGCGCGAAGTGTTCCGAAATGTGCGTGATCCGTCTGCCGCATCGCGAAGACGCAGTTCCTCGTTCTCGCATGTTCTACGAAGCGTGCGACGGGACCGCGAAAGACGAACGCGGCGTGTGGCGCATCGCCAGCGCGACCAGTGCGGCTTGCCAGAACTCAAAGTGAGGAAGTCCGCCAGGCTGCTCAAACGAGTTCGCGGATTGGTTCGTGCGTTTCAGCAACGTACTGCGGGCGGCCATTGAGATCAGGGATCGTCGTGTGAGCCGTGTCGATGCCAAGATTGTGATAGAGCGTGGCCGTCACATCCTGAAAATGGACCGGCCGCGAAACCGGTTCCTCGGCCAGTCGATTGGTCTCGCCGATGACCTGGCCGGTGGTCATGCCTCCGCCCGCCAGCATGGCGAACGTCACTCGCGGCCAGTGGTCTCGTCCGGCGCTCGCGTTGATCTTGGGAGTTCGCCCAAACTCACCCCACACGACGACGGACACGTCGCGATCGAGCCCTCGTTCGTGCAGATCCGAGACGAGCGCCGCCAGACCGTGGTCGAGCAGCGGGATCACTTTGCGACCGTTCGTGAAATTGCCTCCGTGCCAATCGAAGTCCGCAAACGCCACCGTCACACAGCGAGCCCCCGCTTCGACCAATCGCCGAGCAGCCAGAAACTTCGACATGTGAGCCTGATAGCCCGCCTTCGAATACGGCAGACATTCTGGATCGTCCTTCCCGTAACGCTCGCGAATGCGCGGATCTTCGCGCGACAGGTCGAGTGCCTCGACAAGGCGACTCGAACTGAGAATCCCCAGTGCTCGTTCGGTGAAGCCATCGGCATCCGATTGCGACGCGGCCTGCGCGTCCGCCTGCCGACGAAATCGATCGAGGCTCGCCAACAGCGAACCGCGATCGGTCAGCCGGTCGAGGCTGACTCCTTGCAACACCATGTCGTTCATCGCATCACCCGACGGCTTGAACGGCGAGTGAGCCATGCCGAGGAACCCCGGTCCCGGCAGGTTGTACGGCTGGTGCTCCATTTTCATCGACAGGTCGACGGCGGGCGGCACCGATGGATCGACCGGCCCGTGCAGTTTGGACAACACCGATCCGATCTCCGGCCAACCTCCCTGCGGTTGCGAACGAAACAGCCGGCCCGTCGCACACTGAAACGATGAATGTCGGTCTTCGGCACCGACCAGCGAGCGAATGATTGCGAACTTGTCCATCATCGCCGCGACGCGCGGCATGAGTTCGGAGATTTGAATCCCCGGCACGTTGGTCGCGATCGGCCGGAACTCGCCACGGACTTCGGCCGGAGCATCCGTTTTCAAATCCACCATGTCCTGATGAGGCGGACCACCGGTCAAATAGACCATAATGATCGCCTTGTGCGACGCACGAACTCCGGCCTGAGCTTCTGCTCGCAGCAACCGCGGCAACGTCAATCCGCCGACGGCCAGCGATCCAATCGTCAAGAAATCGCGTCGCGGCAAGCGGTCACACAATCGAATCGCGTTGCCGGAAATCGTCAGCATGGAGTGATCCTCGTGGTGCTCTGATTGGAAACAGTTCTGAGGTAGGTGCGGCAGTCTATCGCGCACTGGTCTCGAACCCAAACTTCAATCTCCGGGTCACGGGTTGCTGAAACTCAGTTCGTAACGATCAACCTGCTTGTCGTGAATGATGAGCGCATCGCCGAGAATTTCGTCATCCAGGTCCTTGAACATGCTTGGCGGGGCTGGGCCAACAGTTGCGATGCCAGCCACAGGGGGTGATCCCGGACACAATCGCGATGCGAAGGACATTGACCATGAGCCACTTTTCGTGAAGTAGTTGTTTGCGACGTGTTGGGCGAGATGCGGCGAATCAACGCACCTTCCACACCAGTTTGACAACCCAAATGCTGTTGGTGTCCTGAGAATTCTGAGGGATGGCTTTCCATCCGTGGGGAATGCGGTCATAGATCACAATCACCGATTGCTCATCGAGCGCCGCGACTTCGGTGTACGAGGTCGTTTGGTCGGCGCGCGTGATGGCGTCTTGCGGATGATTCTCGTTGTGATGGCCTTGCAGATCCACCTGCAACCAATTCTTGCCGTCGCCGGCGCGGTTGATCCAGGCGAAGATCCCTGGTCGGCCGCCGGTCAGCACGAGGGAGCCGTCTTTCATCAGCGCCAGACTCGGCTGCACGGAATGAGCGTCCTTCATCGCCGCGGGCTTTGACCACGTTCGGCCATCGTCCTCGCTGAAAGTCTGGCCGTAGGGAACGTTGGAGGCCAGCCGAAAAATGTTCATCAAGCGCCCGTCCTTAAGGCGGATCGTCTGAGATTCGCACGGCCCTTCGCCGCCGGCGAGCGGGCAATCGAAACCTGCGATCAACGACCGGAATTTCCAGTCCAGACCATCGGTGGATTCCACCATCACGAGGCTGTAACGACGCTCGTCTTTGAAGTAGCCGTACATAGTGGCCAGATACTCGCCCGACTTGCCCGTGATGCCGTGGCCGTTAAAACCGAATCCTGACAACCCGAGCTGTTCGTTGAAGCTGCGATCGGGTTTGGGCCATCCAGAGACGGTGAGGCTTTTGTCGGTGAAGGTGACTTTGCGCTGGCCCTTCGTTCCCGAGACAATCTGATGCCAGCCGCGCATCGCCTTGTCATCCGGATAGAGATTGAACGGGAGCAACAGTTCGTCGCCGTTCTTCAGTCGCAACATCGTTTCTGCGTAGAGGTCGCCTTTTGGCATGATCGAGGCGGGTTCACTCCAGGTGAGACCGTCGTCCGCCGACCAACTGACCGAAGATGTCCGATCGGCGACGATGGCGTCGAGATTCGTCGAGAAGTTAGCGCACAGCTCGCCGCCCGACAGTCGCGTCATCGTGGGAAACCACAAGTATCCGTGGCTGCGGGCGACCAGCCGCGGTTTGGAAAGCGTGACTCGGTATCCCGCAAGATCGACGGTCTTCGCGTCGGTCCATCGCGCCTCGCCCGCCCGCGGTTCCGTTTTCGCTGGTTCCTCTGCCGCAGCCGCCAGTGTGGAGAGCAAGAACAGTGCTAATGCGGCTGCGAATCGAAATCGCTGTATGGACGATTTGAACACAGGATCTTTTCCTTTCGTGGGAGTCTGGTTTGCTCCGCACTCGCTCGACCGACCGCTCGCCCGTCTGCGGTGCCGCTCTGCGACATCGTGCCGAGTTGCGGAGCAATTCGGCCACACTCGCGTAAACGACCGTCGCGGATTAACCGCACGTCTTCAAGAATGGTATTATGCGATGCCTGACTCGACCAAACCACCCAGCGACAATGACTCGTTACTTCGCAACCAGGAGACGACCATGAGTATTCGCGGCCACGTTTCACGAAACCTCGTTAATCTGGTAGCGGGTCGGGCGAAACTGGGTGTTACCACTTGGGCTGTGATGCTCGTCGGCGCGTTCTGGCCGTGCCTGCCGGTGGTTGCCGACGAGTTGAGCGTTGATTTACAGGTCATGCCGTGCGTGCAGAAGGGGCGGATCAGTCCCTACGTCTTCGGTGCCGGAATCGACGCCAAAACGAATCCACTGCGCGCTCCGAAGTATCCGGAAAAAGTGTTCCGCGACATCGGAGAATCTGGCCTGCGCATTGCCCGATATCCCGGAGGGTTCGTCTTTAACCGAGACGACCACCGCGGCTCATGGGCCAATTTCTATTGGCAGGATCACATCGGAAAGAATCCCGAACGTCTCCCCTATGAAGTTTACGACCTCGATACGTATCTCCAACTTTGCGAACGCTTCAACATCGAACCCTTGATGCAGATCAATTTTGTCGGCGAACCCCAGGAGTCCGTGCAGGGCTACCTCGAGTACCTCGTGGGCGATGGAGACATCGACGGTGACGGCGTCAATTGGGCGGAGAAACGCAAAGCCAACGGCCGAGTGAAACCGTACAAAATCACTTACTGGCAGCTTGGTAACGAGGTCCACAGTTACCCGCAGGGATTTCAGGAGAACGCTGCGGGGGCGAAGGAATATGCGAAAGCACTGGATCGCCTCGTGCCGCTGATCCGCAAGATGTCACCGGGAGCGAAGGTGCTGGTGCCGCTGATCAACATCGAACGGCCCCGCTCCGAGGTGAAAGACAAGCCCAACGCTCCAGACATCAACTTCACGACCAGCCACGAATTCGCCGTGGCATTTCTTGAAAACTTGAACGTCGATGTCGACTACTTCGACTGGCACTTTTATCCAGCCAATGGTTGGAACGGCAAATACGACTTCCTGGATACTGACGACGAATGGAAGCATCTTTACTGCTGGGGAACGAAGTTCCGCGAGTGCCATGAAATCATCAATGCCCTGATCAAGTCCAAGTGCAAGCAACAGCCGCCTCCCAAACTGATGGTCGGCGAATGGTCCGCCGACTGGACGGCAGGCATCTTCCCTCAACACAAAAACAGTGTTCGCGGATCGCTGATGCGAACGATGGCCACCGCCGTGTTCATGTCCGATCATTTGCTCTACATGATGCAGAAGAGCGTTCCCTCGGAGAATATCCACGCGGCATTCTGGCACACCTTTTCCAACGACGCCCAGGCGTTGTTTTCGATTCAGACTTCACGCGAGCAAGGCTTGTCCTACAAGGGAAAAAGCACCGACGAAGGATACGGTTATCGCATGCCGATCTACTGGACGTTCAAGCTTCTCAGCGAGCAGCGCGGGGAGCTGCTTGTCGACAGTCGCCTGCAAGGCAACAACTCGATCGTCGCCCCCAAGCCCGGCGTGTACTTCGACCCGGTATTTGCGTTCGAGCGCGTGACCCATTGCGCTTCACTGCGCGGCGACCGGCTCTACGTCGCCCTGCTGAATAAGGACGCGAACCAAGCCGTCGAGACCCGCATCGAGATCCGGGACTGGCCCAGGAAGGCTGCCGCCGAAGTCCATGAAGTGCGAGCAGACAGTTATTTGGCGGAAAACACGATCGAACGGCCCGACACCGTGAAGCTCGCCGATCCGCAGACTCTCCAACTCGCGCCAACCGGCACGGTGACTTACCGGCTCAAGCCAAACTCGCTGGTTGTGCTCCGCTTCGAAGGGGCGACGAGCGAGTAGTCCGTGACGAAGTGACGGCTCAACGAAATTCAATTCGCACTTCGTCGAGCATCACATAGCCTTCTGGCAGGCGGCTACGCCAGACCGGGTAGTCCTTCTCGGGTCTCAGGAGGTGCGGATCGCCGTTCAGCGGACCCATGGGTGCGACATCCAGCGGAAACAGCACGAGCAGGATGTCAGCATTGACGTCGCCAAGCACGGTTCTCAGCGGAGTTCGGCCATAAAAGTCCGCACGATCGTGCCGGCTGCCGAGGCACGTCCAGGCCGACTCATCGGTCACCGCGGTGATCTTTTGCTCGGACCAATCCGGTGTGACCGTGATCGGCTGGCCGGTCAGCAACCAGCCGGTGCAGATTCCTTGGTGGACTCCCTGGCACAGCAACAGGAGCTGCGTGTCGCGCGCGAGCAACTCGCCCTTCAGCCGCAAAGTCAGTGCGGCATTGGTGAAGTCCGTACCAACGCCGCTCTTGATAAAGCGGTTCTCGCCGCTGACTTCCCGCTGGTTCTCGCCGGGACTGCCGCTGGTCAGCAACATGAACAGCAGGTGCATGTAACCGGCACCCGGCGGCGCATGGTTGTAGTCGATCCACCACGGGCTGCGCGAGATGACGCAACTTTCGCCGCGTTCGAGCGGCTTGGGCCCGCGAGCATTATCGATCCACCCAAACCAGCCTCCGGGTCCGTTGTCGAATGTTTCGAGATACGTTTTCAAGTCGTGCTCCTTAGCAGGCTGGTTAAAGACGTGGGATAGGCTTCCAGCCTGTCGATTATTTGCGGCAATTCACAGGCTGGAAGCCTATGCCACGACTTTTTTCAACCGACTCAATGTCATGGAAAACTCCCCGGAACGACAGACGGAACGAGCGGTTCGGCGAAGTTCAGCCAGAGTCGGTTGGTTGTTGTCTCCGGCAGGTTCCCATCGTGAATGACGAACTGGTATCGCGAGACATGCGGTGTACCGGGGGTGATCTCCCAGTCGCCGAGATGTGACGGCGAGTAGACCATGTACGGCATGGTCGGATGAATGCGGAGCGGTTCCGGCGCGCGGAAGTTGGCCGGGTGAGTGAGGAACGCAATTCCGGCCGTCTGATCGCCGACAGGACCGAAGAGGTCGCACCAGCGCGGACGCGTGTGATTTCCGGCGACCCGATCCTTTCCCTCGGAGGTGAGGAAGCGAGCGTGTTCGGCATCCCAGGATCGAGCGCCGCGAAGTGCCATTCCGCCGTAGTGATACTTCAGTAACCGCAACGGGGCGGGTGTGGCACAGTTCAAGGTTGAAGTGAGATCGCAGATCCAGAAACCGGCGTCACGGCCACCGATGTTCCAGACGCGAACGCTCCACGTCTCGACGAGCGCCACCTTCCCCTCCGGAGCGGACAAGTCCACATGCTCGTGTTCTGCAAGCAGCTCGCCGAAGATCGGCCCGCTGGTTGTGTTCTTCACTGCTTTGAAGCGAACGAGTCCAGTCCCGCCGAGCAGATCCCAAAAATTCGGCGTGCGACCGGCGAACTCAGTCTTGGTGTGAGCCAGGAAGGCACCACTTTGATGTAGGTGGTCGGGAGGAAACTGATCGGTTGCGACGATGCCGGCCGGCGTCCACAACGGATGAATGAACGCGCTCCGGCCGTACTTGGCGTCGGCACCGGCGGGCGGTTCGACATGGGCCGTGTTGTATTGCAGCACGGAGGACTCGCCGACACGAACAACGACAGACTCCGCACGACGATCGACCGAGACCTCCGGACCTGCGACTGCGGTACCGGCGTCGATGCGATAAGTTCGTTTCGCCCCGGCCGGCAATTCTCCTCGCACAATCCACCATAGACGCGGCGGTGTCCCCGGTTCAATCTGCGACGGTCTGGGGATTACCTTTCGCCCCGTGATCTCGACCAACCTCAAAGAGCGCTCTTCTTCCGGCTTAATCATCAGCGCGATGGACACTGCTGCGTCGATCCGCGGTCGATTCCCTGCTTCGATGACCAGCGTTTGACCAATCGCGGCCGTTGGCGGCGGACTCTTGTGACGACTCGATTCGGCCGCCGACTCTTGGCGGCGATCGAACGCCAGCGAGTACGAGTCGAGCTTCGGCGTCTTGGCCGGGTCCGTCGTCGAAAAGCTGAACGCCAGTCGAACCGGCACGTCGATCCGTAGATCGGTGTCCGAAGTGACTGCCTCGCGCAGCGGACGGTCGTTGGCGGCCAGCACATCGACGCGGATCTGAGTTCCGGCTGGTGTCTCGGCGGCGAATTGAAGTCGGCGGAATTCGCAATCGGGAGGAAGCGTCAGCAGCTCCGTGACTAACCGACCATCGCGCACGAAGCCGCCGTCTCCCTTCGCGAGAATGAGATTGTCCGTCAGATTGGTCACACCCTGTTTTCGGCCGCGCTCGATGAAGAAACTGTCTTCATACGCCCACGGGCGGACGTTGAGTCGCTGATAATTGCGGCGGCGCTGAAAGTGTTCTGTGTTCGGCCCGAAGCCGCGTGTTTCGATCACGTCGAGGCCGCCATATCCCGAGACGACGAGTTCGAGATAGGGATCGTCGTCGAGGTTGCAGACGAAGGCGTGCCCCCAGAACCGCGACTCGCCCAGGTCCAGTTCATCGAGCACATTGCCGCGTGCGTCGAGGGCCGTCAGCCTGGCGTTCGGCTTCTGTCCGGGCGTGGGTGAGTATTGCCCCTGGGTCATGGCGAGGATTTCGAGTTGCCGGTCCCCGTTCAGGTCGCAGAGGATCGGCGTCATATACATGTGCTGGCCGTCGTCGAGTTCCGGCCGCAGATCGCGCCGCCATTGGAAGCGGCCCTTTGCGTCCAGGCAGTAGACCTCGCCGCCAAATGTCATGCCGACGATCTCGACCGAGCCGTCGCCATCCAAATCCGCGACGTTCGGCGAGTCCTCTTCCGATAACCCTTCCACTTTCCACAGCAGCTTGCCGTCGATCGTGAACGCCATGACGGCATCGTGAGCATCGTCCTGCTTGTAGTTGTCGACCGACTTGATGATCTCGACGATGCCGTCGCCGTTGATGTCGACCAACACGGCATCGGCACTCGATGCGTTGTCGTTGGTTGGAAAACTCCACACGCTCGCCAGCGTCAGCGGATTCAAGCGGTGCAGCACTCCTTTCCCGGCGAAGTCGTCCCCGCTTCCGGCAAACAAGTCCCAGCGGCCATCACGATCGACATCCAGCGCCGACGTGTAGCAGCCGCACTGCACCCAGCCTTCGCGGCGCCGCAGAAGCGACATGTCGTTCATGCCGACACGAGCCAGATACCGAGATCGACTTCCGAGGTAACCATCGAGTACGCCGTCGCCGTCCCCGTCGATGACCACAGGCGAGTTGCCGAGCTTGCCATCTTCCGAATCCCACTGGCGCAGAACTTTGCCGCTGTGATCACAGACGTACATCACGCCCGGATCCGAGACCGTGTACAGGATCTCCCACCGGCCGTCGCCGTCGAGATCAAACGCGGAGGTCGATTGTTGCTGCCCCTTCAGCTCGCGGCTCCAGCGAACGCTCCCGTCCGACGCGTTGAGCATTTGCAACTTGCCGGGCGCTCGCGACGCGTACAGCAATTCGCGCCGGCCGTCGTTGTCAAAGTCCACACACACTTCGGAGCCACAGAACTCCCGATCGTAGATCGTGTACTGATGCCGAAAGAGTTTGCTCTGCACGCGATCGACCGACCGTTGGCCCGTCTGTGGTTCCTCAGCCGAGGTCAATGTGGCGACGGCAATCCCCATCAACCCGATGAACGTACGCGTCATTGTCCAGAGTCGGTTCATTGGTCCTCCAACGCCGAGAACGCGAACGGCGGGAACAGGAATATTCCGGAATAGTACCCGGTTTGTCCGACGGACTCCCGAGCTTCCAGCGTTTTCATGCCGGCGGAGATCGCTGTCCGCAGCGCGTCGCGCATGATGCGGCCATGCTCCTTATTCCCGGTCAGCCGGGCTTCGTAGGCGAATGCCTCGGAAGCATGGAACGTCGCGGAGCTGTACGCCGGCGGCGACGAGCGCGAATGCTGACACGAAGTCAGATAGAACGACTTGTGCTCCTCGCTCCAGGCCTCGCGGATCATTTGCTCGACCCCGGCGGAAAGGGCACGGAGCACTTCCGGATCCTCCGTCAGGCGGTGATAGCGGGCCAAAGCCGTGAGGGTGAAGCCCAACATGTAGAAGTTGTTGCCTCGACATCGCTTTGATTCCGCCGCTTCGGAACAGTGCCCGTGGGCCAACATGATCACCCAACCCCGCTGTGGATCGAGGTTCTTCTTGAGCACGTTCCACTGCTTGCCCGCCGCAGCCAGATACCGTTCCTCGCCGGTCGCCTCGTAGGCATTCAACAGCAGGTGCAGCGGCCAGCCGACCTGCCGAATGTGGTCGGAGTAACCGGTCGGACACAGTCCGGCCATCGTGTCGCTGGCCAGGATTCCCACGTCAAGGGCGCGCCGGTCCCCCGTCAGCAGATAGTGATCGAAGACGCCGCCGATCCACGCATGGCCGTGGTCCCATAATCCCACCTGATAGGCGCCGGTCATCTTGAGCTTGGCGAGACCCTCGTATTGCCCATTGACATAACGCCCGTAGTATCCGCCGGTGTGTCCGACCAGATGCGGCCAGACTTGGCCAGCCCGCATGTCGGTCGTGCCCGGGAAACTGCGGATTTCCGGATGAGTGACGTGCAGAATGTCCACGTCCTCGAAATGCCGGGCGGCCTGCTCGGCCCGGTCAAAGTACCGACGATCTCCGGTGCGCAGGTATTGCTGGAACCAGATGCGAGCCGTGTCGTATTCCAGGTTTCCCCAGGAGTCCCAATTCGTGTTGTACCAGTCGCCGAAATTCAACATGCCGAACTCGCGAACCCGTTCGCGGTCAGCCAGGTGCTGATCGAAGTAATTGTCAACCAGGGCATCATAGGCGCCATGCTTGTCTGCATCCGCGGGCGACAGCGGGCCGATGGCCTGACTGGCATAGATGTAAGCCGGCTCGCACTGAGCGAGCAACGGCGTCTCGACGGCGCGAAAGAACTGGTCGAGGTCGGCAGGTTCCGGTACGCCGTCGAAGAAGGTCGCCCAGAGTTCATGCGTGCGAGCCTGGCCGCATTTGAACGAGTAAACGCCGTCTCGCAGATAATAGAACAGCTTGCACTCTTCCGTGATCGGCTGGTTGTCATAACGCCCCGCGGGAAAATCCGGGCAGATGTCGACCTGCAACTCGCCCGGCTTCTGCTCGAATCCCTTGGGCCAGTTCTGCCAGAATTCGCGTACGCCGACAGCCATTCCGCCGTGCTGACTGCCTTGCGCGATCCAACCCCGCGCACGCTCGCCGGCCGGCTTGCCGTTGATTGCGTAGGATCGATCGTCAATCTGGTCCACTCGCCCCGCGCCCATCGGCCGACCATCTGTCAGGTACTCGGGACTCTCCGCGTCGCGCAGTTGGAATCTCAGCGCAAGCGAATCGATGCGTGCCATCAACTCAGGCTGGTAGTCGTTCACGAACGTGTAACACAACTTCAGATACGGCTGCCCTCGAAACGCATGAATGCGGACAACATAACGAAACATCGTGCCGCGCTGCGAAGCGTGTTGCCCTTCCAGCCGGATGCACGCGCGCAGCGGGCCGTTCTGTTCGACGGTCGCCTGGGCCGCCGTCAGATCGGCCCTAAAGATCTCTCCGTCCGGGCTGCGCAGCTCGATCCCTGCAGTACCACTCGCAGTCAGTCTTTCAGTGTCGGAGAAGCTACCGTCGCCGTCACGATCGAGCCGCACGTCATCCAGCAGACGGAAGCTCTTTGGAGAAAGAGCAACCCGCATGGGGCCAGTTTCAATGACGGCCGCATCGTCCCTGGATACGGCTCGTACGCCATTCGCAACCGGAGCCCGTCGGACGGCACTGCTGCATTGCAGAGTCAATCGTTTCGTTTCGCGCGCCGCCAAGTCGATCGAGAAATCCAGCAGCAGCCAGCGCACTGAACCGTCAGGCCATCGGGACAGCACCTCGGTCTGCAACGGAACCTGAAGCCCGTCGCCCGCGAACAACGCCGTCTGTTCTCCGTCACGCACGACTCCCCGGCCAAGCGGAACTCCCGACGTGACTGGCCAGTTGCTCCGCGCCAGGCCGCTCGGTTCGGCCACCGTGAGCCGGATTGTAGTCGTTTCGCCGGCAGTTCCTTGAGGCGGGCTCGTCAGCAGAAGCAGAAGAAACCCGATGACTCTGGTGTTCCTCATCGTCTTTATCCGACAGGATTGCAGCGGCGTTTTCGTCGTGATCCGCGATGGGGGCAAAGTCATTGAGACGTTCTCCTGGTCCGCACCACGATTCCAAGTGAAGCCATCGACGCTGGACACGCGAGTTTGTCGAGCTGTGTCATTACTTTGAATGGACTTGAATCCGTCTCAACGCGGCGCACGCCTTGTCCCCTTGTTCGACGCCGCTACTGCTCGACAGCGTGATGTGCAGATCAAAGTCTTGCAGTCCTTTGAGTTCTTCGCTCGGAACGGTTAACGACAAAGGACCGTCGTGCCGACCCTGGGAGGTCACACTCCAGCGAGGTTGTCCTTTTCGAGGTGCGATGCTCAGCGTGACGCTCCCGCCGAGATTGGGGGCGTCTGCATTGCAGTCGGCGATGACCGTCAGTTGCTTCAGCGGCCGAGGCGAAGTTACCCGTTGGATTAACTGCGTCGAGGTTCCCGTTCCGCCTATCCCGCCCACCCAGAAATAGCCATCGCGAAAACCGCCGTGGGAGGGATGCGCGGCCGTCACTGCGCCAAGATGGGCCCAGCGGGTCGCCTGGAAGTCGTCCTCATAATTCAAGGCATCGTTGTCGTCAGCCACGAGTTGTGCAGACGCACCGGGCTGCGGCGGTTGATGCACGCAGCGGACGCGCAGGCGATCGAGCCGATTGGTCGCGATGCCCGCCTGCCCGTTTGGGCTCTCCATCAGGATGCGCACGAAGAAAACGTGTCTGCCTTGAACGACTTTTTTGTCATCCAGACGCAAGGTCGCGATGCCGTTGGAATTCTGCTGGATTGCTTCGAGAGGCCAACTCTTCTCAGTTTCGTCCGTTGTCAGGGATAGCACATTGCGGGCGCCGGCGGAGGCCGTTACTTCGGCGTCGAGCAGAATCTCCACATGATCCAACGGAAACGATGACTCGAAGCGATAAACCAACGACGCCGTCGCGGGACCGTTCTCTCGCGGCATCAATTCCAGATACCCGGGCGTATCGGGCCGGCTCGTGAGCCTGAGACTGAGGAACCCGCGCACATCGGCGGCATGCAGCCAATCGAACCCCGAAAATGTCTCGGCATACTCGCTCGGCGCCCCCGGGTCGCCGCCGACGGAAATGGATCGGTCGCGCGCGGCGATATTGGCGGACGACAGCGGCAGTTCCCGCGGGCGAACCGCGTGCATCGCCTCTCGCTGCGCAGAAAGCGCATTGCGCAGTTTGATCAACTCCGGCGCCGAGCTGCCGGCCCAGGTGTTCACGGAACCGTGCGGCCCCGCCACAGCGAATACGGCGCAGCCGACGTTGAACTCACGACAAATGTCGAACTGGCGCCATTCGCGGTCGATCAGTGCCGCAGCCGTGGGATACTGAGTCCACTGAGGCCAATGGGGATCAGCCGCCCAGGGAACGCAGATCGCCGGTTTGCGCAGGGCCGTGAACTTCATCAAATGCTTGCGGAAGCTGACGCTGTCCCTGCCGTACGAATCCCAAATCCAGCCATCGGCAGTCAGATTCGGATCGGGAGTCAGCGGGTCGCTGAACCATTGGAATACGGGGATGCGATACTTCTCGCGAACATGCCGAGCCAGGCCACCCAGCACCTCGACACGGGTGTGGATGTTTTCTTCGCCCAGGCAAATTGCCGGAATCAATTCCGGATAGGTCGGGCAGTCCTTCTCTGCCGCCAGCCATGCATCGAGTCGCCGCTTGCCCGTTTCCAGGTCCGCATCCCGTTCACCGCAGTAAACCGTCCACACGTCGTGGCGATGTGCGTCATCTCGATTCGCGCGGCTCGCTTTCACTCCGGCCCACCACGCGGCCTTGTCGGGGAAGGAATCGCCCAGACTGAGCTTGCGGAGAAAGTAGTCGAAGTGCTGTTCCGGCCCGCCGGCATAAACCCCCAACCAACGATGTCCCGGATCAGGATAGGGCCGCACTTCCGACTGCGCCATAGCAGATGTGACCCACAGCGATAACACGAGCATCGTTAACAGACGCTGGGCATTTGACATCTCACTACCTCTGACTCTTGGAACGGCAACTCTTCCCAACCGCAATCAGTTCTCGGTGGATTTAATCGTTGTCGAGCATCGCCGCCACGGCCATGCCCACACCGGTTCCGCCGCCGCCGGCCCCGTTATAGAACAACCGGACGGAACCGTTTTCCGGCAGGACGCAGGGATAACCGATCATGCCGCCGTCCCACTTTCCCGGTTGCAACGTCAATGAGACGTTTTCCTGGTCGCCGCCACGAACCCAAGTGAGACCGTCGACGCTGGCTGCCTCCGCCAGGGCATAGGTCTTGAACTTCGTACCCAGACCGGTATAGATGCCGCGATATCCCTTCTTTGTCTTCCAGACGTTGAGTCCCACGACGCCGATGTCTTCCGTCGGCACATTGCGGCGACGTTCGATGACGACCCTGCGATCGCTCCATTTGATACCATCCAGCGAATGCGCGGCGACACAGACCTTGTGCTCGATGACGTGCCAGGTGCCGTTGGTCAGATAGTTGGGGTCCTTCAGTCCCGGCAACAGTGTGTAGTACATGCGGTACAACATTCGGCCATCGGGCTGCGGCAGAGCGATGATGTTTCCCAGGCCGACGAGTGCCCGAGAATCGGGATACTCCTGGACACCGTCTCCCTGAAGGACCGGTTCGGGCGAGTGTTTTTTCCAGTGTCGCAGGTCGTCGCTCTGCGCCAGTCCGATGCCCCAGTAGTTGGAAAAATGAAACTTGTTCTCGCGGCTGCTGCGACCGGAATAATAGAGATGCCACTTTTCCCCAATGCGATGGACGCAGGGGTATGTTGCACCACGTTCGTCAAAGGCGTCTTTCGGTCCGAGATCAAGGATCGGTCCATGCCGCTCCCACTCCGTCGGCTTTTCGGGATGCGCCGTTGCCAGGCAGATCCGCTGAACTCCGTCCTTTCCGATTCCGGCATAAAACATCCACCATTGGCCATCATGCAGCACGACAAACGGACCCTGCGCGCCGCCGACATCGAAATCGGATCGAGGCACAAAGATCGGATTACGCGCATCGCGCTCCCAGGCGTGCAGCGACATCTGGCTCTCGTTTGTCGCAGTGTCTTCGGCGGCGCATTGGCGTAGCGACAACGCCGTGGACGACAGTGCTGCTGAGGCGGCCAGGAACTCACGGCGGGAAATCGTCATCCAGAAGGACCTTTCATGTTGGAGAAGTCTCGCTAATCCAGCATCGGTGCAGTGACCATGCCGATCCCCGTCGAACCGTAGCCGCGCGCGCCGTTGTAGAAGACGCGTAAGGAGCCGGCTTCGTGCAGCAGGAGCGGGTAGCCGATCGTGCCGCTTTCCCAGGTGTTGGGCCGGATGGTGAGCGAGACGTTTTCGCCCGGGGCGCCTCGTTCCCAGGTCAGTCCGTCATTGCTCACGGCTTCGCACAAGGAGTAGGTCAGCCCGGCATCCATCCCCGTGTAAATCGCCCGATAGCGAGTCTTCGTTTTCCAGACATGCAGTCCGACGACGCCGGTGTTTTCATGGGCCGCGTCCTGGCGGCGGTCGAGCACGACTCGCCGATTCTTCCACTCGATCCCATCGAACGACTCGGCGGCGGCACAGACTTTGTGATTCGGGTCGCGTTCCGTAGTGCCGGGCAGAATTGTGTAATGCAGACGGTACAACGTCCGGCCGTCGAGTTGCGGCAATTCCAGAATATTCCCGAGTCCCACGAGCGCCCGGTTGTCCGGATACTGCGGCACTCCGTCCCCCAGCAGGACGGGGCTATCGGGATGCTTCTTCCAGTCTCGCAGGTTGTCGCTTGTCGCCAGACCGATCCCCCAATACTGAGAGAAATTCTGAGGTCCCACACGCGTGCTGCGGGCGGAGTAATACAAGTGCCACTTGTTTCCGAAACGATGCACGCACGGGTAAATGCAATGCACTTCGTCGAACGATCCAGGCCCGCCGAGATCAATGACAGGCCCCAGTCGTTCCCATTCCGTCGGCTGTTCGGGATGCGCCGTGGCCAGGCAGATCCGCAACTTGTCGTCGGTCCCATGTCCGCCATAGAACATCCACCAGCGGCCGTCTTGCGGAATCACGCACGGTCCCTGTGACCCACGAGCATCGAAGGGCGACTTGGGCACAAAGATCGGATTGCGTGCATCGCGCTCCCAGGCGTGCAATGCGAACTTCCGATTCTCATCGGCTGATTCGCGTGCGCTGCCGTGGCGATTCCACAGCGCGCTGGCTGATACGGCGGCTGAGGCGATCAGAAACTCGCGGCGCGAATCGGACATGCTCACGGCTTCGCTCCACTACGAAATGCGAAGGCGAACAACGACGCATCGCGAAGATGAAACCGCAATGTGATCGAGCGGCCGGCCAACAGGGCCAGGTCTTTCTGGCCTGGGATTACAACCGGGTGACGCAGGTTGTCGCCGGCGATCGGCTCGGAGATGCCGAACCCGGATAGCGGCTGGCCAGCCGCATCGAGCAGTTCGACGCGAACCTCGCCCTCGGGCTTGGTCGATGCGTTAATTTCCAGCCTCGTGCCGGTGAAGCGCAGGGGAATGGTCGTCAGCGTGGCGCCCTCCGCTGGGCCGTCCGCCGAGCCGAAGCGATCTTTCTTCCACATCGCCAGGCCGCTGGCGCCGGTGTATTTCTGCTGACCTTTATCTCGCAATTTGTAATCGGCCACCAGGCCGTGCGTGTGGTTGTGGCCCCCGTAATACAGCCACACTTCATCGCCCACGTCGATCGCCTGCGATGCCGTGAGAATCATGCCCGAGTCCCATTCGCCGGGTTTCCCCAGCGGAATGATCGGGGTGCGAAACGGCCGGCTCCAGGTTTCTCGATCGCGCGTCAGCGCCACCTGCACGTCGATCGGCCCTTCTTGATTGCCTGGCGCGGGCACGTTGGCGCTAATGGTGAACACCCAGGGGAAGCCGATCGTGCAGCTTTCGGCCAGGTACACGCCAGCGCCGTAGAACTCCGTTCGCATCACGTTCGGATTGTCGGGCACGTTGAGCAGCGACCGGACGCGCTCCAACCGGCCGAGTGTTCCCAGGTCGTCGCGGCGATCAGCGAGGAATGCCGGCTCGGGGCGCGACCAGTGGCGGAAGTCGCGGCTTGTCGCAAGGTAGATGCTTCGCCGCACCCGGCCGAAGACCGGCGTGCTCAGCTTGCCCAGGAGGCCGAACTCGCCGGCCGCACGATCATGAAACGCGGAGACCACGTCGTCAACATAGGAGATCGGCACGACCGGCTTCGCGCTCTGCTCCTTCCAATTCAAGCCGTCGGGAGATACGTAGGCCATGTATCCGCGATTGACGTCGAACGCAATCATCTTGTAACGCCGCGCTGGGTCGGGATCGCCTTCATCTCGGAAGACGCTGGGGCAATCACCGAGCGCGAGAACGGAATTGTGCGGCTTGCCGTTCCTGGCCTTTCTGGTGCCAACGGCCGGCTTCTTCCATGTGAGCCCGTCGCGGCTCGTTGCGTAGCAAATGCCTCGGTCGGCGAAATACTCGGGGTTGTTCTCGCACGTGTACCACATTTTGAAAAACGAATCGGACTGGTCAAACAGCACCGTGCCGGCAAACAAGGAAACGTAGCCTCCTTCCCACGGCTCGTCGGCGACGACGAGCGGATTCTGTGGGTGCTTCCGCCCCGGGTGTAACGAGAACGAAACGCGCTCGGCATCAAAAACCAGCGATGGGTCGAGCAGCAACTGGCTGCGACTGCCTGCGTCCAGCACGTTGATCTGCTGAGCAACGACCGCCGTCCGTGGCACGAGCACGATGATCGTTACCAGCACGATGAGAATTCGCATCAGCCCTGACCTCCCTTGATCCCTTTGCCTCGCTCCAATCTCCTACTTCTGGCTCTCCGCCATTTGTGTTGAATTCGGTGTCTTGTGAGCCGCAAGGCGCTAGCCGCGGGTTCTCTTCCTCGACCCGCGGCTAGCGCCTTGCGGCTCACGAATTCGTTTTCAACAGGAATGGCGGAGAGCCCTACTTTTTTGCCTGGCCCAGGTTGCGCCACCAGTGGCAGGTTCCGTGTTCGGAGCCGCAGGCAATGTCGAGTTTGCCGTCGGCGTCGAAGTCGGTCGCGATGATCGTGCAGGCACCGAGATACTCCTTGAAGGGGTGCCGCTTCCACTCGCCCTTGACGTCGCCCATGTTCTCGAACCAGCAGATTTCGCCAGCAACTTGTCTGCCGCCGGTGCAGCCTGAACCGATGACGTCGACGTCACCGTCGCCGTCGCCGTCGAGATCGCCCGTGACAGCCTCAAAGCCAAAAGGGAGACGGCCGATGAAATGCTGCTTCCATTTCAGCGTCCCCCCATCTCCGCCGAGATTTTCGTACCACGCGGCTTGATTGGAATTCTTGTCGTCCGGGTTGCCGCGCATGCCGCTGGCCATCACGAAATCCTGATCGCCGTCGCCGTCCAGATCGACCGGATGCCCGTGCGTCGGCGTCAGCGTCTTATCGTCGATGAGATGGCGACGGAACATTTTCTCGGCCGGTTCACCTGTGTTCTCGTACCACAGTGTCTTGTGGGCGTACGTCCCGGTGCCGAGCAGGTCGAGCTTGCCGTCGCGGTTGAAATCGACGGCGATCACCGTCCGCGTGTTGGCGATGTCGGGGGACTTGTCGAACCGATGCTGCTTCCACGGCTCGGTCACGGATTTGTCGCCAGGGTTCTCGAACCACGAGAAGCAATCACCCGTGTAAGCCGACGCAGCAAGATCGAGATCGCCATCACGGTCGAGATCGGCGAGATCGACGTCGTAGGCCCGCGGAAAGTCCGTCGAAACGACGTGCCGCGTCCACGCCTGCGGCGATGCACCCTGCTTGAACCACAACAGATGTCCCTTGAGATTGAGGACGACCGCGACGTCGAGTTTGCCGTCGCCGTTGATGTCACCCCAGTCGTGCCGTTCGAGATAACCGGGGTCGTTCTCGCCGATGACGTGCGTTTTCAGATTCCCTTTGCCGTCGTTCTCGTGCCACAGAATGCTGTTGACGCGGGCGTCGGCCGTGGTGAAGTCGAGATCGCCGTCGGCGTCGACGTCGGTCGCGGTCAGGCCGTAGACATACTGGCCGGTCCAGATGGAACGTTCTTCAAACTTCAGCCCGCCGCTCAGGACAGGTTCCGCGGCGACGACCGATGAAATGAGAACCACGAGGATCAAGACAGCGGCGGCAGGACGATGAATCGGCATGTCGGCATTCCTCAATAGGATGGTGCATTCGGATGAACGCATTCACGGCGTTGGCGTACCTAGCGGTCACCAACCGTCTTCAACGCCTCCATCAGGCGCACGCGTCCGTTGATGCCCGCGGCAAATGAATTCTTGACGACGCGCATGACGAGCTGATGTTTGGCGCCGGGCTTGGTGAACCGCGTCAGGTCAACGGCTTTCGGCTTGTCCCATGGGTCAGCGGGAGTCTTGCCGGCGAGTGTTCCGTCGATCCAGATCTCGGCGGCTCCGTCCAGCATGTCGAACAAGAGCCACAAGTCCTCGTCGACGCCCTTCGGGACCGTGAAGGTTGTTGTGTACCAAGCGGCACCGTGGTAGCGGATGCCTTGATCCGTCCAGAACTTGTCGGATCGGATATCGCGCCACGGCGTGGCGCTGGAGTCGACGGACTTTGGCCAGCCTGCCTTGACGCCCTCGTCGTTGGGATCCGTCCGAAACCTCCAAACCGTTGGCAGCACGAGCCGCTCCGCGCCGCGCAGCGCCTCGAACGGCGGACGGTAGCCGTTTGTCTTGAGTTGGTCGATGAACGGACCAGTCGCCGCCATGGGGTACGGCAGATTCATCTCCTGAATCATCGCCAACGTCTCTGCCTGCAGCTTGCGGTAATTGTCGAATCGCTTCGGATCGACTTCCGTGGCTGGAACATTCTCGACTTGTGTGATCGCGAACGTGTTGAGTGACACCTGGATCAGCCTTAGCCGCAATTGCACGGCTGGGTCATTCGTCTTGCGCTTTGCCGTGTCGAGCAGATCCTGCATGTCGTTGATCACTTGCGGATCGAACTGCGAAACCCAATTGCCCCAGATCATGTGACCAGTGTGGTTTGCGAGCCCTTCTTCATATCGCCGATAGTACGCCTGCATGGTGTCAGCAGCGTCGCCGAACAGATCCCGGCAGTACTCCTCGATCAGTTGATCGACGTTGGCGTCGACGTCCCACATCAGCCGTGCCCGGATGTAGTGGAACAACGCGGAACCGGCCCAAACCCCCTGGCTCTCACCGGACAGGCCGATCACGCTGTTGCGATGCAGAAAGCGGAGCAGTTTCTGATAGTGATGGAAAAAGCCGGTGGGAACGTGGATGTGTCGACCTGTGGGCGGGTAGTCATAGAAAATGACCTTGCCGCGTCGCGACCAGTCCTCGATCCACGCTTTGAATCGAACGTTGGTGGGGCAAGTCGGATCGTCGATATCATGCTTCAGGCAATGGTCGCTATAGGCGAATTCGACCACAACATTGTCTTCCAGCTTCAGCGCCGGATCGCGCGGCGGAGCAACTGTCGAACCATACGCGTAGAAGCTGATCATCAAGTCGCGGCGCTCCCGGGCGACCTTCCGAGCAACGCGATTGGCGAACGTCGCGTATCGCTGACTGATTGGTCCGGGGCCGTTCTTGATCATCGGATCGTTGGGATATGCGTCGTAGCTGTCGTTGGCTTTCCACGTGCTGCCAGGGCCGTCCATCGCACGGCAGGAGTCGCATTCGCACCAGTACGTCGGCTCATCGTTGTGACCGATCGAAAGCAGCCACCAGTTTGGTTTTTCGTGGTTCTCGTAACCTTCTTTCGAGTAACGAATGACCTCGCGAGCCGTGTGATCGACGACTTCCTGGTTGGATAGGCAGCCCTGCACGCGACGGCCATCCCGGTACTTCCAGGTCCGCTCGCCGTCGACCAGCGGATACCAATTGGGATGAGAGTCGAAGCTCTTCTTTACCTCGTCGGCCGTTTCTGCCTCTGCGCCTGAGCGGACGAACCAGTTAAGTGTGTGCCCGGTTTGCTTCTCACGTCCGCGCCCCAGAGACTCCGGATACAGAATACATGTGTCGCCGGACGTCAGAGCATTGACGCAGTTCCGCGTCGCCCAGTCGTGATAATGTGGCCCCGGCATCACCGCAGTCATGTGCCAGCCGCGATCGGGAAAGGACGGTGTGTGCTTCTTCGGTTCTCCGGAGAGTTTCAGTTTCACACGCTGAGGGATATGCCGCCCCACCTCCAGCTTGTGGTAAGTCACCGGCATGTACCAGCGACATCCCTGGTCACGCAAGAACTCGAATACTGCAAAGAGGGTCCCCTGCCTCCCCTCACCAATGATGGCAATGTCGCCGACTCCATACCCGATGTAGATCGTGTCAGTCGGCCACGTGTCGGGTTGGTGATGCTTCAGGTTAGACGCGGTCCGGCCGAGAATGATTGCGCGGCCGGCGCTGCTAATCTCGTTCTTGGCTGCCTGCGACTCCGTAATCACTGGCACCGCTTGCCCCGTCATCATGGCGATGTTGGCAATCAGTTCGTTAGCAGCATGCCGTTCGGCCGCTGTCTCGCGATCCGGTATGATGATTCGAGCGATCGCATGACCAGTCTGCTCCGCGGCCTCGCTTGAGCCCCCCATCATCCAACCCAATGCGATCAGCCAACACAACGGGTGCCTCATTCGCCTCTCCTTCAAACATCGTGCGGTGTAGTGATCGCAACCAAGGCGTGTGCCAGTATAGTCGAACCGCCAATTGAGGACTTTCCTGGGGATGCAGCTCAAGGAAGAGCGGCCGTTCTACTGCGAAAGAACCGAATCTGCACTCGTCCCTGGAATTCCTTGCTCGGTTTGTAATCCGGCGGGAGCAACTTGCCGGAAGGGATCATCCCTGAGTCACAGATGACTGCGACCGTATTGTCATCGAGGACGCGGATAATCGGTTCGCCGCCGGGAGGCCACTGCGTCGACTGCTCGGCGGCGCCGCTTCGCCAGGGAAGTTCTGCCGGGTCGTGTTGGATCTGCCACGACACGCCCTTGTCATAAGAGATCCAGACGCTGGCCAGATTGTCGTCGCGGAATGTCGCCATCACGGCGCCGCCGGGCAGGGCTTCGATGTCTGGCTCGACGCCCAGAAAGCCGAATGATGATTTCCAGGTCCGGCCGTCATCGGTGCTGCGCGCCAGACAGAGAAAGGGCATGCTCAAGGGACCGCGCTCCGCATTCTCCGGCGATTGTGTTCCGCGCGATTCGCGGAAGATGCCCAGCCAGTCGTTGTCATTCAGCACAGCAAGAGATGTTTCGCGCAGGTCAGCGAACGAGCCGTGCGGCAGCCCTTCGTAGCGTGTTCCGGGATGTGTTGCCCAGAAGATCGGCGCGCTCCAGGTCTCGCCGCGGTCGCGGCTGCGAACGTAAAACAGAGGATGCTGTTTGCTCTCTCCGTGAAACGGCCGCTGCATCGGAAAGATCAGGCTACCATCCTTCCGTTCGACAATCTTGTTGGCTTCATGGACGGCAGGAAGGCCGGTGATCCGTGCCATGGAGCCGATGGTTCGCCAGGTTTTTCCTTCATCATCGGAATAAGTCAGGATGATATCTGGTGCTGAGCGGCAGGAAGAGCAGCCCGGATGAGTGCTGCGTCATCGCACCCGGAGTGCCAGCCCCCGTGCCGGTATCAAACAATCCGCCGACTTCCGGCGGCATGGGAATGTCGGCAATCTTCTTCCAGGGGCCGGTGATCTTCGCCGAGCGGAGCGCGCACACGCCGGTCGGCGCGAAACCGTAGGCGGTGTCCGCTTTCTTCGATCCCACAAATCCCAGGCAGATCCAGTCGCCGCTGCGCAGTTTCAACAGCGTCTTGATGGGGATTCCCGCCGGCGCATCGGGGATATGCGGTAACTGATACGCCTCAGCCATGTGCCACTTCGCTTGGAGGTTCCGTTTCTCGACCGTTGGCCTTTTTGTTTCGGGCGTTGGTCCTGTTGCGCGGCGAATCACCTGACTGCGGACTTGCGTGCGGGAAAGATCTTTGTCGTCCATCCAGTGGTAGACCGCCAGCACTCCCTCATCGAGTTTCAGCAATCGAGTCCCGCCGCGATTTCCCGCTCCGTACCAGATGCACCACCACACCTGGTCCTGATACAGCCAGTCTTCGCCGGCGTTTGTACCGACCGTGAAGTGAATGCCCCGGTCCTTCCAGCCGCCGACCATGATCTCTTCGCCATCGCGACCATCCAACGTAACGGTCGACGTGCCATGATTCAGGAACTTCTGCTCCGGCACGCTCCACGTCCGCCCGGCGTCGGAGCTGATCGTGCGGCAGACTCGCGGGCGGGTGTAGTCACCGAGTCCGCGGTGATTGCCTTGCAGAAGTCCGAGCCAGCGCCCATCGGGCAGCACGGTCACGTCCCCCGGACCGTAGCCGATGTTGTGTGCCTCATCCGCTTTGGCAATCCAGTGTGAGAACTTCCACGACTGGCCAACGTCGTCGCTGCGCATCAATCCGACGCCACTCAGCGCAGCATCCGTTTGTTTTTCATCGGAAGGTCCGTAGACGGGAAGCCAGACGGCACCGTCGGCCGCGAACACGGTTTCCATGGCCGCCGTCGCCACCGGGCCGCCAGCGACGTTTGTGATGGCGGCTGACCAGCTCTTTCCGTCGTCATCGCTGAGGAACACTTTCAGCACACTCGCTCGGTGATAGCCGCTCCATCGATAATGATGCACTCCGGCCGGTTCCTCGCGGACGTGTTCCACCGTGCCGGGCTTCTCCTGCCACTCGTGGCATGCCAACACCAGCCGTCCCGAAGGAAGCATCCCCGCCGCGCCGGCACTGACTCGATATCCGTCCTTCGCCTGAACCACATGCCCGGTCTCGCGATTCCACGTCTGTCCCTGGTCCGCGCTGCGCGACAGCACGATGGCGCTCTCGCTCTTCGCGACATGCTCCGCTGCTACCAACAGCGAGCCGGAACGGGTCCGCACGGCAACCGGCTCGATCACTTGGTGCTCGGAGGCAATCGCTACGGATGGCAGACTTGTCACCCACCGGGATGGCAGAACTCCCGCAGATTCCTCGGCCCGAATCGAACTTGCCATCCAGACGCTGGCCAAGAAGGCCAATGCGAGGGACGCGGCGTTGAATCGCATCCGTACCGAGTCTCCGCACAGAATCGTTTTCCGAACAGATCGAACTCGCATGACTTGCTCGTTTCGTCGTTTTTTCATGCCTCGCCAAACTTCCATAGCGGCCTTGTCGCACCGGCGGAAATCACCTCTTCAACATATTGGCCCGTGTGGGGCGTCGGTTCGCCGCCACTGTGTTCGCCTCGATCCATCAGTCGGTAGGTCAACACGTGGTGCCATTCCCCGTCGGCCAACCGCAACGTGGCGGCGCTGGGATGGTCCATGAACCACACCAACCCGCTGGGAGGCGGACCAAAGTCCTCGACTGCGTTGCGCACGTTGATCATCGCACCGAGCGCCTTGCGATCTGGCTGAAGCGGCCACAGTCCGAGCCAATCCCGTTCGTGTCCCGGCAGGTTGGCCACGATGTACGGCGTGCCGTCCGCGGCCTGGTTGAGTGTCACGGGAGCCTGGCCACGGGCCTTGGGGAGATCGATGAGGACATCCCAGGTGCGGCCGTTGTCGGCGGACCGCCAGACGCGGACCAGGTTGTCGAAGTCGCCATAGGCGCCACGGGCCGTGAAGAGCAGCGATCCATCCGTGTCGCGGATGAGACTCGGCTCGGCCCACATTCCCGCGCCTTCCTGATGAGCGACGGGGACGAAGGTGATCGGGCGCCATCGACCGTCTTGTCGTCGCCACCTCGCGACCCCGCTCGCAACCGGCTCGGGCACCCATGTTGTCGCGTCGCCTCGCGCGGCATAGGTCGGGTACAGTAGATCGTCGCCGTCGGGAATGGCCCAGGTCAGGCCGGGCCAGATGAGCTTCCACTCACTGTCAGGGGCCTGCGGCGGATTCTCCAACGTCGTACGAACCGTCTCGGTGGCGCGCAAAACTTTGCCGTCGTATGCGAGCTGTCGCACCTCGGTGCCCCGGATCATGTCCGTCTTCTTGTCCTCCTTGCGGTAGTAGCCCGTTTTCCATTCGCCGTGCATCGGGAAGTCCAGTACCTCGCACAGTCCAAAGCCGGTGCCTGCGTGCGGATGGGGCGAACCATCGGCGCGTCTTGCGCCCAGGGGCACGAATCCGCCCGTGAGCGGATACTTGACAATGATTCTCGGCTTGCCCGTGCTCGTGTGAACGTATTTCTCGTTGCGCGAAACGGGACTGGCGTGCTCCGCCGAGATGCGGCTGAGGTCGTCGAACAGAATGACATCCACCCCACTCTCGAAATCGCCGACGGGGGTCTTCTCAATGCGCAATGAGCAGGTCATGGCGGCCATGGTTGGCGACAACTGGAACGGCGCGCCGACGCCGTACCTGCATACCTGTTCCTCGGGAGTCCGCGGCGGTATGACAAGATCCGCGGGGCCGCGGGTGACGCGGATGATCCCTGAGTCCGCGGCGTACGCTCGTGCCGTTGCCCCCCGCCCACCGGCCAGCGACGTCGCCCATGCGACTGCACCTGCAGTCAAAAAAAACTGCCGACGATCGAGACAACCAGTCGTGGAGATAGGCAGACGTTGGTGGCGGTTTTCCATGATCCTCCCGATGAGTCGAATACTGCGGCGAAGTTCGTTTTGCACATCATTCATGACGGGTACCTCCTGTTGATCCTTGTCAATTGAAGCCGACCCTCACGGAGCGGGCAGGGCTGGTTTACACGTGCGTGGATCGAGCCAGTTGCGAAGATCGGAATCGGCGGCGGCATCACGGATTCGGCTGCTCTCGCCGGTTCGTTTCTTGCTCAATCGCCACTGAACGAGCCCGACATCTCTCGGGGATGACATGCCCTGAGCGTTCGGCTGCGAGCGGTAGCCGGTCCCGAAGGCCGTCAGCAGACTCCCGTCCGGCAACTGGACCGTCGAGGTGGCCTGGCTGCTGGCCCACCAGGCTTGCGGACCCGGAGCACCTTGATTGGAGCCTTTGCGATTGCCGACCCAGGTATGCAGCAGATAGCGGTGATCGAGATCCCAAGTCTGTCCGTGATTGCGACTGACGACGGCTTCAATCCCGAATTGTGGGAACCCCTCTTCCGTGTCGATGTATCCTTTGCGGACCACATAAGTCATGACGATGTCGCCAGTCGGCATGACGACCAGCGACGGATGGTGCCTGCCCCAATCGAAGAGCTTACGAACTTCGGACCAGGTGCGGCCTTCGTCGGTAGAGATCGAAACGCCAAGTCCTTCAAAATGATCGAGCGTCTCACCTTGCTTGCTCGGGGGGATATCGGTTCGACAGGCGGCCACGATGTCACCGTTGGCCGCACGCACGAGCGCCACTTCGCTGACTTTCGCCCATTGCGGCACACGCGTGGCATCGTTCCAGGTTTTTCCAAGATCTCGGCTGGAACGCAGAAAGGCTTCCTGACCGCCGTCCGTGGAACCCCGATAGCCTGTTTCGATGATATGAGTGACTTTGCCGGTGGTTGCGTCACGATCCACCAGGTAAGGATCCCATTGATTCCATCCACCGCCATGAGAATTCGGAGGAATCGGTTCGGAACTCCAGGTCTGACCATAGTCGACGCTGCGGCAACGCAGCTTTCCTTCGACACCACACAAGAGCTGTCCGTCGCCCAGATAGGTCAGCGACACTCCCAGCAGATGCCGCGCATGAGCTGGTTCGTCGGGCAGCACCGGTTGGGGCTTACTCCAATTCGCTCCTTGGTCGTCACTCGTCAACACCATCGGGCGGTGGGGATAATCGCAACTAACAAGCATCAACAGCCGGTCTTTCTCCGGCATGTAAACGATGTACGGCACCGCGACGACACGATTCCAACTCTCGGTCACGATTTGCAGCTTCGCGGGCGTTCGATCGCCGCCGGCTGGTTCGCCCAGTTGTCGGACCTCGTGAGCACTCCACGTTTTGCCCAGAGCAGCAATTGTGTCCTGTCCGCCGGACAACCACTCGACGTTGAACTTCGCGAGCACGAGGTTTGTTCGATTCTCGCCAAACTCCTTGTACGATGGCCATGTCTCGTACAGACAAAGAACTTGACGGTCGCCGGTAACTGCCAGGTCGGAATAGCCACCGAGATGAGCCAGGGGCTCGGAAGCAATGGGCCAGGTCTGGCATTCGTCGTAGCTCATCCGAACTCTGATGTGGGCCCGCGTATCCGGGTTCGTAGGGCAGGCGACCAGCACCCGGTTCTTGTCCGAGCGGCGACTGTCACTCAGCCGGATCAGCGCCCCATCGCATGACGGTTCTGGCTGAAGGGGATCGTATTTCACCGCTGACCAATTCTGCCCGCCGTCCTTGCTGAAGGCATAGGCGCGTTGTTTCTGACCACGGGACCGCGCGTTGAGATAGACCGTGCCATCTTCCAGTTCCACGATGTCACACTCGTCGGAAGCGTTGCGCGTCAGCGGTTCGCCCCGTTTCCAGGTCACGCCGTGATCGTCACTGTAGATGCAACACGACGACTGGACCTCGCCGCAGGTAGGCGTCACGTCAAACCAGCAGGGAATCAGCAATCGTCCACTCTTCAATTGAATGCCGTGTCCCGGTCCCGTACCGACGAACGTCCAGGAAGGGTCTGCCGCCGTCTGATGAATGCTGACCGGCCGGGACCAGGTCTGGCCATCGTCGGTGCTCTTCATCAGGAGAACTTCGGCATTGCCCAGTCCCGGCTTGCGGCCTCGGCACAGCGGCAGCCAGATCGTGCCTGTCTTGTGATCGATCACCGGGCACGGTTGATTGATCGTCAACTCTCCCTCGTCGGCGATAATCTGCATCTTGCTCCAGGTGCGACCGTGGTCGGTACTGCGCTTCAAAGCCAGGTCGACGTCATCCCAGTCGTGGCCCGTCTTCTTGCGCGCTTCGCAGAGCGCCAGCACTGTGCCCTGTGTCGTCACCACCAGGCTGGGAATGCGGTAGTTGAAGTACCCGTCCTCACCGGCCTTAAACAACGGCTGCTGGTCGATACGCGGCGCAACCGGCTCGTCACTGCGGACAAGTCCGCTGACAGGCAGCAAGACAAGCGCCGCCATGATGGCCTTTATCACCCAGCCGAACGTCATATTTGGACTCCACAGAATCATGTCAGTCTCCCTGCAATATGGCGAGTACGGAACATCGGAATGATTCCCATTGTGTGAGTTGCTTCGCTTGTTTGAGTCATGACATCAGGCGCGCCGGGAATGATCTGCAGTCCGCTTCCGCGCAGGAGGCTGTTGGTGGCTTATCTGGGCTTGACGCCGACGGGCGTTTCGCCGGAAGTGCCCACGGTGTCGATCGGTCCGGTGAAACCTGGTCCGCCCGCGCCAACAGGGCCGTAGCTTGCGGCGCTTTGGTCCGGGCTGACCCAGAACGAATAGATGTCGCCGTTGGTCAGATAGAAGCGGAGTTTGACCGGCTGGCCAGCCAAGCTGGACAAATCGCTCACGCCATTCCAAGCAAGCCGCGCGGTGGTCGAATCGGACGACATGGGGACGCTGTTTGCCCGCGAGAACGGCTCGATGACGGCGCCATTCCGGTCGAGAACCTCTGCCTGTAATTGGCCGCCGACCGCATCGGCATTGACGAACGGGTATTTCCCGGAGAACTGGATCAGCCGGGTTGTCAAAACGCCTTCCTGGGGACCAGCATCCATCGAGGCGAACCCATCCCGCCGCAGGACACCCAACCCGGTGTTGATGGTGCGGTCGGTGGTCGTGTTGTTTTCGCTCCAGCCCATGACATAGAAATAGAGCTTGTCTCCGACCACCAGGCACCCGCCACCCGCCGACTGGACGTTGCCCCAGTTCCAGGCGCCTGGTTGTTCGTTGGCCGGAGCAAACGGCGTGCGATCGGGTCGATCCCAGTGAAATCCGTCTCGGCTGAACCCCACCAAGACCTCATTCCGCTTTGGTTTATCTTTAAGACCTCCCTGCCAGATGGAAAACAGCCCAAGCATGAGGCTCTCGTAGCCCACCGCATCAAGATTGTAGAGCTGCGGATTGATATGACTTAGTTCGGGGTTGGGGTTGCGTGGATCTAATCGATCGGAATACGCCCAGGGGTACACATCCTCTGCCTGCCAAGCCGTCCCTATCAGGGCATCCACGTGTTCCCGGTAAGCCCTCGCCCGACCTTCCCCGCCAGCACCGGCTCCTTTGATGCTCCAAACCCAGACCTTGCGGAACGGGTTATAGAAGGCGGTGGTTCGATCGCCGATCCGCGGAGATTGGGGCCGCAAAATCGGTTCTGACCAATGGATACCGTCCGGTGAGAATCGCAGCCCAAACCTCAGAAATTCAAAATTGTCCAAATGGTCAGGATCCGGCAGCGTTTCAAACATCTTGAACCGCCTCTTCGAGTCGGTCTCTCGTTCATCGATCCAGACAGTCTGTGAACCACGGCCAAAGGAAGCCCGACTATGTCGGATCACGATGTTGGTGCCCGGCTCCACGTCCAGCGACGGTTTGTCCCAATGGATCCCGTCCTTACTGGTGGCGTAACAGGTAAGTTTATAGAAAGCAGCCGAGTACCAAATCTTGAACAGCTTGTCGGTCGGGTCGTACCAGACGCCGTCGCTAAATGGCGCAGCGATGTGACCACTGCGCCGTCCGAAAATATCCTCATGGCTTCCTGACTCCCAGGGCTTGTCCGCCGTCAGTACCGGGCCGTGGTATTGGAGTTTATGGAAAGTCCGATTCAACGTGGTCTGCTGGACGAGAAAATCATCGACGAACAACTGCCGACCCACATCGATAGAAATCACTTCCGGCGGGTGTTTGAGGTACGGCACCGGCATTGGCTCGCGACCTAGCCCCGTCAGTCTTGGCGGCCACGTGTCAGGCAACCGGATTCCATTGTAAAGCAATTCGCCACCGGAGGCGACTTCAGCCGCCACCCCCGCGGAACTTGCCAATAGGACCAAGGCCAGTCGTAGATACCAACATTTTTGGTGTTGCAGACTCATCAATGATTTCCTCAAAGGAGTGTGGTTTTTGGATCGTTTCAAACAAGTTTCGCGTGACCGCCAACTCGGCCAATTGAAGGAACACGTACTCTGAGCGCCGCGTCACCTTGGCTTCAGAGTTCTTGCGGTCGGTAGTTTGACCATGAAGCCGCGATTAGACCTCAAAGCGTTGGCGCGTTCCTGGGCCGTTTGACTGATGACAGGGAGGTCCGGATTGGCGGTCGTTTCATTTTGGGACCGCATGTGAGTCAGGATGGCGTGCGACAACCGGACCAGGTCGATGCGCCGTTTGAGGTCCATCTTTCCGGTGGTGACTTCGGCCCCCTCCGTTGCGAAGACAATCTGAGCTATTGCTCCCACGGTCCCCGAAGTCTCGACCTCCAGCCGATACTCGCCGGGCAGCAGCGAGACTTCCTGGAAGTAATAGGCACGGCCCGCTTCATGCGCGGCAATTACGGCAGCCGAGGGGGGAAGCAGAAATTCCCGACCGGTGGCCGTGGGGTCCAGCCGAAAGTCATGCTTGCCGCTCTCCACCGCTGGATTCCATTCCGCCGGTCGCCCGTGACTTTGATAGCGTGAAAAATCTCCATTGCGCGGCATCGCCCCCATCGTGTAGAGCTCAGTGTTGAAGGGCGCATCCAGTTTGCTCTTCTTGACGACCGTGACCTTCGGCGACCGGTGCAGGAAATCCTCGCTGACGTTCCAACGTAACTCGCTGGCGACGGGATCATCCGCGACTGCGAGGCTGGAGAATCCCAGGCAGAGCAAGGCCACCAGCATCGGAAGAGTCTTCATTGGTTGTCTGCCGCCAGGCATGTGCTGTCTCTCCTCATTTCATGGCTTCCAGTTTATACCATCGGGGCTGACAATTGGCTGGCGACCGATGGCTCCCAGGAAGCCCTTGAATCTCCGCTGAGGGTCGGCGTCGTCCGGATCGTAGACAACGTTCAAGATCGCATTGGCAGGCCAGGCCGAGTCCGGTTCGACAGCGACGAAATTGTTCTCCAGCGAATCCTGATACTTCCATTGACGCAGGATGGGTTTGGTCCACTTTGTCCTTGCCATGATGCGGGTTGTCAGAGTGTGTGGCGTTGCGCGCTACTCTTTCGATACGCGGCCGTCAGGAACGAGAACCTTCCGATCCATCACGCTGCGAGATGCAGGGTTGGTGTCATTGTGAGGCGATAAGATGACGCAATTCGACGTTGATATCGCGTCGAAGACTTTCTCATAACCTGTGACCATGGTCAGTTGAGCTGTGACATAGCAATCGGCGTGCTTCTGTTGCAGTACGAGCCGCACATGCTCGGAATAGCAGCCCAGCACGTCGTTGTTCGTGCCGCGTTGCTGGTGTTCGCGACGTGCCGGACAAAGGTCGAACTGGTAGCCCACGTCGTTGCTTTCCAACACTTGCCCGTGAAAGACGTTGCCAGTGCCGAAGCAACGCACGGCAATCTGACAGGAAGAAACACGGCCGCCGAAGATCTGATTCGCATTGGCGGACTGAAGCTGATCCGGTTCGTCGTAGTGGAAATCGAACCCGACGCAACCGTTGCTGCGGTGCTCGCCGTTGCCGGCCACATGGCACGCGGTAAAGACGTTGTAATACGGGGAACTACCTTTCCGAATGCCAGGTCCGAAAAAACCGCTCGTGCGCGGTTGGCGCAGATGGACGGTCATGTGATCGAAGTGGCTGTAGCTCATGCCTCGAAGATCGATTCCGTACGCCTCCTCCGTATGCACAAACAGATTCAGTCGCGACAGGCCAATCGCGATTGTGTGAGGCTCGCCGCGCACTTGCAGGCAGCCTGTCTTGGGCGGACCTTCGTAATGCAACTCAGAAAACAAGCCGTCGCCCTGCAACAGCACTCCTTGGGGAATGTGCAATGGGCGAGTGACTCGGTATTTGCCCGACGGCACATAAACCGTCCCGCCCGATTGCGCTGCGTCGAGCGCGGATTGAATCGCGTTGGTGGCGTCAGGAATGGAGGCCGCTCCAAACCAGCGGATGTCTAACGGAGCCGCAGTGACGCGTCGCCATCGTCCCGATTTGGAAAATCGGCTCTTGAGAATCGTGCCGTGATTGGGTTCTTCCGTTGCATCGGCCACCCAGTGGAACAGGCCGCCCCCGCCGTCGCCCGGAGCCGTGTGACCGAGGGCCAGAGCGCAATTGGCCGACCCCGGCATGATGTCGGCCAACTCCATGAGCGCGTTGACCGACTAAACATGCTGCATCGCATTGTCCTTCTCTTTGAATTGACGTCTTTGGGCGTTGCTCAGTGGGATGGGCATCCTGCCTGTCATTGGTTTCTGTCATTGATTTGCTGAGAGTTTTGACCGGCTGGAAGCCTATCCCACGGTTCTTCAACAGGCTGCTAACGCGAAGCGGCTCGAAACTGGAACGAATACAGATCCGCGTCCTTGACCTCGAAGCGAAGTCGCACCGGTTTGCCGACGAACGCGCCGAGGTCGGGATTGCCGGCCCAGATCACGGTCCGTTCCAGATCATCGCCATACGCTTCCTGGCAACCCGCAAGGGCGAAGCCAGGCAGCGGCTGGCCGTCGACGTCTTGAATCTCGACCCGCACGGAGCCGGCAGCCGAGGTCGAAGCGTTGAGCGTCAGTTGATTGCCCGTGAACGTGAGCGGCTTGGTGATCAGTTCGCCGCCGACCAGCGGCGCATGCAGCGAGACGAAGCCGTCGATGCGCAGGCTGTAGCGACGCAGCACGCCGCCGGTTTCTTGCATCGTGCGCTCGGTGGCGTACAGCGACAGTTCCGGCGGCGCGTCGCCAATCGCGGATTTCGTTTCGACCAGGCCCCAGTTTTGATAGGCGTCGCCGTAGAACCAACTGTCGCGCGTGCGCAGTCCCGGTCGCAAGAAAGATTCCGGCCAGACCGAGAATTGTCGGCGGTCGCGGCTGGTCATGAACATGCCGTCGGTCAAGGCCGTTCCCTCGCGGCGCGAATCTTTCGCTCGCGCCTGACGATAATCGTAGCGCGGCAGCGACTTGACCGACTCCGTCCAGCCGCGATCGATGTACCGCGTGGGAAAGCCCAGCAGCAGATGCGGCGCGCGGTAGTACGGCGCGATTTGATTGGTGTACAGCTCGCTGACGCGGCCGAACGGATACTTCTCGCCGACCGGATCCTTCACGTCTCCCGGTTGCCCCTCGCGCCGACCCGGATCAACGTTGGCCGAATAGCCGAGATACTCCGGCTCGGTCCATTTAAGAAAATCCTGCGAAGTGCCCGTGCGGATGTCGCGGCCTTCTCGGAAGTCGCGGTGGTATTCGCGATACTCGTTTCGCTCGGCATCCCAGAACGCGACATTCTGCGAGTCGAACGCGCCTGTCGTGATCACCGGCTCGGGGTGCATCAGCGTCCAATGGATCGCGTCTGCGGACTGGAAGGCGTACAGCCCGTGCTTCTTGCCGCCAACGCCGAGCGCCTTGTACTTCGCGTCAGCCGCGCATTTTGGGTTCGTGTCGCGGAACGGCACAAACGCGTGTGCCCCGACGCCGTCCCAGACGATGTTGTTCTTCTTCGAGCCGTTCCAGTCGAACAGCCCCAACTCCGGCTTCGTCCAACGCACGCCGTCCGAGCTTTCGGCATAACAATAGACGTCGCGAGTGTTCGGCCGGTCCTTGCCGCCGAGATAGGAAAAGTGACTGCCGCGGTAGTACATGCGGTACTTGTCGCCGTCCTGAAACACCGTGACGTAGTTGGTCGAGTTCCCTTCCCACGCTTCGTTGGTCTCCAGCGCGACCTCGCGCGGCGTCGGCTGATGCAGCCGCAAGTCAGCCCGGCCCACAAGTCGTTCGACGAGCGCGTCGTCCACAAACAACTCGCGCCGCGAGCCGATATTCACCGGCTCCGCGGCCAGAGACATTGCGTTGACACTCAGCAATGTGATCAGAATCAGAGAGCGAGTCATTCGAACATCCTCCGTCGGCCGTCGGGCAATGAGCAGTCATTTCAAGGGCGAGCAGAAACAGGATCGCTCCGCTGATCCCGGTGTTCTTCATCGCCGTTCTCTGGCAGGTCTGAAGTGGCGTTGTCATCGTGATGCACGATCAGTTCTCGGTGGGTGCGATTATTGTCGAGCATCGCCGCCACGGCCATGCCCGCACCGACCGTTTGAATTGGCGACGCCCGCCGTTCGTCGTACCGGCTCTAGCCGAATCTTGGCGGTCAGAGAACACTGTGGTATCACGCTGGCCGCCTGAAGGCGGTACTACGAACGAAACTCCAATTGTGGAGTGCCGTCTGCTATCGGCTGGTTGGTCTCCGGAGTCCGCTCATGGAACTGTTCAAGTCTTGGATCAAGGAAGATGGACCGCGATTGCAGGGCTCGCGGAGCCTTGACAGCTCCAAGCTGCAGTCGCCGTGTATCGTGCGACTTCCTTCGAGAGGGTACCGGCTGTTTTATACGGCTGTCGGACCTGCGAAGCCGTTTCCGGATTGCCAGGGGTACATCCTCAGTGCGGTCTCCGAAGACGGGCTGAACTTTCAGAAGGAGCCGGGGATTCGACTGGTGCCCCAACCGAACATCCCGCACATGTCATTACGCGTGATTTCGCCTTCGGTGACCCTGTGTTCGGACGGGCGTTGGCGAATGTATTTCGAGTCGCGAGGCCCAGCTTCCATTCCGACCGCCATTTGCAGTGCGATTTCGTCGGACATGCTGAACTGGGAACTGGAGGAAGGGATTCGGTGGCAAGCACTCGGCGGGGTGGGCGGCGTGCGGTATCTGGCATTGCCCGATGGTCGGGGTCGATTCTATTGCTTCGAGTCGGTGTATGGTCCTGGCGGTTTGGCGAATGGGACTCGGATATCTCAAGGCATCGTGAGCGCCACCACGTCGGACGGAATCCACTTCGAACGAGAGCCGGGCTATCGTGTACGGGATAAACAGTCGGAATACGACTCCGCCGGGATCACCACCGGGGAAGTGATCGCCCCGCTGCATGTGGGCGCCCCGTGGACGATGTTTCTTTCCGCCTGGCAGGTTCCCGCGACGGGAGCTTCCATCCCGGTTCATCCGAGTCATGATGTCGACGCCATTGCGAATGGACGCAGTGCCGACTTCGCCGCGACCTCGATCGCCGCGGATATGTCGGGCTTTCGGTCGCGGATCTTCGTCTCCTCTTCCGTGGACGGACTGAACTGGGGTCCGATGGAACTGGTTCTGGAAGGGGACGGGTACGGTGGCGAGGGACTGGACGCCGTCCATGCGGAGGACATGTCGCTCATCCAAATCGCACCGGGCCGGTATCGCATGTACTATGCCGCGTGTGATGCGCGGGGAAAGTGGTGTGTCGCCAGTGCGATCAATGGTGTTCGTTGAAGCCATCAGTGTGGCCGAGCAATGTGGCCGAGTCGCTCCGCGACTCGGCGGCGAGTTGCGGAGCAACTCGCCCACAAATCGACCCCAGTCCGAGGAGTGACCGTAATGCGTATCGCCGTCGGTGGGATTGAGCACGAGACCTGTGGCTTTGCAGCACCGTCTCCCACTGCCGAAGTGACGACGCTGATGTCGGTCGCTCGCACATTGAAGTACGGCGAGGAACTCCGCTCGCTCGGAGACGCGAACACGATTGTCGATGGATTGGTGCGCGGCGTCCGGGAGTCCGGGCATGAACTCGTTCCACTGTTGTGGATCGATGCCAACACAAGCCCGCCGGTCTCACGGGAGAGCCTGGAGAGTGCCATCGAAGACTTGCTGGACCGGTTGCGGCAGTCTCTCCCCGTGGATGGTGTCTTGCTCAGCCTGCACGGCGCATTTGCCGCAGAGGGCGTGGATGATGCCGACGGAGAGGTCTTGTCCCGAGTCCGCGAACTTGTGGGGCCGCAGGTTCCCGTGATGGCGGTGCATGATCTGCATTGCAACATCTCACCCGTCATGGAGCAGGCGGCGACTGTGATGGTCGTCGAGCGGACCTATCCGCACATCGACATGGCGGAACGCGCTCGGCACGCCGCCCAAATCATGGCTCGCACTGTCACTGGCCAGATTCGGCCCACGATGGCAGTGCGTTACCTGCCCTTGCTGTGGTCGGCCGCGCGAATGATTGATGCCGAACCACCCATGAGTGACGCCGTGCGCAAGCTTCGAGAACTCGATCAGCGTCCCGGCGTCTTGTCGGCCAGCATCGGCGTGGGGTATCAGTGGATCGACAATCCGACGGTCGGCACTTCGGTGATCGTCGTCACCGACAATGATGATGCACTGGCTAGAAGTTATGCCGACGAGTTGGCGGAATGGGTCTGGGAGCGCCGCAGCCAATGGCAGCGTGATCCATTGACGCCCGAATCGGCACTCGCGCAAGGGGAGCAACTGGGGAGGTTTCCGATCATTCTCGCGGAGCAGGGTGACAACACGGGCGGCGGAGCAGCGGGGGACGCGACGGAACTGTTGCGATTGTTGATCGAACAAAAGCTGGTTCCTTCGGCGGTGCTCTACATGGTCGATCCGGATGTGGCGGCTCAAGCGATCTCGGCGGGCGTGGGAGCAGAGATTGACATCCTCATCGGTGGCAAATCTCAGCCGCTGGTCGGGCCTCCGGTGCCGATGCGAGTCCGAGTCCGAGGTATTTCGGACGGGCGGTTCATCTACGATGGCCCGATGTGGGCGGGAGTGGTTGGCGAAATGGGACCATCGGCCTGGCTGGAACAGGATGGCGTGCATGTCGTCGTGATCAGCGACCGACATCAACCGATCGATCTGGCGTTTTGTCGCAGCCTGGGCCTCGATTGCCGCCAGATGAGATATCTGGCAATCAAATCGACGGGGCACTTCCGTTCCGGATTCGCCCCCATTGCGGGTTCGATCTTCAACGTCGATACAGCCAGTACGCTGTCGCATGATTTTCGTCGTCTGCCCTACACTCGCCTGGGTCGCAAGATGTATCCGATCGATCCGAATGTGGAGTGGAATCCATGACTGATGTCGGTGAGGTGTCGATCCCCGTTGCAGACCAGAAACGCAACGGGCTGGTGTTCATGACTTCCATGTCACTGATCTATTTGATCGCCCCAGTGACTTATGTGGGGGTATTGCACGCCACGATTCTCGATTCGCTCAAGGCCAGTGATACAGTGGCCAATCTGCCTGAAGCGGTTTACTTGTGGGTGTCTCCATTGCCGGTGTTGATTGCCTGGTTCTGGCCCTCGCCCCAACTGTTGCGACCGATGTTGACCTGGGCACTGATTGTGAAGGGGGCCGCGGGAGCAATGGCAGCGCTGGCGTTTGCGTTTGCTCCCCAGACGTTCTGGATTCCAGTCCTGATCATCCACCCTGCAATCATCGGGATCACTGGAGGCGTCCAAAACATGTGTCTCTGGGAGTTAATCGGACGTGGCATGACTCCGAAAATGCGAGGCCTCACGCTCGGCTGGACCTTCGGTATCGGGCCGATTTTTGCGGTGCTGGGGTCGTGCGCTTCGCAGTTGATTTTGAAGGGCGACTTCCTGGACATGCTGAAGGTGACACCGATCCCGCAGCCGTGGAGTTATGTTGTCTTGTTCGGCGCGTCGTGTCCTGTGATGTGGCTGTCCGCAGTCCTGGTCCAAATGGCTCGGGTGCCGCCAGTGCCTGAGTCCGAATCTGAAACAGAGGCTGGAGTCAAAATGAAGGAGATCATGCGAGGACTGCGATCGTACTTCCTGAATCCTCTGATCGTCACAGCAGCCATCGGCTTCCTGCTGACTTATGGAGGCACGATGATCATGAACAACATGTCTCTGTATGCCCGCGAGACACTGGGTGAAGCCCCCGAGAAATACGCAGGAGTTCAGTTGGCGTTGCGATTCGGATTCAAATGTCTGATGGGCTTTGGATTGGGCTGGCTCGTGACAAGGATGCATGCCAGGGCCTCATTGTTGGCGACGACTTCGATTTGCATCGCAGGAATCGCCTGGGCACTGTTCGTTCCGGGAAAATGGTATCTGCTTGGTTTCGGACTGCTCGGCGGAGGCGAGCTATTTTATGTCTACTACCTGAATTACATTGTCAGTTGCTCGAAGCCGGAACGGATGCGCGAAAACACGGCCTACACCAACCTGATTACAGTCACCATCGGTGTGATGCCAATTGTTTTCGGGCTGGTGTCTGATCGATACGGCCTGCGGGCGAGTTTCATGACGGCGCTTGGCATTCTCGTTCTGGCACTGATCCTGGTGCAGTCACGACTGCCGAAGCAACCAACGATTTCTGACGTGGGATAGGCTTCTAGCCTGTCAATTTCGGAGTGAAACCAGTCAGGCTGGAAGCCGATCCCACTCGACTAATGAAAAGGACCAGTCCGATGTCGAATAAACGCTACCCCAGCGGAATCATGGCCACTTGCTGCATCCCGTGGGACGAGAATGGTCGCTTCGCGGAACGCATTTTCCGCCGCAATGTGCAGCACGCCCTGCACGGGACGAAGCTCCTGTATGTCTTTGGCACGGCGGGAGAAGGCTACGCCGTCACGGATCGCCAGTACGACGAAATCGTCACCGCCTTTGCCGACGAAATGCGTCTCGGAAAAGCCGAGCCGATCGTCGGCGTCATTGATTTGTCGATGGCCACGATCATCGATCGCATCAAGCGAGCACGCGATCTTGGTATCCGCCAGTACCAGATCTCGTTGACCAGTTGGGCAGCCCTCAGCGAAAAAGAGCTGTTCAGCTTCTTCCAACATGTGTGCGGCCGTTTTCCCGATTGCCAGTTCATCCATTACAACCTGCCGCGAACCAAGCGAATGGTCACCGGCAAGGAGTATGGGCGGCTGGCGGAGGAGCACCCGAATCTGGTGGCGACCAAAAATTGCGGCGATTCACAATCGCACCTGCGGAGTTTGATCGAGGACTCGCCACAGTTGCAGCACTTCCTCTCGGAGGCGGGCTATGTGTATGGATCACTGTTCGGGGAGTGCGGCATCCTGGCTTCGTTCATTATGAACTGGCCCAAGCAAAGGGCCTTGTTCGAAGCGGGACAGCGCCGCGATGTGGCCACGATGGTCGCCATCCAGCGTGAAGTGGACATCGTCATACAGACCTTGTTCGAGACGATGCCCGATAATCGTATCGACGGCAGTTACGACAAGCTCTTCGAAAAAATGTACGAACCCGAGATGCCCTTGCGACTGCTCCCTCCGTACATCGGTTCCAGTGACGAGGAGTATCACAACTTCGTGCGATTGCTGAAGCAGCGGCTCCCGGAATGGGTGCCAGCCGTCGCTCCTCGATAGACATTCCAGAAGGACGAGTGCCATGCATGATCCCATTGCTTCGATCTCCGCGATCGATGTTCACGGCCATTACGGGGTGTACATCCAGTATGACAAGGCTCCGCTTTACAATCAGATGATGACCGGGGACGCCGACGAAGTGGTCCGGCGGGCCACGGCGGTCAACGTCGGCTTGACGATCGTCTCGCCACTCCTGGCTCTGCTGCCCCGGTTCAAAGCCAACGCCGCGGTGGGGAATGAAGAAGCGGCGAGGATCGTGGCCCAGACACCGGGTCTCAAACAGTATGTCGTCATCGATCCGCTTCGTCCGGAGACGTATGCGCAGGCCGACGAGATGCTGAAGCAGCCTCAGTGCGTGGGGATCAAACTTCATCCCGAAGAGCACGGGTACCCGATTCGCGACCACGCCGCCCCGCTCTTCGAGTTCGCCGCCGCACGAAAGGCGATCGTGCTGACGCACTCCAGCGAGCAGAACAGTCTGTGCGAGGACTTCGTCCCCTGGGCCAACAAGTTTCCCGAGGTCCGGTTGATCCTCGCACATATCGGCTGTGGCTGGGATGGCGACATCACTCACCAGGTGCGAGCGATTCAGAAGAGCCAACACGGCAATGTGTACGCCGACACGTCGAGTGCCCGCTCAATCATGCCGAACCTGATCGAGTGGGCGGTGAAGGAAGTCGGGGCCGAGCGGGTACTGTTCGGCACGGACACTCCCCTCTACAGCACAGCCATGCAGCGGGCTCGCATCAACCACGCCGACCTGTCCGACGCCGACAAACGGCTGATCTTGCGAGACAACGCGGTGAAACTGTTCGGATCCCGTTTGGGCTGAATGCCAGTTGGGTAATACCGGTGAAAAGTCACCTTGTCCTCACCGCATCGTCGCCGACTTCTTCACCGATTCGGCGGATAGAGCTCCATCGTAGAGCCGCACGTCCTTGAGTTTGCCGTTCAGAAAGTCGTGAGAGCCAAATCCGATCCGCAAGGGAACTTTGGCGGCGAGATCGAAACTCGCCGGATTGAACTCTGTCGATTCCGCCACGCGATTCCCATCGACGTACAATCGCAGCCGCGACTGCTCCCGCACGGCCGCGACGTGTCGCCAGCCCGGCAGCAGCGGGTGATCGTAAGTCGCGTTCTTGCCGGCCTCGAACGACTTGACGTGTCCCGACGGCAGCGTGCCGGAAAACAGACGCCCTTGATAGACCGCCATGTTCCAGGCACGGCGATACACCACATCGGGCGTGGTGTCGACGCGGCCCACCGAAGTCCATTTCAAGTCGCTGTCGTAGCGGAAGATCTCCGCCAGCGGCAGCATCCCTCCGTAGAGCTTGCCGTTGTAGACATTCATTCCCATCACTTCTTCCGCTTCGCCCAGCCGGCCCGCGCGGACCCACTTGTCGTCCCCTTCATAACGATACACCGTTCCCTGAGGCCAGGTTCCCGCCAACAGCCTGCCTTCGTGGATCACCAAGCCATAGACCTGCGTGGCATCGCCCAGAATTCCGGTCCGGCTCCATGCTTCTCCATCGAATCGATAGACGGCCCCTTCATCGTAGCCGGTGGCGTAGAGGGCTCCATCGTAGACGCACAGGGCTTCCGGCCGCATTCCACCGGGAGAGCCGAGCGATGTCCATTCCGTGCCCCCCTCGTAGCGATAGAGCGCCGGCTGATAGAACCCGGTGACGTAGAGCTTGCCTTTGAATTCCGCGATGCCCTGCACGCCGTCGAGTCCGAGCAACTGACCGAGATCAACCCATTCGCCCCCTTCGTAGCGAAAGACCTTGCCCCCGATGTGATGGGCGATCGTCGGTTTCAATCCCGAATAATGCAGCAGCACTCGCGAGACTCCGACATAGAGGTGGCCGTTGTAGCTCGCCATCGCGGTGACGCCGTTGCTCTTCCACGGCGCTCCGAGGTCTGCCCACTGGCCGCCGTCGTAGCGGTAAACGTGGCCGTGATCCTGATTGGTCCACCCCTCGACAGTGCCGGCATAGAGTCCGCCGTCATGGACGGCCATGGAATGGATGAAGATCGCATTGCCGGGCCGGCCTTCGTCTCGCCATTGCGCATCCTGTCGGCCCTGATCGATGCCGAATTCCAGGTGCCGAAAATTCGCCTGGCTACCGGTCACGCCGGCGTGGTGCTTGATCGAAAGATTGAATCCGGTCCGCGTTGCGGGATCGAATTGGCTGATGAGATCGCCGATGGCGTCGTCGAGTTGCTCCTCGGTATGGACCCAAAGAGAGATGCTGAAATCGCGGATTCCGAGTTGCGGCGCATCGGCCACGTCGATCCGGCTGCCCCGCCCGTTGAACGCAGCGCCTGTGTCGGCGAATTCGACGGCTTGCGCTGTCCCGTGCCGATTATTGCCGGACACATCCTTCGCATCGTTGGTCAGCGGCCAATGCCCGATCAGCTTCGGCTCCGCGGCCAACGCGGTCGAAATCAGCAGCCACCCCGCGGCCGCAATCATACTCAATCTCATCACTGGTCCTTCCCGAGGAATGGGTATCAACGAAGTCTACTCGTACGACGGCAAACAGTAATTGTGTCGAATCCGGGGCGTGAAGGAATACTCTTTGACTTGCTCTGATTCATTCAGCGGTGATCGTTATGGATGGCGAGGGCATACACGATCGCCGGGCCTTGCATTCTCAGGGCGACGCGGACGTTCTTGTCGCGTAGCGAGGAGAGGTCTGCCTGTGTCTTCCATTGAACGGGAGCCCGGATCGCATCGGTGATCAGCGGCATGGAGTCGGCAAAGCCGAAGCCAGGAAGCTCCGTTCCCTGTTCATCGAGCAAGGCGACGGTCACTTCGCCCGCGCGTTCACCCGCGCCGCTACGCTGTTCGACGTTCAGCAAGAGCCGGTTCCCGCGGACAGGCAGCGGTTTGGTCGTCAATTGTCCAATGGATTCTTTTTCCGACGACCGCACTCCGACGAACGCGTCGCGGCGCAGTTTCGCCACGCCGATCGATCGTGAACCCAGCGGACAAGGCGTCTGTTGATTCCGGGAAAATGCGTTGAAGAAAATCAGCATCTCATCGCCAACAAGGAACGGCTCGTTATGCAGAGGGACGGCGCCCGTGGCGTAGTAGCTGCCGGGCGGGCCAGGGTGGATGAACCCGCTGGTCTGGACGACCGGGCTCCATTCTCCACGATCATGGCGGGAGGCCAGCATCACCGTGAACTGCCCCTTCGGCTTGTCCATCCCGCACGGAAAGCCCAGATCCTGATTGCCGTAGTTGAACGGAATCATGCACTCGACAGCCGGCGCGTTGACCAGTTCTGGTGTGATCCGTCGAGCAGGTTCCGCCGGAGACCACTGCCGCAGGTCGTCGCTGTAACTGAACGCCGGATACGAGTGCCCGCCGGCGCGAACGTAGGCCATCCAGCGCTTGTTCCGACGATCAGGGACGACCAGCAGTCGATCGCCGCCTCCGCTCGGGAGAGACTCCAGCCGCTCCAGAGGTTGTTCCCAGCGCAGTCCGTCGGGACTGTAGGTGATGTATTCACCCCGCGCGGCGGCATAACGGTCCATCATCGCCTTGGGACGACCGAGTGAACCGCTGACGGCATGGTTGTCCCAGAAATGGACGGACTCCCAATGGGCGACCATCTTGTAGCGACGATCGGGGTTGGGTTCGCGGTCGTCACGGAGAATGGTGTAGCCGTCAAAGTTGGTGAGGGCTCCTCGAGTTTGCTCCGAGGCCCGCTGGCCGGTCAGGATCACGTTGTTGTCCTTGTTACCGCGATTGGCGATCAATCCGACTTTCGGTTTCCGCCACATGATCCCGTCGTCCGACTCGGCGTACTTGCCCAGCATGGACTCGACGTCCGGGCGATCCGCATCCGAACGGGGACGAAAAGTGAAATCGTCGCCGCGTCCCCAGACACCCGCGGCGGCCATCTCGTGGGGACCGGCGGCATTGCGCCCCATCGTCATCGTGCAGTACCACAAGCGGAATTTCCCGTCCGCTTCGCGAATCACGTTGCCCCAGGCACAGTCGGCCTCTGTCTTCGCATCATCGGGCGCGATGATCGGCTGATCGAGCGGTTGGGCCTGGTTATAGACCCGCGTCACTCCACGCTGCTTCTCGATCCAACGGTCATCAACGAAGAGATAGAGATTGGCGTCGTGCGTGGTTCGCGGAATGTGCTCCTGAGCGGACAATGACGACCAGGCAATGAACACAACCGCCAGGACGTTCCAACCTCGAAGAATCGTGCGCATCGTGTGTCCTCCCCATCGCCGAATCATGCCAACAGCTCTTTGACGACTCGCGCCCCAGTCACTTCGGGATCGGTGAGCCGTTCCGGGCGGCCGTTGTGTGTGAAGGCGAGTTTTTTGTGGTCGATACCGAGTTGATGCAGGATCGTCGCGTGCAGGTCAGGAATGCTGACGCGGTTCTCGACCGACTTGTAACCGAACTCATCGGTCGCACCGTGGATGTGACCTGTCTTGAAGCCGCCGCCGGCCATCACCGTGCTGAAGGCATGGCGATTGTGATCGCGACCGTCCGATCCTTCGGTGATGGGCAAGCGACCGAACTCTCCAGTCCACATCACGATCACGTCGTCGAGCAGGCCGCGTTGCTTCAAGTCCGTGATCAACGCTGCGCTCGGCTGATCGACGTGGCCGCAGATTTTGCGAAGGTCGTTCTTCAGGTTGCCGTGGTTGTCCCACGGTTGAAATGACGGATCGAGCGGCGGAAAGACCTGCACGAACCGCACGCCCGACTCGACCAGCCGACGGGCCATGAGGCAACGCGTGCCGTAGCCGGCCGTCGCGGGGTTATCGAGGCCGTAGAGCGTTTTTGTTGCGGCGGTCTCTTGCGACAGGTCGAGCACCTGTGTCGCCGTCAGTTGCATGCGCGCCGCCAGCTCAAAGTTCTGAATGCGAGCATCGAGTTCCAGTTCGCGCGGATGCTGTTCGAGATGCGCCGCGTTCAGTTCCTGCAAGAGGCGGCGCGAACGAGCTTGTGACTCGGAAGATACCGGACGTGCGGGATTCAGATGCAGGACCGGAGTTCCGGACGAACTGAACTCGGTTCCTTGGTAGACGGGGGGTAGCCAGCCGTTCGACCAAACCATCTTGCCCGATGTGTTGTAGCCCGCCGGATCTCGCAGAACGATGTAGCAGGGAAGATCCTGATTCTCGGTGCCGAGCGCGTAACCGATCCACGAACCCATCGCCGGACGCCCGTTGAACGTCTTGCCCGTCTGCAACATGTTGAGGGCGAACGGATGGTTGTTGTTCTCCGTGAACATCGACCGCACGAGGCACAAGTCATCCGCGACCCCGGCGAGATGCGGAATCAACTCCGAGAGTTCCATCCCGCACTGCCCATGTCTGGCGAACTGGAACGGCGTCCCCATCAGCACGTTCTTGTTGCCGAGCTGAAAGACCTCGACCTGTTCGGGATGCGGTTGGCCATGCCGCTTCGACAACTCGGGTTTATTGTCGAAGAGGTCCATCTGCGACGGTCCTCCATTTTGGCAGAGCTGCACAATGGCCCGAGCCTTGGCCGGCAAGTGCCCCTGACGCGGCGCGAGCGGATTGCCCGGCGTGTTTGGATTCGCGGCCAATGTACTGCTCAGCAGTCCGGCGTCACTCAACGTGCCGGCCAGCGCGAGCGTGCCGAAACCACTGCCGAGCGACTGCAACAGGTCGCGTCGTGAAACATGTCGCCAAGAATCCATGTCAGAATTACTCCACATAAAGAAACTCGTTCGACGACAGCAGCATGTGGCAAAGGTCTGCGAGCGCCCTCTGCCGCGCCTTGTCGGGCGGAGTTTTGTCGGCTCCATAACCCTGAGTTTGCTCAACCATGAATCCCGCTGCTTTCGCTGACTCGGCCTCGGTCGGTTGACGAGCGAATGCGAACTGGAATGCGAGCCTGACTTGCACAGCCGGCTCCGGTCCCGCTGTCTTGATGACACGCTCCGCCATCTGATCGGCCTGGGCGAACAGGAACTCGCTGTTGAGCAGCGCCAGCGATTGGAGCACGGTCGCCGAATTGATCCGCTGCGTGCAGTTCACCGGCATGATCGGCGCGTCGAAGATCTCCAGGAGCTTCAGCGGATACACGCGTCGGGCAAACAGATACACGCTGCGTCGGTTCATGCTCGTCGGCGTCGGAGAGGACTTGGCCTCGGACAAGCCATCGGCCGGATTCGTGATTCCGACGGGCGGGCCGCCTGGCGTCCGATCGAGAGTGCCTGAGACGGCCAACATCGAATCGCGCACGATCTCGGACTCGATGCGGCGCATGTTCATCCGCCAGAGCAGCCGGTTTTCCGGGTCAGTTTGTAGTTCCGCCTTCAGGCGGTCTGGCTCGGACCGGCTAAAGCCGGGACTACGAACTGGTCGACGCGACGACTGACGATAGGCCGTCGAGAGCATGATCTGTCGATGAAGCCGCTTGATGCTCCAACCGTTCTCGGTGAAATCGACCGCCAGCCAGTCGAGCAGTTCCGGGTGCGAAGGCAGGCTTCCCGAGTGGCCGAAGTTTCCGAGCGTCTCGACGATGCCGCGCCCGAAATGATGGTGCCAGACGCGATTCACGAAGACGCGCGCAGTCAGCGGATGATCGGGCTGCGTCAACCAGCGGGCGAGGGCGAGACGGCGTCCGCTGGTTTCCCCAGGCACGTCTGCTATCGCCGCTTCGTTGACTTGCGCCACGGGTTGAAGGATCTCCGGGAAACCGGGTTGCACGAGCGCACCGAGCGCTTTGACATTCCCACGACGATGGAGATGCGACATGGGGGGCGCGCCGACGTCCCAAAGTGCCTGAATCACGCCATAGGTTTTTTTCTGGGACAACAAGGCGGCGCGTTGCTCGGCACTCGATTTGATCGCGGCCTTCTCCGCGTCGGTCAGAGCAGCGTCGATGTCGGCATCCGTGACCTTGAGCGCGGTTTCATGAGTCGCCGCGAGAGTCTTCTGAGCCTCGTTCCTCTTGTCGGGCGCTACCTCCATCGCCTGTTTGACGTTGGCGCGGATCGTCTCGGGAATCGCCGCCAGACGCGCATCGAACACGCGCTGCCGGACCTGCTGTCGCAACGTTGCTTCGGCCTTGGTCAGTTCCGCAACCTGTTGATCGATCTCCGTATTTCGCTGGTCGATTGCGGCACGCTCTTTAGGAGAAACATCGGCCAGATAGCGGTCCTTCGGCTTCTTCCAAGAATGCGGATTGAAGGCAGGTTCGAAGCAAGCCATCAGCCGGTAGTAATCTCGCTGCGGCAGTGGGTCGTATTTGTGGTTGTGACAGCGACAGCACTCCAACGTCAGCCCCAGGACCGCCGTCGAGAACATGTCGAGCGTCTCATTGACGACTTCGTATCGCTTCTCAATGCCGTACTGATCAAAGTCGGTGTGGTCGTCGACATTCCGTAGAAAGCCCGTGGCGGTGAGCAGCGACTTCGTCCGCGCGTCGAATGTCTTGGTCTCGCGCCAATCGACCAGTTCGTCGCCAGCAATCTGCTCGGTCAGGAACTGATCGAACGGCTTGTCGTCGTTGAAGGCCTGGATCACGTAATCGCGATAGCGCCAAATCCCGTTGTTGGGGTACATCGTCCCGAGATCATTGTCGAGCTTTCCATCGACATAACCCGCCGCATCGAGCCAGTGTCGGCCCCAGCGTTCGCCGTAATGCGGCGACTTCAGCAACTCGTCAATCAACAGCTCGTAGGCGTTGGGCCGGACGTCTTCGAGAAACGCTTTCACCGCCGCCGGCTCCGGCGGAAGACCGATCAAGTCGAGATGGGCTCGGCGAATGAGCACGTTGCGGTCGGCATCGGGCGAGAAGCTCAGTCCCTTTTCTTCCAGCTTGGCCAGCAGGAACTTGTCGATCGGCGTCCGCACGCGATCTTGGTGGCGAACTTGCGGTTCAGTCCTCTTGCGCGGCGGCTGAAAGGCCCAGTAGCTACGGTCCTGGTCGGTCACTTGGGTATGCGGCGGCAGGGCCACAATCTTCTCGTCAGCCGGCGCGCCGGCCTTGATCCAACGGCGCAGCAGACCCAGTTCCGCGCCCGAGACTCGTTCCTTGTCATTGGGCGGCATCTGCCCCTTAGCCACCAGGTCGATCAGCAAGCTGCTGTGAGGTTTGCCGCGAACGACCGCCGGGCCGTTCTCGCCGCCCCGCAAAATCTCGGAGAGAGTTCGCAGATCGAGTTTCGCTTCCCGCACGTCGCCGCCGTGGCAGTCGTGGCACTTTGACGCGAGCAGCGGGACGATGTCTTTCTCGAATGATGGCGGAGGCGGGACGACCGCATCGCGCACGGTCAGCGTCACTTCCAATCGCGTGCCGTCGCCGTGATGCGGTGTCGCAGTACCGTCGGCGAAAGCATCAACGATGAAGTAAATGAAATCATCAGGTTGCACGACCTGATCGCGAATGTGGAAAGCTCCCCGTTGCGTCGGAGTTCCGAAGTCCGATTCACCGGATGCCAGCACCGTCGAGCGGAAGCCTTGCGACTCATCGGGAGCAGCACCACGCTCGACATACCAGCGAATCTGTGAATTGACTCCGCAGCACGTCTGCGCGTGCTCGAATGCGCCTTGAATCTCCAGCTTTCCACCGACCGGACTCCGCCAGCCGACGACAATGGCGTGATCAGGCCCCGGAGCGATCAGGATGTCACTCGGCTGAAACTTCAATCCGATGTCGTACTCCGCAGTGACCTTTCCTATCGCAGGCGCGAGCGGCTCTTTGGCACGAAAGGCCCAGCCATTGAGGGGCGAGCCGAACAGGTTTTCGCCCCCATCCGCCAACGGCACGTACTTCCCGTCGCGCAGCCATTTCCGCGTTTCGACCGGCCCTTCCGACCGGCTCGTTCTCAAAAAATGCCAGACCGGTTGATCTTCGCGATCGGAATTCGGGTTCTCTCGCGCGACTCCCGTGCGGAACTCGTCTCGAAGCAACCAGGTCATCGTCCGTAACGGCACTTCGTCGGCGACACAGACGGTCGAGGCTAAGAGCGCCAACAGCGTCGCTCGAATCAGATGTGCCATTGGTTTGTTCCGCTGCTGGCTTGAAGAGTGATCCAACGCATTGCTGGAGACGACGAATCTTGTTTCAGACGCTCGTAGGACGGCCTTTCCAGGCCGTCCTGGAAAGGCAAGACGGCCTAGAAAGGCCGTCCTACGGGAATCGTTAGCCCATCAGATCAACTCCCGGATCGGTGTGCCCGTGGTGATGGCGATGGGTCGACCGCTGGCGTCGGGAATGTGGGTTGTCAGATCGATTCCCAAGTGGCGGTACATGGTGGCCATCAAATCCTGAGGATCGACGGGGCGCTCGACAGGATAGGCCGCTTGTCCGTCGGTGGCGCCGATCACCTGCCCCATCCGCATGCCTCCGCCGGAGACCAGGATCGATTGAGCGCCGGGCCAATGGTCGCGGCCCCATTGCAGTTTTCCGGTGGCCGTCCCCGGTTGCAGCGTTCCCTTGGGCGTGCGGCCAAACTCGCCGGCAGCGATCACCAGCACTTTCTTGTCGAGCCCGCGGTCGTAGATATCGTTGATCAGCGTGGTCACCACCTGATCGTACACGGGCAATCGAAGTGGCATGATCGTCGGCAGGTCGATGTTGATCGCGTGATCGTCCCAACCTGGCGCGTCCATCGCCTTGACGCCGCCGGGAACGCTGATCGTGACGAAGCTCACGCCGGCCTCCACCAGTCGTCGCGCCACCAGGGCATTCCGCCCCCACTCTTCGCCGTACTGGGCGACGAGTCGCGGATCTTCCTTGCTCAGATCGAAAGCGGCTCGGGCCTTGTCCGCCGTCAGAATCTCGACGGCGGTGCGGTTGAATTCGTCCATCGAATCCATGACCCGTTTTTGATCCACCTCGCGTCGCATCTGATCGAATTGCCGGAGGAGGCCCGTTCGATCATCCAGTCGTTCGGCAGCCACCGTGAGCGTCGAGTTCGGCAGCCCGGTCGTCGTGACGATCGGTGGCCGCCACGCGCTGCTCCAATAGCCCTCGCCGATGCCCGGCACGTATTCGCCATACTGGCTGTTGTAGATGACCAACCCCATGCCGACCGCCGCAGGCAGTCCGCGCGTGCGAGACTTCAGGCAGCGGCCCACGATGGCCCCCATCTGCGGATGCGTCGACTCGAACGTGCCGGCTTTCAGCCCCGCGTTGCCGGACATGAAGCGTCCGTGCGCTTCGAAATGGCCTCCGTCGCCATGCGTGCAGGATCGAATCAGCGAGAAGCGATGCGCGGACTTCGCATGTTTGGGCAACAACTCACAGACATCGATGCCGGGCACATTCGACGGAATCGGTCGGAACGGGCCGCGAACCTCGGTCGAAGCATCGGGCTTCAAATCGTATGTTTCCAATTGGCTCGGCCCGCCGTGCAGAAACAGGAAGATTACCGAAGTATCTGCCATCCCAGAGTCGGACCCCGCGACAGCGCGCTGCCGCAGCAACGATGGCAAGCTCAGTCCGCCGAAGGCCAACGCTCCGGCGTGGAGCATCCCGCGTCGGCTGAACCGCGCCTGTTGGTCGATATTGAGCATCGGCAATTCACCTCAGATAAGGGCCTCACGGACCAGAACTATCAGGAGTCATTGTCTTAAGCCCGGCAACTGGCAGTGCACGGATGGTATGAAGGAGTTGCTCTAAACGCACTCTGTTTTCAATGACCTACCGTTGTTTGGAACTCGATTTGATACTCCGCAGCTCAGGATGATCGGTCGCCGCTTCAATGGACTTGATCGCCGCTTCAACGGCATTGACGCGGCGGTCGTTGAGTTCACCTTTCGGGAACTCGCCGCGATCGCATTGGGCGTTGAGTTCGGCGATCAGTTCTTTCAGTTCGGGGATCGCATGCTTGGCGGCGGTGCCGTACTTCGCGATCTCTTTCATGATCTCGCCGGTGCGACTTTCGCTGCCGTGACCGCCTTGAGTCTTCGCGAACATGACGCCGACTTCGACCCCCTCCTGGAAGTAGTACTTAGTCAACGCCTTGAAGCCTCCCATGCGGATCTCGTTGCCGAACATCGTGTCGGCGGGGCTGGGCGTTTTGACGGCGGCGTAGATGTCGGGGGCCAAGGCTTGAACGTCTTCCAGCGACAGCTTGTTTTCGAAGAAGCCTCGCAGCGTGGCCCGCGCCATGCCGTCCGCGTTCGAGGCGATGGCTCGAATTGCAGGATAAACGAGCTTGGGATCGACTTCTTTGACAGCGTCCGCCATTGGGCCGGTGAAAAGCCCCGCGGCCAACTGGCCGTGAGTCAGTTGAATGGGATCGTCCCAGTGAATGGGCTGGAGCGGTTCCGCAGTTTTCGCCACGGCCTTGAGAATCTCTGGAAGAGAGGACTTACCTTTGACTCCAATCTTGCGAATGCCCTGAGCCGCTTTGAAACGCAGCCAGCGATCTTCGTGTGAGAGCAACTTTATCAGAACGGGGAGTGCGTCGGTCGTTCGCATCAGGCCGAGTGTTTCACAGGCACCCTGGCGACGATGCTTGTCCGGTCCTTCGGCCATCTTGATCAACTCGGGAATCAAGGACTCCGCGTCGGGACGAGTGACGATTTCTTCTGCCGCCCAGCCTCGCACGATCGGCGACCAATCGCCAAACGCGGCCATCAATTCCGGAACGGTCTTCGTCTTGCGATCCGTATCGAAACGCGCGGAGGTCACGGCCGCTGCGACTTCCACCTTGCTGAGCCGACACGCCGGATTTGCCTGCTTGCCGGTGAGCATGATCTTCTTCAACGGCAGCGAGTACGTCAGCACATAAGTCGCGTTGGGACTCAGGCCGAAGTAGCTGCTCTTGCCGTAGTAAGTGTTGTCGTCGGTCTTGCCGGGGCCGTATTGCTCGCCGCCGTCGTAAGTGAATGAGCCGTCGCTGCGGCGCACGAGATCGAAGTGCCATGACGCTTCCTTGAAGAACGCCGCCGCCGCGTCCGCCCCCCCGACGTTCGCTCCGAGCGCACCCCAGAGATAGCTAAAGCCCTGCCCGGTGTGGCCGCACTCGCGGCTGCGGTAGCTCGCCACGGTCATCTTCGCGAAGAACTGAGCCTCGCTGACCTTGTTGTCTTGCAGACCGAACAGCACGGCGCTCATCGCGCTCTTGCCGTTGTTGTCATGGAACGGCCACGGCTCGTGCTCGCCGTAGGGAATCGTCCCTTTGTCCGCAAAGTAGCCGAAGAACTTCGCCGCGCGTTCGATGGCTGGGGCAACCTCTTCATCCAGCACGCCGCACTTCTTGCCGAAGACGATCGCCAGATTGGCCGGCAGTCCCACTTGATTGACTGGACCATACGGCGGGACCGAACCATGCAACTTTCCCTCCGGCGTGCGAGGCGCGAAACCGTGCCCGTAAGTGCCATACATGCTCTGCCCGTGAGCCAGCGTTACCGTGATGGCATTGATTGCTGGCAGCACCGATGAGTCATTCGTCGCGAGGTAATACTCACCCAAGAAGAGCCCGCGATAGCTGCTCTCCCAACTCCCCATGCCGATGCGTTCCGACTTGAGTGCATTCGCCGCGATCTCCTGAGCGAGCTTCTTCAATCGAGGTCGATACGCGTCGTCGCCCGTCGCCAGCAGCGCGAGCCCACTGATTGCTCCGTGCCAGTTCGCGGGGAGTGATTCCTTCTCCAACGCGACGCAGGCTTCCTCGAAAATCTTCTTCGACTTCGGGCAGTCATACGGAGCGGTCGCCGAGTACGTCCCGAGCACTCTCAACTTGAGTTGCACGTCCTCCGTCTTCCCCGCGCGCCACCGAGTCACCTTGAGCACGCCGCCACTCGACTCCTTCTCGGCGTTCTGAATCGCGAGAGCAAAGCTCTTCCGAGCATCCTCACTGAAGAGTTTCCCATTGACGCCCAAGATGACATCGTCGACTTGCAACACTCCGTCAGCCGGAGACTTCGCCCCGACGTGAGTCACCAGAATCTGTCGACTGGCCGCCGTCGTCCGACCTTGCAGCCCATCGAAGTAAGTCGCCGGTTTGCTGTAAATCCAACCTCGCAAGCCGGTCCCTCCGAGGTTGTAAGTCAGCTCGCGATCCACGGCACGATCCTGCGTGAGATCCGGCAGAGTCTTGCTCGGCTCCGCGGCGACACACAGATTGCCGACGACAACCACCGCAAGCATGTTGCTGAAGATCAAGCGACAAGAAAGGAACGATGCAGTTTTCATGAGATGTCTAACGATCCTTGAGTTTTGAGTTTCCGAACGCATTCCTTGGGGCAGTTAATTGGCAATGGTGATACGCAGCGAGTCAAGATATTGAACTCGGATTGCGAGTCACCTGCTAGTGTGGCTTCAAAGCTACGAAGAGGATTCATGAGTGAGCGGCAAGGCGCTAGCCGCCGGTCATCTTGCAGCACCGGCGGCTAGCGCCTTGCCGCTCACAACCAAGGTATCAGGCGTTGAGGCCGCATTAGTTCCCGGAGGCTGATGGAGCATGTGTCTCATTCCGAACTCGCCAGATCGAGCACGATTACGGAGTGAACTTCGAGGCGCGGGACCGTGATCACGGTGGATGAACCTTCGACAGCCAGAGAGAGCGGGCGGGCTTCGGGTTGTTGCGTCGCTTGCTGGATGCGGTAGCCGTGCAGGCTGAGCCGGATGTCGTGGATCGGCAGCGTCTCTTCTCGGAGCGGAACGTCGTCGTTGGGCAGTCCGTGAAACGCCGAGGTGTTGACATCGTTGTAGAGATGCACGAGCAGTTTTGTCTGGCCGTCTTTCTCTTGTCGGAAGACCGTGGAATGCACGCAGCGTGGAGCCTCGACTTCGACGGGAGGAGTGCTGTTGGCCGCCCAGCGAATCGCGTTGGCCAGCAACACTCGCTGATAGGGATAGGCATAGCTGTAGTACGCGTGATCGAGGCCGGCGGCGAAGTAGACGACTCGGCCCTTGCCGAATTGTCGTGTCACGATGGCTGGAGTGGGCGCGGCGTCTGGCGTGGTGTGCGGAGCCGCTTGAGCTGCGATCGAGATGCCCTCACTGACACGAGTATTGAGCAGCGGGCCTTTGAACGTCACGGGCTCGCGACCGATCAACTCGCGCAGCTTGTCGCTGGCGAGCACACTGTCGCTCGGCACTCGCAGTGCGAAGACGTTCTTTCGCTTCAGCCAATAGTCGTCATCGAGGTTCCTCGCGAAATTGATGTCGAGATCGGAGCGAGTTGCCGCATCGGGCTGCGCGGCTCCGTCTTTCGTCGCCGGTTTTGCGAGCGGTTTTGTCGGGCCGCCGTGATGAACTCCGAGCACGTCGGCCAGCGCGAAATCGGGACGCGGGTCGCCAAACTCGTTGCAGAGCGACGTATCGAGCGACGCCACCAGTCCGCCGCCATTCCTGACGAACTCCCGGATGGCTGCGGCTTGCGCGTCGCTCAGGCTGGCGGCGTTGGGCAGAATCAGCACCTTCTGGCTCGCGAGATCGTCCGCGTTCAGGTTCCAATCGCAAGTCACCGTCACCGGCAGATGCTCTTCGAGGATCGCTCGGTAAGTCCCGAAGACATGTGCCAGATAACGATCTTCAACTTGCCCCGAACTGCGACCGTAGAACGTGCGCGTGTTGTCGCTGAGCAGCATCGCGCCCCACGGCTCAGGACGTTTGTGAGTCAGCCAGGGCTTGCGTCGTTGGACTTCGGCCAGTGCGTCATAGGCCCCTTTTTGCATGTGCTCGGGCTGGATGACCGCGAGGCTTGGGCTGGCTCCGTGAGTCGCCGCCAACAGCACGCGACGCAGCACTTCATGCGCGGGGAAACTGTCCTTGCCGTAAGGATTGCCGTGCGACATCAGATACGGCTCGCTGAAGGCGACCCGGTGATTCGTGCAGGCCCAGATGTAGGCGTTGGCCAGCGCCGGGACGATCGTTGCGCCGCGGTTGGTTTCATCGAGCCAGAATTCCTGGTCGGGAGCATCCAGCAACAGATTCATCCGCGCCGGCATGTTGCGCGGCAGGTCGCGGTAATGACCGAAGCGACCGGCGTTCGTCGTCCAGGTCACCAGCGCGACATCGGGCTTGATCCCCTTGAGCCGCGTTTGCATCCGACGAATGACGTCTTCCATGCGTCGATCGGCCCAATGCTGATAACGCCGAAATGCGGCATCGTTGAGATCGACGTTCGGAATCTCGCCGCCGGTGTCGCGCCGAAAGTTCTCGCGGCAATGCTGGCAGTAGCAGACGCCCGCGTAATGCAGTCCATCAAAGCTGAACGCATCGACTTGATACCTCTCGACGATCTCCGCGAGCACCTCGATGAAGAAGTCGCCATACGGACCGAGCAGGCACAACATGCCTCCATAAGGATGCTGCTTCAGATCGACCTGCGGGACGTCCGTCGTGTTGGTTGGAACTCGCCGCCAGTCGGGATGCTCGGCATAGACCTCGCTTTGCAATGTCGGCGGATAAACGCCCAGGATCCGCAGCCCGAGCCGTCGATATTCGGCGACCTCTTTATCAACCGAGTCCGCCGCAACATGCGGACTGCGCCGCTTCAGCAGCTTGCTGTCATAGAAGACGTGAAACGGATCGACGAAGCCCATCTCGCTGATCGTGACCCCAGCTTTGACGGCACGCTGCCGTTGCTCGGCATTCTGGACCGACAGCGTGTAGCCCACTCCCACAGTTTCCTGCACCCACTCCGGAATGCGGATCTCTCGAAACGGAGTCTTGTCGAACGGCTCGGCCGCAATGCTCCGGCCCCAGATCGAAGCCCGAGCTGGCTCATCAGCACTGGCGAGGTTCGGCAAGACTGCGACGCGAACCAGCGCCGCAGAAACCAAGACCAGAGGAGCAAGGAGTTGCAGAGGATGTTTCATCGAGTGAATTTCCGATTGGCCTTCTTCGCGATGACCGACAAAGACAGTTTCTTTGCTTCTTTGCCGGACGTTTAGGTTCTTCGTGGGACGTTCGACGATCCTATGAGCTTTGTGGCACTCCGCCATTCGTGTGGATAGCCGTGAGCGGCAAGGCGCTAGCCGCCGGTTCTGAACGAATGAAGAACCCGCGGCTAGCGCCTTGCGGCTCACAAATACGGTTCTCGGATAGCCGCTGTCTGAGTTGGCTATTGTACCTTGAGGACGACTCGGGAGCTATTGTCGAAAGTCGTGGATGAGGTGAGTTGAAGAAGGCGGTGTGCTTGGGGAGAAATTGGAGTTGAACGACATCCCATTTCTTTTCCAGGAGCACACCACCGTGTCAAAAGTTATCGAAGCGTCGAACGTTTTACCTGTGT
>CAMAYU010000004.1 GCA_945862235.1 Schlesneria paludicola DSM 18645
GCTCCCAACTGTTGCAGCACGTTGACGGTGACAGTTGCCCGCGCGACGATTTCCTGAATGTCGGCGTTCGTATGCTGACGGTCGTACTCGACATCAATGCGTGTGGCCATGACAGAACCCTTTCTCCAAGCGACGAGTCGGAACCTCGCGATCGCCGCACGGCGGTAGCCAAATCGGGCCGCATTGTCGCTGAGAGATTTGAAGAATCGCCAAACGGATTCTGAGTTCTTGGAGAAGACACCCCGTTTCAACCAGCCACGCATCTTCTGCCAGAGATACGAACGGGTTTCCACCTGTGGCAGTCCGGCTACTCCCAGCCGCCAGCGAGTCTTCACCAGCGCCACGTCCGTCTGGGTCTGCGGATCCTCAGATTCCCCAGCGGCAAACGACTTCCCCCCAGCGACGCGGCCGGAAATCGTGGAATTCAAGCTGGAAAACACGCAAACCAGCGTTTGGCACGCCAGTTCAGAGCCGCCGTCGCGTAGGGTGCGTGGAGTCTTCGGAACGCACCGGAATCGACAGCTCGGCCATAATCGTGGTGCGTTTCGATGACTCAACACACCCTACGACAATTAGCCAATGCTGTTCATGCCATTAGCACGCGGGCGTTCAGCTTGTCCGCGAGCGTGCCGACGAGGTCATTGAGCAGGTCGAGCGAGGCGTTGGCTTCGTCGAGTCTTGTAGGGTGCGTTGAGTCCTCGAAACGCACCGCACCGCAGGTGTCGCCAACATTGTGATCAGGGTGCGTTTCGAGGACTCAACACACCCTACGACAATCAGCCAATGCTGTTCATGCCATTAGCACGCGGGCGTTCAGCTTGTCCGCGAGCGTGCCGACGAGGTCATTGAGCAGGTCGAGCGAGGCGTTGGCTTCGTCGAGCGTGATCGTCAGCGGGGGGCTGACGCGGAGGACTTTGCCCGCGAGTGCGCCCAGCAAATGAATGCCGACTCCGTCTCGGCCGAGGTAGCAGGCTTCGACGATCTTCGCGGCGACCTCGCCCGGTGTGAGCGATCCGACCGCGTTGCACTCGAAGCCGAAGACGAGGCCCTCGCCCCGGACGTGATTGACGAGGCCGGTCAGCTTCAACTGGTCGAGCTTCTTCAGGAAGAGGGGCGTTAACTCGCGGACGTGCTTCAGGACGTCGGTCGATTCGAACTCATCGAGCGTCGCGAGGACCGCCGCGCACGACAGCGGGTTGGCGCTCCACGTGTCGGACACTTCGCCGTACTTCATCACGTCGAAGGCATCACAGCGCGACACGACTGCTGCGACGGGGACGCCGTTACCGAGGCCCTTCCCCAGCACAACCATGTCCGGCTCGACGCCGTACTCCTCGAAGGCGTACATCGAACCGGTGCGACCGAAGTTGGCTTGCACTTCGTCGAAGATGAACAGCAAATCCTTCTCGCGGCAGAACTGCTGGAGCATCTGGTGGTAGGCGGCCGTCGGATGAAAGCTGCCGCCTCCGCCGAGATACGGTTCGGTGATGAGGCACGTCAGCTTGCGACCGAACTGCCGCCAGAGGTCGTCCAGTTCGGCCCGGTACTTGGCGAGGTCAATCACGGATGGCTCGTAGCCGGCATCGATGATCTCGTCCATCGGGAAGCTGATGAACTTCACGCGCGGGTCGCGTTCGGAGTCCTTCTCGGACCCGGTGACCGCGTTGGCGAGGCCCTTCTTTCCATGAAAGCCGTACCGCGTGGCAATGATCATGTCGCGCGTCTTGTCCCGCGCGAGACACGCCCACAGCGCCTTCTGAATCGCCTCCGACCCCGACGCCGCCCAGACGATTGTGTCGAGCCGCTCGCTCCCCTTCGACCGTTTGATGTTGGCCAACAGCCGCTGCACCGCCAGCACCTCGATCTCGGTGATGCCGTTGTACGCGGTCATGGTGACAGCGGGGACGTACTCGTCCGCTCGGGCCTCCGCTCCGAACAGCGCCTCAGCCGACCAACCCATCGACTTGGCAAAGTGCTGCATCCACCGCTTCGGGTTGTGCCCGAGATTCGCCACGAGCACGCCGGACGAATAGTCGAACAGCTTCCGCCCCTCGGGAGTCCAGTGATAAACGCCGGCCGACTTGGCAAACACAGCCTGAGACGGCGTGAACGTCCGCAACGCGAGCGGCTCCCGCTCGGCCACGATCTGACGAACGGCATTGGATCTTGTTTCACCGGCGAACTGAATCGGCTGAGTCATGAAAGGTTTGTGCTTTCTCTAAATGGCTCTATTGGAAAGTGGTTCATAGCAGTCTGTCGCGATCTCTAGCACCATGCAGGACTCGCACGATCAAAACGTTCATGGCTTCGTGTCGGTAATAGATCACGTAGTTGCCGACCAGCGTGAATCGGAGTCCCGGCCGAATCTCATCACAGGCTTCGCCGAATTCCGGGTTGTGGCCAACGATGCGAAACTTCTCGGTCATGCGGAGTCGTACATTTCGAGCAGCAGCCCGATTGTCACGAGCGATGTATTTGAGAATCGACTTGATGTCCTCGCGCGCCAACGGCGAGACGGTGTACCTTGGCATCACGCGCTCCGTGACTCAGTAGCCAGTTCACGTTCGTACTCTGCGTCGATCTCATCGAAAAAAGACTCAAGCTCATCGTCGTCACAATTGATGCCTCGCCCGGCATCGAGTTCCGCCTGCCCAAGGTCAATCTCAGCACGTAGTCCGCGTACCCGCTTCGCCTGCAATAGACGAACCGCGTCACAAACCAAATCCCCTTCAGACGGATAGCGTCCCTGAGACAACTCGGCATCGACGAAACGCTTCAATTCAGGGGGAAACGCGATGGACATGACATCACTCCTCATTCGGTCGCTTGCAGGACACTCGTCATTGAAAAGGCAACTTCAACCTAGACTCGCCCCGAATACAACACAATTGGCTCGGCCTTGCCCGGCCGATACAGAGTCAGCCCGCCGTGTGAGTCGTTGACACGAACCACGCAGTCGGGTTCACCGGCGGCGTGGCGTTCGAGGATCGCTTCGAGGGCTTGGACGGCCGCGACCGATTGCCGGTCGGCGGCGAGGTCGTTGTACGAGAGAGCCTGAACTTCGGCGAGTCGCTGCGGTTCGTCAGCCCCCGCGCCAGAAAACTTCACGTAGGCGAGTTCCCGCGCGAACCGTTCGAGGACTTCGATGCCGTAGCCGCGCTGAGACCGCTCGCCCCACGGCTCGAGGAACGTGCCGTTGTAGTGGTTGTTGACGGTGATCTTCCGTTTGAGCGGTGTCTCACCCTCGACCGTCAGTTCGACGCCGCGCTTGCGCGAGTGACCGTTCCAGACGCCGTTGTCGAAGCGGAACTGAACTTCCTGCTCGACGTAGCCGGGGAAGTTGTCGGGCGTGACCCACGACGTGTGGATGTCAAACGCGGCGTCGCGGCCCGAGTCGTACTCGTAGACCATCCGCATCTGAGTGCTGTCCCACGTCGGCCCGTCCTTCGGCCCGACCAACCCGCGCTGGCCCGTCGCCGTGATCGTCTTCAGCCTCCCGCCAAACGTGAAGTCGATCAGCTTGATGTAGTGACAGGCGACGTAAGTACCGGGGTTGCGACCCACGATCCACTCGGCAAACTGCCCGCCCGAAATCGACTTCGGTTCCAGCAGCGAGCAGTATCCCGTGTTGACGTGCTTCAGAACCTGATCGTGAACCAGCGTCCGCAGCTTCTTGTGATCGGGGTCGAGCAACTTGTGATAGACCACCTTCGCGAGCCGGTTCTTCGAGTGAGCCAATTCAACCAGCTCGTCCAACTCTTGCAGCCTCAGCACCGAAGGCTTTTCGATCAGCACGTGCGCCCCCGCTTCGAGCGCCGCCTTCGCCGCGCCAAAGTGCCGGTCATCGGGTGAAGCCACACAAACGAAATCAACTCCCGCTGCAAGCATCTTCGCGACCGAGTCCGCTCCCGCATGAGAAACAAACGGATGGATCGCGTTTCCCGCCGCCCGCTTGTACGCCTCAGCCCGCGTCCCCGTACGAGTCGCCACCGCCACCAGTGGCACGCTGACATCACCAAACCGCCGGTCATAAAGCCCCTCGCGGTGAGTCCGCTCAAAGAACGGCCGGTAGGTCTCGTCGAAGATCATCCCCATGCCGACCATGCCGGCGCGGAGGGAGTTGGTTGATTCGGGACTCGTCATGCGTAGACACCTCGTTGGTCACACGGACTGGCTAAAGCGAAGCCCCCTCACCCTAGCCCTCTCCCCGCAAGGCGGGGGCGAGGGGACCAGACGCGAGCTTGCATCTGCGGCTGCTAAGCCCAAGAATCGCCGACGCTTTCTCGCAAAGCAAGCTACTTCATTGATCGACTTCCTGAGTGAGACACTATGACAACCAAGCCTTCCATCATCCTTTCCGCGTTCGCCGATGAGTCGGCCAATTCCAAGACGGCCGTTGAACAGTTTGCCGCCTTGGCGGCGATTGGGCTTCAGTATTACTCGCCTCGGTTTGTCGATGTGACGGGGGCGGGGAAGGTCAAACATGTGACTGAGTTGGATGGCGATGAACTGGCTCGGTTGGTGAAATTGCAGGCTGACTATGGGATGAAGGTGACGAGCATCGGGGCGCGATTAGGCAAGGTGAAGTTGCTCGATGTCGAGGACGGGTCGCACAACAAGTTTGTCCCCGATGCGCAGTATCACGCGGGGGACGTGGCGGCGACGATTCATGCGGCGCAGGCGTTGGGGGCGAAATTGATTCGCGGGTTCTCGTTCTATCATCCGAAGGGGGAAGATCCGGCGAAGTACGTGCAGCAGGCGGCGGATCGGTTGGGGCCGATCGTCGATTTGTGCGGTCAGGCGGGGTTGGTCTACGGGCTGGAGGTCGAGGCGAATCTCGTCGGACAGAACGGGCGGATGCTCGCCGCGCTGGCGAAGGCGATCGGGCGAGCGAACCTCGTCTGCATCTTCGATGGCGGGAACATCTCGTCGCAGAATCTGTCGCCGCTCGAGTGTCTGGCCGAGTACCGCGCGATGCGGGAATCGTTCGGTTGGATGCACATCAAGGACTATCGCGTCGATCCGGGCCTCGTTTGGACCGGCGTGGTCAATGAGGAGATGCTCAAGAACTTCGTGCCGTGCGATGTCGGCGATTCGGGTCACGAACTGATCCTGCGAGATTTGAAGGAGCATCTCCCCGCGATCGACGCCAAGATGAAACAGCTCGGAGCGCCGGGAGTCTTCTTGGAACTCGAGCCGCATCTCAAGGGGGGCGGCCAATTCGGCGGCTTCAGTGGCCCGGACGGAATGGGTGTCGCGGTGAGGTCGCTCTGCCGGCTGCTCGATTACGTCGAGATCGACTACAAACTGCGCGACTTCGACGACATCAAAGCAGCTCGCGGGTTCTGAAGAAGTTGAACCACGAAATTCGCGAAAGACACGAAAAGAAAGTTGGTGCGGAATGACTTCGAAACGTTCGTCTGTTCGGTTGTGCTGCGTCTTTTGTGCGCTGATCAGTGGGTTGCTCTGGCTGCTCATCACGGGGGGCATCTACACGACGGAGGCGGTGGCGCAGGAGAAAGCTGACGCGGCGAAGCCCGATGTCACGAAGTCCGAAGACGGACGGTACGAGTTCCGGAAGGAGCACGATCCGAACGGGCAGGGGAAGTTTTACATGGGGCGTGAGCTGGCGATGGTCATGTCGTTTCACGGTGCCCCGTGGTTGGAGCGGCCTGAACGGGAGGAGGAAGAGCGGTTGAGTACGCTCGTCGCGCAACTGGGTCTGAAGCCGGGAATGGTCGTCGCGGATGTCGGTGCCGGGTCGGGCGTCCTCTCGTTAATGATGGCTCACGAAGTCGGCGAGAAGGGGAAGGTGCTGGCCATCGACATCCAACAAGAGATGCTCGACCTGCTCGGCGACAAGATCATGAACAACAAGATCAAGAACGTCGAACTGGTCCTCGGGACAGAGAAGTCACCGAAATTGAAAGAGGCGTCGATCGACCTCGCTCTGATGGTCGATGTCTATCACGAGTTTGAGTACCCGTATGAGATGACACTCGAGCTGGCAAAGGCTCTCAAGCCGGGTGGTCGCATCGCGTTCGTCGAGTACCGGCGCGAAGACCCGCAGGTCCCAATCAAGCTCGTCCACAAGATGACCGAGGCGCAGGTGAAGAAGGAAATCACACTCCCCGAGTTCGGCCTGAAGTGGAAGGAGACGATCGACAAACTGCCGCGCCAGCACATCGTCGTCTTCGAGCGGCCGGTGATGAAGCCGTGATGGCAAGTGGTCGAAGTCCGGCTAGAAGACAAGCCGAACTTCAAACGTCGCACCCGACAAGACCCCTAACCCTCTCCCCGCAGATCCGGGGCGAGGGGACAATGCGAGGCACGGCCCACGGCCCACAAAGAAAACAATCGCCGTCGCCAAGGCGAGGGGGTGGCTTGACGACGGCGGTCGCGGGTTGCCGTTCCCACGGCTTCGAGTTGGACCAGACGGGCGCGGCCCATCATGGTGACTTGTTGTCGATGTTGGATGAAAGGTGACGATCAATCCGCACGGAGTGTTCTTGTTGTGTTGTTCCGTGTTGCGTCTGGTGCGGGATCATCCCCGTTCGCTTCAGGGACAAACCTCGTTGTGACACAAGGCTCGCCCATCAGCCCGACAACCTGCTCCCGTCTCTCCCCGCATCACGCGGTTCAATCCGGTACGTGTGTTATCGGGCTGCCCTTCAGCACACTGCACCGGTTTCACTCGATGTCTCGAAGCACGGCTTTTTCCCGTTTCGCCTGTCAATCACGGTAAGCCGGTTGTGCCGAGTTTCCGGCGGGCCTGGAGCTGTCGCATCAACAACCGTCGAATCGTGATGAGCCGGACGCCGTCGGCCCCGGACACGCCGTCGAAGAATCCGGGGCCTAACGGCCAATGGCACCCGGCTCACCAACACCAAACCCACAAATCACGCCGGTAATTGATGAGCCGGCCCTAACTCAGTCGCGTGCGAATGAACGTCGTCATCAAGCCAAATTCCATTGAGAGATTCGCATGTCGTCCGATGAACTTGAGACCGGCGAACCGTCCTCAGAGGAAGAGCAGCCGAAGCCGTTTCTCGGTCGAGGCGAGTTTCTGCGCATCGCGGCGTACTGCCAGGGGGGCTTGCTGATCGTGACGATCGTGCTGGCTTGGCTAGCGGGGATCGACTTGCTCGCCCAACTTCAGTTCACGCCAGCGGCCGTGTTGTGGGGAGTCGGTGCCACGCTGCCGATGCTGCTGCTGTTTGCCGTGGCGCATCGTTTTCCAGTTGGCCCGTTTCGAGGTGTGAAGGATTTTCTGTCCGACACGCTCGGCCCGACCCTTTGCGAATGCCACTGGCTCGACCTCGCGTTCCTGTCGCTGTTGGCTGGCGTCTCAGAAGAAATGTTCTTTCGCGGTGTCGCGCAGTCCTGGCTCACGGCGACGTGCGGCATCACTGCCGCGCTGATCGTCAGCAACATTCTGTTTGGTTTGGCTCACTCAGTGTCCGTGTTCTATGTCGTGCTGGCCGGGTTACTCGGGATGTACCTCGCGGCGGTCTACACGATCACAGGTGAGTCCAATCTCGTCCCGCCGATCGTCTGCCATGCGCTCTACGACTTCGTGGCCCTGTCGGTCTATCGGATGGAGGCGATGAGGGCACGGCAAGATTCCGGCACGGAGTAGTGGTCGGACAACTTGAGATCGCGGGGTTGTTCAACAACTAGCCCAACGCGCAAGCGAGGGCAAACCGTTGTCGAAAGTGAAGCCCTCGCTTGCGCGTCGGGCTAGTGATGAACCCCGCAATACAACGCTGTTCGACCAGTAGTCGCCGCACGCCACCAACAAATCCTGTCGCGCACCGAACTCGGTCCATCAAACCTGTTCGATCAACCGCGAGACAGCCTCACCCACTTCGTGCGTCTTCGCGGTTCCGCCGAGGTCCGGAGTGCGGGGGCCTCGCGTGCGAAGGAGTTCCGAGACCGCAGCGTGGATCGCTTGCGATGCTGCCAGCTCACCGAGATGGTCGAGCATCATCGCTGCCGACAGGATTGCGGCGAGCGGGTTGGCGATCCCCTTCCCCATGATGTCCGGCGCGGAACCGTGGACCGGCTCGAACAAGCTCGGATGACGCCGTGTCGGCTCGATGTTGCCGCTCGCGGCGAGGCCCATGCTGCCGACGATGATCGCCGAGAGATCGGTCAGGATGTCGCCAAACAGATTGCTCGCGACGACGACATCGAAGCTCTCGGGCCTCCGCACGAACTCCATCACCGCGCGATCCACGAGCAGTGACTCAGTTTCGATCTGCGGGTATTCGAGCGCGACGGCGGCGAAGACTTCGTCCCACAAGACCATGCCGTAGCCCTGAGCGTTGCTCTTCGTGATCGAAGCGACGCGATGACGCGGCCGGGTGATCGCCTTCTCAAACGCGGCCCGGATGATTCGCTCGCAGCCGCGCCGCGTGAAGACCGACGTTTGAATCGCGACATCGTGGCTCGAGCCTTGATAGACACGACCGCCGACGTTGGCGTACTCACCCTCGGTGTTCTCACGAAAGACGAGCATGTCGATCGAGCCGGGCACCTTGCTGTGCAGCGGGCTGTCCACGCCGTCGTACAGATACGCGGGACGCAGGCAAACGCACTGGTCGAAGCGGCGGCGAATCGGCAGCAACAAGCCGTTCAACGTGATGTGGTCCTGCACGCGCGGATGACCGACCGCTCCGAGCAACATCGCATCGTACTTGGCCAGTTCATCAAGGAACTCGGGCGGAGCCATTCGCCCGTGAGCGAAGTAGTAGTCAGTCCCCCATGGGAACTCGGTCCACGCGATGTGCGAGCCGACACGCAGCACTGCGGCGTCTGCCGCGCGCTTTGCTTCGCGAGTCACTTCGGGGCCGATGCCGTCTCCGCCAATCACGGCGATGCGCTGTGTCGTCATGAACGTCCTCAGTTCAGCACTTCGAACGATCCCGCCACTTTGCTCCCCGCCGAACGGAACATCGCCACGGTCTTCGTCCCAAAGTCACGAGCCTTCGAGGCGGAGGCCGGAGTTGGTGCAGGGGGCAACGGCGACGGAGGAGGAGTCGGCTCGTACTCACCAGGGATTCCCTGCTGAATCGGGGCATAGTCCGATCCGGGCTGCGACTCACACGGACACGAACGATGTTTGCGAATCTTCATCGACGTAACGCAACAACCGGACAGAAAGACGGCGAGGCAAATTGAGGCGATCACAGTGCGAGTCAATCGAGAGGTCAGCATGGTGGGAACTCGAATCAAAGAAGGGGTGGCGAGGACGATCCGGCTTTCGAGCGAGGACGATTCCTTACGCCGCGACGAAAAAGAGATCGTCCGCGACATTGCTGTCCACTCACGTAATTCCTGCCGATTCCCAGTACGAACTCAAACCAGCTCAGGCCGTTCCTGCCGCTCGGATCGTGCGGCATGGCGAAACGAGTCCCATGCTGAGCAACCTGCCGATCACGCGGACTGATCCGATTAGGATCGGCGCATCAATTACGGTCGTGCTTTGCCAGTTTGGCTTTTGTGAGCCGGGTGCCGTCAGGCCAATGGCACTCACTTTGTCCTTCACTCCGTGAGCGGCATTGACCGTAAGGCCCCGGCTTTCCTCGACGAAATGTCCGGGGCCTTACGGCACCCGGCTCACAAAACTCCGACGGTCATTGATCCGCCGATCCTGAGGCGACCGGCAAGACTTGTCTGACACACACGCCCCCGAAGTGTGAACGAGAGCGAAGTCTATCGACAGCCCCCGTTCACACTTCGGGGTCGTGTGTCCAGCCAGCACTTCTCACTCATTCGAGAGCAACCGCTTCGCTCGTCGCTCTACCGCCGCGACCGCGAATAGTGCAATGACGGGCGTCAGCGGTGCTCGCATCCGCGCGTTCGTCCAATAGACGAGATGCACTCCCTGCACCGTGATGACCAGCGCGTAGAGCAACCACCAGCGCGACCACTCCGAACGCCGCGCAACAACGAACATCCCGACCGCGAACGCTAACAGCAAGATCGAATAGAACCCGCCGACGGCCGCGATCACAAGACGACTCGGGCCTCCTTCCCCGTCACCGTCACCGTGCGGAACGACGCTCCATAAGCTGCGGACGCGATGCCAAACCGCGCGCGCGAACCGAAGCGGCTCGGCGGCGATGAACTCGCGCCCCCACTGACTCAGCCGATGATCGCGTTCCAGTTCGGAGGCGTTCGGCCCGAGTTCACGTTCCAACCGCTCGTCCAATCCCGCCTGCCATCGCGCGAGACTCTCACCGCTCCAAACGGTCCCCCACGGCTGATCGACGACTTCGTTCGAGAAGACCGAGTTGTTCGCGAGCAGAAGCGTGTACCCCCCATGAGTCGTCGTCAGGAGCGGCAACCCGATGACGAGTTGATTGCGAATCACCCACGGCGCGACAACGAGCAGCGTCCCGGCGATGACTCGCCACGGCAAGCTCCTCAGAGACAGTTGCGGTGTTCGGAAAATGCAGCCTACGGCAAGCACTCCGACCAGCGGCCAGAACGTCGGGCGACACAACACGAGCAACCCGAACAACACTCCCACGCGGAACCGATCACCAGAGGATCTTGAGCACACCAACCCGAAGCGTGAGCGAGGAATTTCCTGGTCAACTTGTCGTTGAGAAGCTCCATCTGGCATGCCCCGGTAGCTCGCAGATCTTCGCACTTCTTCGTCTTCTTCTCCTTCGTTGCTCAAGTGAGTTCGAGTAGTGCAAAGACCGAATTCCACCGGGGCAAGCCCGGCGGGGTCGTGGTTCAGCGGACGGTTCAGAGACTCCGGGCAACCCACCACGGCCAAGATCAACAGCGAAACCAGCCCCGCACAAACGGACTCGGTCATTGGCTGAGTTCCGTACAAGAGCAGCATCGGGTCGAGGGCCACGAGTGCCGCCGCGATCAGACTCGCACGACCAAGCCCGAGCGACTCCCCCGCACGAAACGTCGCCCAAACCGTAACGACTCCTGCGACCGCATTGACCAGACCAACTGCAACACTCGTCGGCAGCGTCACCATCAATAGACCCAGCAGAGTCGGATAGAGCGGTGGCCGAAAGGCTGTCGGAGTCGTGCTGTCGGGACTGCACATCCCGCGACCAGCCGCGATCCCGTGAGCGATCCCCAAGTAGGCGTCACGGTCATGAGTCAGTTCCTCCGCCCGAGCGAACATCGCCACACCACGCACCGCCAGCGCGAGCAGCAGACACGCCACCAATCCCCAACGATCGCTCCAAGAGTCAGAGGCTTCCCGCACCATTCAACCTTCTGAGGTGAAACCCAACAATTTCCCGTCGCCACGAGCGGCAGGTTGTAGGCTCGGGCTGGCCACGGGGACAAGCCGCGCGCCGATCCCATGGCACCGTGGCAACTGCTCACTGTCCGGCACACCAAACTCTCCCCGCCAACACCTCCCGCTCGAACACCTCATGCCCGCAACGCCTTCCCCTTGGTTGATTCGGCTGACCGACCTGCTACTCGCGCGACGCAGCGTCGCACTGGTGCTGGCTCTCGGCCTGACGATCCTCGCTTGGGGACCGGCCTCGCGACTCACCTTCGAGCAGTCGATCGAATCGCTCTACTCGGCCGACAATCTGCGACTGGCGGCGTGGCGAGACAGCAAGCGACTCTTCGGTGGCGATGAGTTCGTGATGGTTGCCTACTCGGACCCAAACCTCTTCGGGACAGAGGATCGTCTCACAGATGCCGCGCGCGACAAGATCGAAACGCTAGCCGAGCAGCTCCAACAAATCCCCGGCATCCAGTCCGACAGCGTGCAACATTTGGCCGCCGCAATGCAGGCTCCCATCGGACGGGCCGCCATTCGCAAGTTGCTCGAAGGAGTCCTCGTCGGGAGCGACGGCCAGACCACGGCCATCGTCTGCCGCCTGATGCCGCTCGGCCAAGGAACGGTCCCGCGCGCCGAGACCTATCGCCGCGTCAGACAACTCGGCCAACAGCAATCGCCCCCGGCATTCGTCGTCGGTGAGCCGATTCAAGTTCACGAAATGTTCCGCAACGTCGAAGACGACGGCCGCACTTTGGGTGTTGCTTCGACCGGGCTGCTCATGGTGGTCATCTTCGTGTTGTTCCGTTCGCTCCGCTGGATGCTGCTGCCGCTAATCGTCGTTGAAGTGACGCTGATCTGGACGAAGGGCCTGCTTGTCGCGACCGGCATTCAGCTCAGCATGGTCAGTTCGATGCTTCACTCGCTCGTCACGATCATCGGCATTGCGACGACGATGCACGTCACCGTGAGGTTTCGAGAATACCGCCGCCAACTCGACGCCACCGCCGCGCTCCGTCAAACGTTGCTCGAACTGATCGTGCCGATCTTCTGGACCATCGCGACCACGGCCGCCGGTTTCGCCGCGTTGCTCACTAGCCACATCACCCCCGTCGCCAGCTTCGGGATCATGATGAGCGTCGCCACGCTGCTGGTCCCCGTTGCCGCCGCGATGATTTTGCCGGGCGGCATTCTGCTCGCCGGAGCGACCGACAAACCGGGGAATGCTCCCGCCGAATCGCGACTCACCACGATCCTCGGCCAGATCACCGAGTGGGTCGAGCATCGTCCCGTCATCGTCGGTGCGGGGATGATGGCGCTCACCACAATCTGCACGGCCGGGCTATTCTTCCTCAAAGTCGAGACCGACTTCAGCAAGAATTTCCGCGACAATAGCCCCGTCGTGAAGGCCCTCGATTTCTTCGAGACGCGGCTCGGTGGAGCGGGCAACTGGGAAGTGAACTTCCCTGCGCCGAGCGAGTTCGACACCGAGTTCCTCGCCAAAGTGAGCGACCTCGCCGCCGACTTGCGTCAGCTCGAAGCCCCTGACTCGCCGGGCAAGCTCACGAAGGTCGTTGCCGTCACCGATGGACTCGATGTCATCCCGAAGTTCCTGCCGCTGACCTGGCGACTCGGGGCACTCGAACGAATGCAGCCCGACTTCATTTCGAGCCTCTACAATCCGACTGCAGGCCGCATGCGCATCATCCTCCGCGCGAGAGAACGACAGCCGTCCGAGACGAAACTCAAACTGATCGGCGACGTGGAAGAGGCCGCTCGCAAACACTTCCCCGATGCCACCGGAGCCTCCACCCCCCAAGCGACCGGCCTCTTCGTGCTGTTGACGTACCTGATTGAGAGCCTGATGGATGACCAACTCTCCAGCTTCGTCCTCGCGGCAGCGGCCATTGTGCTGCTGATGTGGATCGCGTTCGGCAGCCTCAAACTCGGCGCGATGCTGCTGATCCCGAACCTGTTCCCCATCGCACTCGTGATCGGCACGATGGGCTGGATCGGACTCCCCGTGAACATCGCCACCGCCATGATCGCCAGCGTCTCGATGGGTCTGACCGTCGATTCGAGCATCCACTACTTGGCGGGCTATCGCGACGCACGCCAACGCGGGCTGACCTTCTCCGCCGCATTGAAAGAGACGCATCAAGGAGTCGGGCTGGCATTGGTCTTCGCCAACGTCGCGCTGGTGGCAGGCTTCTCCGTCCTGACCCTCTCGCACTTCATCCCGCTCGTCTACTTCGGTGTCCTCGTGAGCGTCGCCATGCTCGGCGGCCTCTTGGGCAACCTCATCCTGCTGCCACTGCTGCTGAGAATCGTCGATCGCAAAGATGTGGCGAGCGATCAGATCGCTCACCAACCCACCGCGTAAGCAAGGACTCGACCGAAGCCCGGCTTAGCGGCCTGTTGAAAAACCCGTAGCACAGGCGGCCCGCCTGCTCGCATTTCGAGTTCGAAAACACAGGCGAGCCGCCTGTGCTACGGGTTCTTCAACAGGCTGTTAGCCTCGTTAGCCGGACTTCAGCAACCTCGACTTGGACCTCAGCCGCCTCAACGCGCACCTGGTGAGATCAGCCCCATCTCGGGACTGCTGGCGGTCGCATACAACTTCTTCGGAATGCGTCCCGCACGAGACGCCAGCCACCCGGCACGACAAGCCAGCTTCATCGCCTCCGCCATCGCTGCCGGATCGGTCGCCGAGGCAATCGCCGTATTGAGCAGCACGCCATCGCAACCGAGCTCCATCGCGAAGGCCACGTCGCTCGCCGTCCCGACCCCCGCATCGACGATCACCGGATAATCGGGATCGTTCTCCTTGAGGTACTCCAAGCAGATGCGGATGTTGTTCGGGTTGAGGATCCCCTGCCCGCTGCCAATCGGACTTCCCGCAGGCATGACCGACGTGGCTCCCGCCTCTTTCAACCGACGAGCCGTGATCGGATCGTCGGTTGTATAACAAAGAACTTCAAAACCGTCGGCCACCAATTCGCGAGTCGCTTCAAGCGTCGCGACCGGATCGGGCAGCAGAGTCTTCTTGTCGCCCAGCACTTCCAGCTTGATCCAACTCGCGCCCGGGTTATTCAGCCCGGAAAGAATCTCGCGCCCCAGCCGTGCCGTCCGAACAGCATCATCGGCAGTGAAGCAGCCCGCCGTGTTCGGCAGGATCGTGTACTTATCGAGATCAATGAAGTCGAGAATGCTGCGACCACTCGCATCGACCAGCCGCTCCCGCCGCACGGCCACGGTGATGACATCCGACCCGCTGACCTCAAGACACTCGCGCATCAACTCAAACGTCGCATACTTGCCGGTGCCGACAATCAGACGCGACCGCAGCGAATGCGACCCCAACACCAACGGCGATTCCGAAGACACTTTGGACGATGACATAAGCCCGAATCAACCTCCCCCAACCAACGTCACGATCTCAACTCGATCACCGTCCGCCAACCGAGTCGTCGCATGATCGGCTCGCGGTACAACTCGACGATTCAACTCAACCGCTAGGAACCGAGGCTGAAGCTTCATGTCAGCCAAAAGTTGTTCGACCGTCATGCCCGTGACCACAGTGCGGACAGCATCGTTGAGAGATATCTTGCAAGCCAAAGGAATCATTTCATGCTCAACAAGAAGAAACCCGGTATCACTTGATACCGGGCCGGTGTGAACACAGTCAGACTGAACCGAAGGCGAAATCACCAACCATCAGTCACGTTCTCCAACATCGGCCCCATCGACTTCAAAGCGCCATTCCGCGTGGAAATCGCTTTGAATACGTTGAGATCGACTCGCTTGGACACCGCTCGAGTTGATCCGTCACCCAACGCGAAACAACACAATTCCCCGTGATTGCTTCCGAAGCTGAAAAAATGAAGACTCACCGCAGATCCCCCCGCGGGGGTAATCGTAGACTGCCAGTAAGCATCCATCACATCAGGATGCCCCGCCGTTCGGTCGTCCCAGACTCGTACACAGCAACTGAAGGCATCTGCCCAGAAGCCGTACAGCGAATCACCTAAAACAATGGTGTTTGACAATCCATCCGTGGCGTCCCCCATGCGCACAGCGCTATTTTGGTAAAGCATCCCATTCGGGGTTATGGGAGCCGTAGCCGGATTGGGAGGCGTTTCGGTGCTGTATGCCCCCATAGAACCTCGATAGGTCGAGTAACCCCACCCTTTAGGGCGAGTCGGTGGCAAGTTACCCGCGCTAGGACAGATATAGGAGTCGATCTTCGACTGTATGAACTGTTCATTACCACCCGGCACACCACCTGGCCCCGGACCATTTTTGGGAACTCGGAAATCCAACTCGATGGTTCCCTGCCCCATCTGCGACATGATGAATGCGTGCCAGCCCCATTCCGCAGGCATATACCAATCCGGCACGGTAGTGATCGTCTTTAGCCCGTTGACAACAGTAGTCAATTGAGGCGGTTCGGGCAGTGGATTCACTGAATCCCCACTTCCCACGGCAGGCGAAATGTACCCCGACGGAAAGCACTTGAATGCACTTTCATAGTTGTGCATCGCGAGAATGATCTGCTTCAGATTATTGAGGCACTGCGCTCGGCGTCCCGCCTCCCGGGCCTGTTGAACCGCAGGCAACAAGAGTGCGGCGAGCATCGCGATGATCGCGATCACCACCAGCAACTCAATCAACGTGAAGCCGCGACGAGCGGCGGCGGATGAACATGACTTCGAGTTTCGGGTCATCACTCTACTCCTGTGGCTTCAGTTCGGTGTCCTGCCAGACGGGGAAAAACTTGGGTGAAAACATTTCCGATGCGCGGAAGCAAACACGCGCAACCATCACGCCGCGAGACCGTAGCAAATAAAACTAGCCAATTCAAACCCCGATCCGACTTCCAAAGTTTCGGTCGGGATCGGCTGAGTTTGACTGCAATCATTCACCAACAAAAAAAAAGGCAGAGCCTCGCTGGCTCTGCCACTGAAATCTCATGCCCTCTCATCGCTTACCGAGTGAAGCGACGATCAGCTACCAGAGGAGGAATCCGCACCCACTGCGGAACTCTCAACGACCGACAGATTCGGTACCGAGATTCCGGTGATCTTCACCCGGGTATACCTCTGGCGGTGGCCATTGTGTCGACGAGAAGCGTTACGACGATAGTGCTTCTGGATCTCAAGTTTGATCCCCTTCATCACTGCCATCACAACTTCGCCCGTCACGGTCGCGCCTTCGATGACTGGACGACCGAGGATGCTGGCACCGCCACCGTTGGCCAGCAGCACCTTGTCGAAAGTCACCGTCTGGCCATCTTGAACTTCTCGCAAATCAACGGCCAGAACGTCTCCCTGACGAACCTTGTACTGACGGCTACCATCTTCAAAAACAGCAAACATCTTCAGCAGTCCTTCGACAACGAACAGTGAACGCATCAGGTACCAATCCACAGACTGGCACAGAATCTTGAGACAAACACCGAACGGTAAGACCTTCACGGCCGCGAACGGGGCGGGGAGAGTACAGGATCAGCCTTTCGATTTCGAGTCCGGCTGGGCCAGAATCTTGACCTCGCTACCCGTTTCATTGGTGCAGTGAAACTGCAAATGCTCGGGACCAACCGCCGTTAGGGCGTGAACATTGATGGTCACTTCATACACTTCTTCCAAGTTCGTGATGTCACGTCTTTTGCGGTTGTTGAGAAACGCGGCCACTCGCTCGTGAACATCGACCGTGACACGCGACACCTCGTCGCGGTTGGCGTGAGTCATCAGCAAACGCATCACGTCGATCGCCATGCTCTCGGCCGTCTTGACCTGACCGGTCCCCGTGCAACACGGACAATCCTCATAGACGCTGCGACGCAACGATGGCCTAATCCGCTGTCGAGTCATTTCAATCAGACCGAACGGACTGATGTGCATGATCTTCGTCCGAGCACGATCCCGACGAACGGCATTGGCCAACGCTCGCTCAACCCCACGGCGATGCCGCTCATCCCGCATGTCGATGAAGTCGTTGACGATCACACCGCCTAGGTCACGCAAGCGAATCTGTCGGCTGATCTCTTCGGCCGCTCGCAGATTGACTTGGTAGGCATTCTCTTCAGCGTCATCGTCCATTCGGAAGTTGCCGCTGTTGACATCAATGGCGACCAGCGCTTCTGTCTGATCGATGACGATCGAACCGCCCCCTTTCATCGGGACGTGGCGGCACTGAATACGGCTGATCTCACGCTCGATGTCGTACTGGTTGAAGATCGGTTCGCGACCATCGTACAGCTTGATGCAATCGACCTGCTTAGGAAGCACGATGCTCATGAACTCGCGGGCGCGTTCAAAAGCTCGCTGCTCGTCAATCCAAATGGTGTCGATCGCGGTGCTGTAAATATCCCGGATCGTCCTGATGATCATGTCGCTCTCTTCGTAGATATCGACTGGAGCCGGGAACTTTTGAACCCGACTGACGATGACCTTCCAAAGACGCAACAGGTAATTCAAGTCCCGCTGCAAGTCGGCTTGAGACTGATCGACTCCCGCCGTACGAATGATGAAACCGAGGCCCTCCGGTGGACTGAGGTCTCGCAAAATACGTTTGAGCCGCTTGCGAGCATCCTCGTCAGCGATCTTTCGACTGACACCTACGCGCTGCAGGCCCGGCATCAGAACGAGATACCGACCGGGAATGCTGATGTAGGTCGAAAGAGTCGGCCCCTTTGACCCGATCCCCCCCTTAATGACTTGAACGAGCACTTCGCTGCCACGCTGGAAAATCTCTTGAATCGGTGGCTTGTTGCGAACGCTTCGCTCATTGAAGCGGCCGCGAGCGGCCGAGCGGCCTCGCACTTCATCACCGTCACCCGAATCCAAGTCGTCGGCATCATCATCGGAGTCCCCTCCGTCACCCTTCTCAATGAGGTGACGGTAATACTGGAACTCAACATCACTCACATGGAGAAAGCCATTCCGGCCCACACCGAAATCCACGAACGCAGCTTGAATGCTGGGTTCGATGTTGACGATGCGTCCCTTGTAGATGTTGCCGACGTAGTTTTCGAGACTGTTCCGTTCGACGTACAACTCCTCCAGAATCCCATCTTCAACGATGGCGATCCGGCTTTCCTCCGGCTGGAGGACATTGATCAACATTTCTTTTTTCATAGTTCGCCCCTGTCATCAGGCGAGTGCATTCCATGTTGGCTGCCAGAGATGCGCAACGAACTTTGTCTGCGGGCGAACGAGTGCTATTGGAGCCGACGTTTCGCTGCGAACAATCGTCATTGACTTGGAATCGTCCCGACTTGTGATTGGAACCGAAACCGCGACAAGCATTCTTTGAACAACCACCCCTGTGCCAAGCGACGCAACGCCAAGAGAGACTTTCTCCGCGTACCGCCCACTCATGAAATGTTGTCGCGATTGCTCCGAGGCAGCTCGAAAGAGATCGGCGGTCAACAGATTGAACCGAGCAGGCGAACAAATCGCGAGCGAGGTTCGAATAGTTCTGTGACAATTTCCGCTGATACCAGCAACCCAACTTATGATTGAAAGCGCGGCGCTTCGGCGACGAATCCGTCAGCTCAAACGCGACTTGACCTGCGCGACATAGCGTCGCTATTTGCGGTCGGCAGCTCTCGATCATCCAACACTCCCACCGAGATGCACACGAAAACAGCGCGGTGTTCGATCGGCGAACGCCCTTAGATCTGCTTCGTTGGCGGACGCAACTCATACCGAGCCTGCGACGTCCGACGGCACCTAGCACACAATCACACACTCGACCCAGACCCAAATGAATGTTTCCGGACATCGACACTGCGACGGGCATCAGCCACGCCGCACAAACAACTTTCCTTCAACTCAATCCAACTGCATCAGCTCGGGACAGAGACGCTTCAACTCGCCCCACAAATAATTCTCGACATCGCGCGCCACATCAAATTCCATGGCGCGCGCCGCGATCTTTTCCGCCCGTTCGATGGTCAGTTTTCGAATGACTTCCTTTAACTCCGGAATCGCGTGAGGCGTCACGCTCACCTGCCGAATCCCCATCCCCACCAGCAGCGGAAGGAACATCGGACTCGTACTCATCTGCCCGCAGACAGACACGGGTATGCCATGCTTGCGAGCCGCCTCGACCACCATCCGGATCATGCGAAGAATTGAGGGATCGCCTTCGCGATACAGATAGGCGACCCCCTGATCCGCACGATCGACGGCGAGAGTGTACTGAATCAGATCATTGGTCCCAAGCGAGAAAAAATCGACCTCCCGGGCGAACTCATCCGCCATGATTGCGGCCGACGGAACCTCGACCATCATCCCTACCGGCACGTCTCGCTTGAAAGGAACGCCCTGCTCTTCCAAATCTTCAATGACATCCCCCAACACCATCCGAGCTTGGCGGAACTCGAGTAGAGTCGTGATCAACGGAAACATGATCCGGAGATCACCAAACTCGGCTGCCCGTAACGCTGCACGGAGTTGAGTCTTAAAGAGCTGGAGGTTTTGCAGGCTGAGCCGAATACTGCGAACACTTAACGCCGGATTGACGCCTTCAGGATATGCCGCTCGCAATGCTCCCGGCATCTTGTCCGACCCCAAATCGAGCGTCCGAATGATGACGGGGTGATCGGGAAATGCCTTCAGAACTTGGCAATACGCCTGAAAATGGTCTTCTTCCGTTGGCTCGCGATTCGACCCCAAGTACAAAAACTCAGTGCGGTACAATCCAATCCCGGCAGCCCCCTTCTCTCGACAAGGCTCGGCCTCCGCCGGGAACTCGATGTTCCCCATGACCGTAATCGGAACGCCGTCCCCCGTTTCACAGGGCAGTTCACGCTGCGAATTAAGACGCCGTTCCTGGCTTTGGAATCGAGCCTCAAGCACTCGGTATTTGGCTAGGGTTTCGGGATCGGGATCGACGATCACAACGCCGTGACTTCCATCAATGATGATGGTCTCGGCCCCCGATACATCACGCAAAAACTTGCCGACCCCAACCACCGCCGGAATCTCCAGCGCCCCCGCCAAGATTGCAGTGTGACTGGTGTGCCCGCCAACCTCCGTCGCGAATCCCAGCACAAACTTGCGATCAAGATTAGCGGTCTCGCTCGGCGTCAAGTTGTTCGCTAAGACCAACACCGGAGCGGTGAGATGCGCCAACTCTTCGCGTCGCTCACCCAACAACAGTCGAAGCAGCCGCTTCTCCAAATCGTAGATATCTACGGATCTCTCGGAGAGATACTGTCCTCCTAAATCCTCCAACCGCTTGGCGTACTGCCGCAGCACTTGGCTCGCGGAGTACTCGGGTGAGTGATACTTCCGAATCAAATCTTCAATCTGCTGAAGAAGCTGCGTGTCCCGAGCCATCATCAGATGCGCGGAAAAGATCGCGGCATACTGATCGCCAAGCCGCTCACGAGCCAACCGCTCGTTATGCGAGATCTCTTCGCAAACGGACTCGAGTGCGACTCGGAACCTCGACAATTCCATGTCCACAGCGCTGGCGGAAATGACGCGCTGGGGAATACGAAAGGTCTCCGTCCCGAGCAGCATGGCCGGACCAATCGCCACCCCCGGAGAAACGGCAATCCCACGTCGTATCTGCATGCAATTGCGTTCAAAGGCTGAAGGACAAGAACAAAAAAAGCGGGCCTCTACAAGCTGCCCTAATTCACTCAAAAACGCAGTGGGCGGATTTCCCACTCGCCCCGCGACGCTTCTTTTGGCGAAAATCAAACCGCCCTAACGGGACTCTCGAGCGCCTCAAAGTCCGATTCAATCAACGCGACCAACTGCGAAACTGCCCCATCGGCATCTGTTCCCGAAGCCTCAACACTGAGTTGCACTCCAGCCTCAGCACCCAACGTCAGGAGGTCGAACAAACTCTTGGCATCGACTCGATTCACACCACGAACCACATGAATGTCACACGAGAAGGACAGGGCTTTCTTCGCAATCAACCCCAAGGGACGCATATGCAGCCCCCTGAGATTGCGAACCGTTGCTACCGCTCGATGAATTCCCATGCCGGACATGATGACCCAGTATCTAGACTCCCCACACTTCCTCTCGCAAACGCGCACCGCCAAAGACCGCACGAACACGCCGAGCTACAACATTGAGGGGAGAACTCCTCAGAACTTCACTTGAGGCTAGCAGCCTATTGACAAATGTAGAGAGGCGGCTCGCCTGCTCGCATTTCTAGTTGGAAAACACAGGCGAGGCGTCCATCTATTTTCGCAAGGACGAGGCCATCCAAGCTACGTTTTCCATTAGGCGGTTAGATCTCGTTGTTGTCAGCTTCCTGCAGCAACTCCCAGATATCCTGAGCGGTCTTCGACTGCCGCAGAAATCTACAAAACTTGTCGTTTCTCAAGTGGCGGGAAATGTTCTCCAGCCCGCGCAAGTGATCGCCAGGACGATCCGGTGGCGAGACCAACAGAAACATCACGTACACGGGATCACCATCAAGACTGGCGAAATCAACCCCATTCTTGGAGACACCAATCGCAGCGATCAATGTGTCAACAGAAGGATGTTTGGTGTGCGGCACAGCCACACCTCGACCGATCCCCGTGGAACCAAGTTCTTCTCGCTTGAGGATCGCCGCCACGATCCCGTCTTCATCAGCAGCTTTGATACTGCCTGAATCACGCAGCGAGGCCACCATTGACCGAATTGCGGATTCCTTGGACCCAACCGGAATGTCAGGATTCACAGCCGCCTGCACCACGAAGTCACACAACTTCATCGAGAACCTCTCTTTGTTCGCACCGACTCACCCGAGGAACACATTCCCGTACTCCGGTCATCCCCGAAAAATGAAATCGTCCACCGCCCTCATGAAAAACCAATTCAGCCGAATCTAAATATCGGCTGACAACATGTATCACACTGACCGCTCCCCGAAGTAACAAACTTCAAGTGGGAACAAAGCCCTTGGCAGCAACATCTCACACGCCAAGAACATCACTCTGCTACCGGAATCTCGCTCAGGCTCGGGCCGCGATGATCCTGGATCTTCTCTTTGTACTTCCGAACCTGTTGCTCCATCTTGTGCAGCGCCAAGTCAAACGCGACCGTCGCCTCATCAGCGGTCTCCGCCGCGACCAAGTCATGGCGATGCTCGGTGTTTACGAGGATTTCAACCGTCGATTTCCCGTTGGAAAAATCGACCGTGATCCCAATCGAAGTGACTCGCCCGAAATAGGTCAGAAGTTTTTCAACCTTCTGAGACATGTAATCGTGAGTACTTTGACTGATGCTTCCGTGTCGGCTGGTGATGGAAACTTGCACCGAAGATGACTCCTCTCGAGCACAGCGTGCCCGAACAACGACTGGTTTCACGCCAAACAGCCTGAGAGATGCGGGCAGACATCCTCTGCCAAGCAGACCGCCCGTCTCGGCCCAACTCACTGAATGCAATCATGCTGAGGACCACCCCCAACCTGTTGCCTGCGAACTTCCGCGCCCAGAGTCTATCAAGCCACATCGGCGATGAAAACGTACGCACGACGGACAGCGAAGTACTTTGAGGAAGTTCGGAACCGAATCACTCGTGACCCGGTCTCGGCTCAAACGGCGGCAAGAACCACTCCGGGGATCTCAACCTGAAAGCCCGCCCCCTTTCAGGGACTTACTCACGAAAGTCAATTTCAGCACACGATCGAGAAACGGGCGCATCAACCCCGAGTCGTTCGCCGGACATCGGTAACGCAATCGTCGGTAGCGATGGAGACTTTCGGTCCCACACCTCACTCAGCCGAGAAAGCGATGCAACACCCTTTACTAAACCCAGAGGCTCGACCCGCACATCCGATTGTCCGTCCGCGCGAATCGAATGAATCGGAGGCCCCGCCGATTTTCGCGACCGCTCTTTCAGCTCCAAGCCGAAGAACGGGATGCGTGAGTTGCTATCGACGGAAACACTCTTGCCATCCACCGCACAGCCTACGGCACCACAACTCGCGAACCCAACACAGGCGGCAATGGCAAACAGCGCCCGGCAACTTGAGACGCGGTTCATCGCTGGAGTCTTGAATTTCACAGGCATCCATCCTTGGATACGACCACACTTCAAATCACAACCGCTCGCAAGCAAGCCACGTGTATTTGCGTTCGAGGTACCGAACGAGGCGCGCAACCCAACGCTGGACGAGCAGTCGAACCGAGGCGGGTGATATCAAGATCGCCAACCCACGAAAAGAGGGATTGGCAGGCGGGAGCCAGCAAACCAAGCCCCGACGATCACTGTATTGCTGAGTGAGTTGCCACCGACTTCGCCAGACCAACACCATCGCGAGCCGCCTCAGTCGCCCCGTTCTCGAAGATGTGCTGGTAACCCGCCGCTTCCAGTGCGAGTCGCTCTTGTCGCGTCAGCCAAACCAGCAGAGTGGCCACACCGCCAAACATCGAGCCGATCATTCCCAGCATGAAGAGGATGCTGAACATGTACGCCTTGGGTTGAGGATCGTCCGTCTCCAAAGCCATCTTGCACATCGGGCAAGCGGCCGCATCAGACGCGCACGCCAGCAAGACCAGCGACGCCAAGACGAATCCGCGAACGAGTCCACGCATAGTAAAAAACCTTCAAACAACCGCCGCAATCGGCCAGTGGTAGAGCAGGAAGTAGATGATAACGCCGGTCACCGACACGTAAACCCAGATCGGAAAGGTGACACGAGCCAGCCTCCGATGACCTTCCCAATTCTGTCGCCATGCCCGCCAGATCGTCATCGACGCCAGCACCGGCACCGCTGCGGCCAGCACAACGTGAGTAATCAAAATCACAAAGTAGATCGGCCGAATCACCCCGACCCCGCCAAACTTCTTCCCACTCTCACCGGTGTAGTGATGCAGCGCGAAGTGGTACGTGAGGTAACAGACCAGAAACACGATCGACGTTCCAAACGCCGATAGCATCACCCGCTTGTGAGCCTCCCGCCGCCCCCGCTTGATCAGCACAAACCCGGTCAACAATAACAACGTCGCCAACCCATTCAGGCCCGCGTTCACCGTCGGCAGTACCGCAACCCAATCCGGAATCATCGCGTGCTCATCCCGCTTTCTATGCTCCAAGTTCCTCGTTTAGCCGGGTGGGCAATGCCCCGCGCGTCGAGCGACGTGGAAAGCCGTTTCCCCATTCGACGCGCGGGGCGCTGCTCAGCTGGTTAAACAAATCAATCCTTCGGGCTGGCTGCCTCAACCCCTACAGCCTCGCCGCTCTCCTTCACTTCGTCCGCCCCACCCTTCGCCAGCTTCTGAATCTCCCGCCGCAAGCTCGACATCGCCTCGCCCTTTGTCGCGTCGAACTTCCCGCGCACCACGCCCGCCGCATCGACCAGCATGATGTTGTTCGAGTGAATGAACTCGTATCCCGGTTGACGATCTTTCCCAACCGTCTCTTGCACCGGCATCTTGAAGCTGCCGTGAATCAACTTGTAGGTCGCAATCTTGTCTCCGCCGAGAAACATCCACTTCGAGAAATCCGCCCCGCGAGACTCTCCATACCCCTTCAAGACTTCGGGAGTATCCCGCTCAGGATCAACCGTCAGTGTGACGAGTCGAAAATCGCAATCCTTCAGCCGGTCTTGCAGCTCGCGCATCGAACCGGTGACCATCGGACACGTCGCGGCACAGTGCGTGAAGACGAAGCAAACGATCCACGGCTTCCCCAGCAGATCAGCCTTCTTGACCGCCTTGCCCTCCGTGTCGATGAACTCGAAGTCTGCAACCCCCTCTTTGTCCCAAGGCGATTCCGCCATTGCCTTCGCTGTCGCCGCATCGACGACCTCCAACCCACCATCCTTGTTCGTCTTGATGACGAGACTCTTCTGACGCGCCGTCTCATCAGGAACAGGATCGTTCTTTCCGACTTCACCCACTCGCGCAGCGTCCGCCCCACGATTCCGCGAACCTGCCTGCATCCACACCAACCCCGCGATCACTCCCAGCCACAGCACGCATCCCACGAAAAACCTCGGTGATCGAAAGAACGACCCCTCTCGCCCCTCTTCGTCCCGTGATGTTGTCGCCATCGCCCGCCCCTCGCTTCCCAACGTCCATTCCACTTCCAAACCAGCCGGTTTCTCTGCCATGTCCCCGGAGGAAGTCGGCATAACCACGACTTCTCAACCCACGCTCGAGACTTTCCAGAAAAACAGAACACGTCTTCGCCGAAACGGACAAACAAATTGCATCAACAGCGACATTCACACGTGAATTTGACACACAAGTCGCCGCATTACCCGCTAACTAGCTAAACAAAGGCTCTGATATCACGGTTCTTGTCACCTTCAAGGCGACTCTAGCCGCTAACAAGGCGACTCTAGCCGCTATCAAGGCTACTCCAGCCGCTATCAAGGCTACTCCAGCCAACTTCAAGACAACTTTAGCCTCTGAGATCCCGATTCCAGCGTCTCATAACCCAATTCTTGTCGCCCAGAGACGAACTCCGACCTCTCAAGACACGCCCCCAACCCCGGATGATTCGCTGCCCTCAAGCACCCCGCATTGTCCGCCCTAAAGTTTTGGGGTCGCTGAAGGTCGTATGACTTCAGAATTCCCGAACTCTCACGAGTTCGGCTACCCGGCATCCAACGATGGCTCTACCACTCGCTTCCAGCGAGCGGCACGGCAAGTTGTTTCGATCCGGTTCCTTACTGTCCCTCACCGCGCGTTGTGAACCGTCGGTCGGTTCGTCATCCACACCGCCACGCTCACATACACCGCCGCGGCGAGACACGTCACCGTCAGACACAGCCACCACTCGGGCAATCCCGCCACCGCCTCGGGCTTCGTCGTCATGATCCGTCTCAGCCCCGCCGTCCCGTACGTCAGCGGGTTGAGCCGAATCACCCACGACAACCAACCTGAGTTGCCCGCCGGGAAGAACGATCCCGACAGGAGCCACATCGGCATCAGGAACACGCTCATGATCGCATGGAACCCATGAGTCGATTCCATCGGCCACGCGATCAAGTAGCCGAGTGCCGTCAGCGAGAAGCCAACCAACGCTAGGAACCCGATCACCGCCGGAGCATTATGGAGGGTGAGGCCAGTCTCCAACGGCGGTGCCAACCCCACGAGCGACAACAGCGGCCCCACAACCAGAAACACCACAGCCTGAAGCACCGCGAGGACCGTCCCGCCTAACACCTTGCCCAGCACCAAGCTCGCGCGAGGAATCGGCGCGACCAACACCCCCTGCAAGAACCCGTCGCGACGGTCCTCAATGATCGAAATCGTCGAGTAAATCGCCGTGAACATCACGATCATCACCGCCACACCGGGAAAGAAGTATTCCTGATACGACATCCCCGCCGGACCCGTGAACGAACCATGCAGCCCCGCTCCAAACAACACCCAAAAAATAATCGGCTGCCCCAGCGCCCCGATCACCCGCGTCCGCTGCCGAAAGAACCGCACCAACTCCCGCAACGCAAGCGAATAAACCGGCAACCACCATCCCGACGAAGCGACCGCCCCGGACGGGGCATGTTCTTCGCCGCACGTCGGCTTTGTCCCCTCGCCCCGGCTCTGCGGGGAGAGGGCTAGGATGAGGGGTTCTTCATTCCGGACTTCAGACTTCTCACTCGCAGCAGTTCCGCTCATAGCTTCCCTCCCGCTTCAGCATCCCAGAACCGGTGCCCCGTCCGCGCGATGAACACATCTTCCAAAGTCGGCTTCGCCAGCGACACCGCCGTGATCTCCGCCGGAAACGCGGCAACAAGGTCTCGCAACAACTCGTGCCCCGCTTCGCGCTCGATCCGCAGCGAGTCGCCGATCCGCGCCGGCGTGACACCAAACCGCGAGGCAATCTGCTCCGCCAATCCACCCGGATCGCCCGACTGAATCGTCAAGCAATCGCCCCCGACTGACAGACGCAACTCGTCAGGAGTCCCCAGCGCCACAAGCCGACCGCGATCCAGAATCCCCAAGCGATCACAGCGCTCGGCCTCATCCATCAAGTGCGTCGTGACGAGGATCGTCACACCTCGCTCGTCGCGCAACCGAGTCAGATAAGCCCACAGATCGTGTCGCGCACCGGGGTCGAGTCCCGTACTCGGCTCATCCAGCAGCAACAGCCCCGGCCGGTGGAGCAGACTCTTCGCGATCTCGACACGCCGCTTGAGTCCCCCCGACAGCGAGCCAACCGTCTGACGCACTCGATCAGCCAAACCGAGTTGCGAGACCAACTCATCAATCCGCCCAGCCGCCTCGCGCCCGAACAGCCCATACAAATGAGCCTGATGCCGCAGGTTCTCGGCCACCGTCAACTTGCCGTCCACGCTGGGCGATTGAAACGTCACTCCGATTCGCCGCCGCACGGCCTGAGCCTGCGAAGCCACATCGCACCCAAGCAACCTTACTTCACCCGACTGCATCGGCAACAGCGTCGCCATCAACCGAAACAGCGTCGTCTTCCCGCCCCCATTCGGCCCGAGCAGACCGAAAATTTGCCCGTGTTCCACCAAGAAGCCAACCCCCGTCAATGCCTCCCGGTCTCCATAACGGAAGCGGACCTCGCGGACTTCAACCGCTAAGCCAGTCAGCGCGACTGGCGTCTCGTCATCGTGATTCTTTGTGGGAGCAGTCAGCATCACTGGGTTGATCCGAATGAATTCAGGCACCGCGCGGACAGAAGCCCGGTTTCAACATGAAACCGGGCTTCGTGGTTGCATTCAATTTCAATCGCGACTCGTAGGATGGGCACTCCTGCCCGTCCTCTCTTCGTTCGCCAAGAAGTCCCCCTCCGACAAACTCAGTGATGCTCGACCTTCACCGGTGCGTGGCCAGCCTTCTTCGCCGCCTCTTGCGCTTCGTACTCATAGCGCTGCGGCACATCGACCGTGTAATAATGCGTCCCCACGTCAGGCACCAACGCTAATGGGATTGTCGCCGCCAGAATGAACGTCGGGGCAAGCAGTAAGTACTTCCAAGCCCCTTCGAACTTGAGGTGCATGAAGTACAGCATCACGCACAGCGCCTTGGACGTGGCGACGGCGAGAATGATCGCCCGCAGGATGTTCTTGTTCGCCATCTGCAAGTAGTCGGCACCGATCGACATCAGCGTGAACCCGCACAACACCCAGAAGACCATGAAGTAAAGCTGGCCGTGCGAGTGATGCTCTTCGTGTTCGTGGCCCGCATCGGCGGCATGAGCAACAGCGTGATCGGACATTTCAAAAACTCCCTAGAACGTGGACGATTCCCCACGAGTCGATTCCATCGACAGTCAGTATTCAATCGCGATTCCATCGTTTCACCGCGTGGGCCACGCCCCGCGCGTCGAGCGGCAAAACAGCATCCGACCTCGATCAACACGCGGGGCGTTACCCACGCAGTGAAATGAGATCGGCTCAAATGATGTACAGCAGCGGAAACAAAAAGATCCACACCAGATCGACAAAGTGCCAGTACAAGCCGATGTTCTCGATCAGGTAGGCATCATCCACACAAAGCTTGCTTCCCTTCTTGAGAACCAACGCGAACATGAACAACCCGACGATGACGTGAATCGCATGGAAGCCGGTCATCAAGAAGTAATTCGAGGCGAACAGGTTGCCGTACAGAATCGGCTGCGAGACGTGCATCCCCCCCATCAGCGGCCCGACCGTCTTGCTCTTATTCAACTCATGAATCTTGTGTTCGACCTCTTCGAGTGTCAGCACGGGATACTTGCTGGCCGAGTTCTCTTCCTTGCGGATTGCGTCGAAGTTGGCATACGGCACCTCCAGCGACAACTTCGCCCGGACATGCTCCTTCAGACTGATGTACTCATTGTTGAGTTCGTTAATCGCCTCGGCAGCGGCCAACTCTGTCTTCTCAGCCGCAGTGGCATCAGCCTTATCCTTGAGTTTCGCGGTGACCGCATCGTTCTCCGACTTTCGGTCTTCCCGCTTCGTCTGCTTCGGATACATCGCGGTCAGCCGGGCATCGACAATCGCCCCCAAACCGACCTTTGTGCTGATCGCTTTCTCCATCGCCTGCTCAGCACTTTCAGGAATGTGCCCCGGCAGAATGTCGTGGTCGAACTTGCCGTAGTACTCGTAACCCTTGATCCCCAGAAAGACGAATCCCAAGAGCAACGTGAACAGCATGAAGTTCCACGACTTCTTGTACTGCTTGCACAGCAACGCATCGTGCGACACGACCACGAAGTAGCTCGACAGAATCAACACGAACGTGTTGAGACCGCCCCAGAAGATCTTAATGTGAGTGACATTTGTGTCGGTCGGCCATCCCGGCGAACCCATTCTCAGCACGATGTATGTGCCGATGAACGCCGTGAAGAACATGATCTCGGTGCCCAAGAAGAGCCACATGCCGAGCTTCGAGTTCGTAATCGGAAGGCCCATCTTCAAAGTCGGGGCCGGAGCTGTATGCGACATTTTTCTTAATCCTACTCTGACTCTTAGTCCTAATTCCGGCTGCGCTGCCCAACCTACATCTCTGATCCACTCACGCTCCCGGCAACCACCCCAACAACCGGAAGTGATCCCAAGTCAGCACCACCAACATCAGCGGCAAATAAAGCAACGAAACCCACAGCACCCGCCGGGCACTCTCACGAGTCTCATCGCACGCGAACTGAATCGACGCGACGAGATACACGATCCCCAACACCAGCGCCGTCGCCGAATAGGCCAGTCCCGCCAAGCCAAAGTAGGCCGGAAGCAAACTGACCGGAAGCAACCCGAGGGCATAACCGACCGCCAACAGTCCCGTAACGTGAGGCAACGATCGCCCCGCCGGCAGCATCCGCAAACCGGCGGCACAGTAGTCCTCTTTGTGCAACCACGCGATCGCCAAGAAGTGCGGGAACTGCCACAGAAACAGCAGTCCGAACAGAGACGCCGCCGACCAATCTAATCGGCCTCCCGCCGCAAGCCATCCCAACACCGGCGGCAACGCTCCGGGGATCGCCCCCACCGCCGTGCAGAGCGACGTGTATCTCTTGAGCGGCGTGTACACGCCCGCATACAGCACAAAAGTGAGCGCCGTCATCGCCGCTGTCGGCCCGTTGACGAACGCCGCCAAGTACGCCGTCCCGACTCCACCACAAACGAACCCTAACGTCAGCACTTCCGCCGGACTGAGCCGTCCCGACGGCAGCGGCCGGTTCATCGTCCGTCGCATCCGCCCATCAGTCTCACGTTCGATCCATTGGTTCAACGCCGAAGAACCCATCGCCACGAGCGCGATCCCAATCCAAGCATGAACCAGCGTCGCGGGACTCCACGCCCCTTCGAGACTCAGGAAATAACCCACCGTCACCGTCAGCAACACCATCAGCGAGATGCGTGGCTTCGAGATCTCAATGTAGTCCGCCAAACGCGACGCCATTGCACTCGACCAGCCAAGACTCACCGGCTGGGCGGCATTCTTGTGAGTTGTCGTTAAAGGAGCGATCGCACTCATGTCGCGCCTCCCATCACGGCACCACCGAACTCAAGCCGCTCAGCCGACCCACAATGAGCCTTCGACAACACTGAGCCTACACAAACGACAGACAGCACAGATGTCATCAGCGTCAACATTCCAACAACCTTGTGCAGCGAACAAACCACAATCTGACTGACCGACTCCTGCTGAGCCACCACACCCCACGAGGGAACTCCGTACCGCACGTACCACGTCGCCAAACCGAGCAGCCCCTGCGAGATCACCAACCCCACGAGCGCCATCGCACACCGCTGGATCAGCACCGACCCAGCCCGTCTCGCGAGACCCGCGAAGACCACCACTGTCACCAGCGGCGCAAGCGCGAACCACGGATGAATCGTCCACGCCCAACCGAGCTTCAAATGCCGCAGCACGCCACCGAAGAAGTACTGCACGGCGATCAGGGCCAGCGTTGCCACGGCCCAACCGAACACCGTTCGACCGATTCCCGTGGAACTCAGCTTTTCGCGCTGCTCCCAACCGGAACTCGTCACCAGCACGAAGACCGCCATCAAGCTGAACACTCCAGCCGCAAAGTCCCCGTGGACGAGTGCCAGTGTTTCCTTGTCGAGCAGCACGCGCGCTCCTCCTAGCATCCCTTGCACGAAGACGGTGGCGAAGATTGCGGTGGCCAGAACCTTCGCCAACCGACCGCAGGGCACCGACCACGCAAACACGGCGAGCGCGATGCACATCAAACCGATTGTCAACCCCGACAGGCGGTGGCCATGTTCGACGAACTGGTCGCGGGCCGAACTGAGCCAAGGATAGGCCAGCATGTTGTAGCCATCGGACGAAGGCCAATCGGCGAACACCATTCCCGCCTTGAGCGTGGTCACGACGGCCCCCGTCGTCACGGGCAGCAGCAACGTCAGCGTTGCCGTCAGCCACGCGAACCGATGGAGCCAGCGACGAGCGGTCGAGGGATTCATAACGGCAGGCGGGTTCTAAGATCGAAAAAATTGACGCAGCAACATCGAGTAAGGTCTGGTCGCTTAACCGCAAGCGCTGGAGTGGCGACTTGGCCGCCTCCCGCGCTCGCATTTGGCTCGCGGTTAAACGACTCACAATCAGTGACCGGTGTGAACCTTCCGCTGCGCCAGCGGCACGTACTCGGTCTGCATCAGGAAATCTTTGTCGCCACTGACTGGCGAGCTGTACTCGTAAGGACCGTGATACACGACAGGCGGCACATCAAAATTACCGTGCCCCGGTGGCGAAGGAGCCGACCATTCGAGGCCGTTCGCGTTCCAAGGATTCCGGCCGCACTTCGGCCCGAAGAAAATGCTCAGAACGAAATTACCCAACAGCAGGAATTGAGCGAAGCCCATCAGAATCGCGGCCCCGGTCATGAACTGGTTCAGCGGCAACAGGTGTTCGAGGTACGGGAAGTGGTACGGATCGGCATACCGGCGCGGCATCCCAGCAATCCCCAACAAGTGCATCGGGAAGAAGGTGCAGTTAAAGCCGATGAACGTCAGCACGAAGTGAATCTTGCCAACGGTCTCATTCATCATCCGGCCCCACATCTTGGGGAACCAGAACTGAATCGCACCGAACACGCCGAACAAAGTTGCACCGAACAACACGTAGTGGAAGTGAGCCACGATGAAGTAGGTGTCGTGGATGTAGATGTCCACCGGAACGGCTGCCATGAAAATGCCGCTCAGGCCACCGACGATGAACAGCGACACGAACGCGACACAGTTCAGCATCACGGTGTTGAACTGCACCCGTCCGCCCCAAATCGTGCCGATCCAGTTGAACACTTTGATCGCGGAAGGCAACGCGATCATGATTGTCGCCACCATGAACGTCATCCCCAGCGCGGGGTTCATGCCGCTGGTGAACATGTGGTGCCCCCACACGATGAAGCCGAGTCCTGCGATCGCAGCCATTGAGTAGACCATCGGCTTGTAACCGAAGACCGGCTTGCGACACATGCACGCCAGCATGTCCGACACCATCCCCATCGCGGGGAGCAACATGATGTACACGGCCGGGTGCGAGTAGAACCAGAACAGGTGCTGCCACAGCAACGGCTGGCCACCACCAACTGTCGGAGCGGCATTGTTGACCACGACGCCCGAGGGAATGAAGAAGCAAAATCCGAGCATCCGATCCGCAACGAGCATGAAGCCCGCCGCCGTCAACACCGGCAATGCGAAGGCCTGAAGAATCGCCGTGATGAACATCGACCAGATCGTCAGCGGCATTCGAAACAGCGTCATCCCTGGTGCCCGCATGTTGATGATGGTCGTCATGTAGTTGACCGACCCCATCATGGATGACACACCGACGAACGTCACCGCAATCAGCCACCAGGTTTGAGCAGCACCAGAACTGGGTGAAGCCTGCTCCAACGCAGACAGCAGCGGGTACGAAGTCCAACCGTTGGCCGCACCGGCGATCAAGCCACCCCGCACCACCAATTTCTCCATCCCCAGTTGCAGGAACGTCTCGTTCAACCAATTCGGAGCCAGCCCCAAGGCACACGCGAAGCAGGCAATCGCGGGCCACATGAACCAGTAGCTGAGCATGTTCAGCACGGGAAACGCCATGTCGTCCGCCCCGATTTGGAGCGGGATCAGAAAGTTTCCGAACGCGCCCGCCAAGATCGGGATGATGACGAGGAAAATCATCACGGTGGCGTGCATCGTGAAGAGCATTGTGTAGGCTTCGGGCGAAATTTGACCGCCATCAGAAGCGAAAGTCAGGTCACCGAAAATCGGCATGTATTCCCACGGCCGAGCCAACTGCCATCGCACGCCCAGCGCTAAAGCACCACCGACCATCAGCATGATCAGAGTGGTGAACAGAAACTGAAGACCGATGACCTTGTGGTCTGTCGAGAAGACGTACTTCTGAATGAAGCTCAACTCGTGATGGCCATGCCCGTGCCCACCGTGATCGACGTGGTCAGCATGTTCGATGGAAGGATGCAGCGTACTCATGATTCTCTCGCCTCTCGGCTAAACAAACTGCGGCCAATTCGCCGCTTCAATCTTAGTTTCGTCGTCTTGATAGTCTTTGGTCTTGTGGCATTCGCCTTGTCCCCTCGCCACGGCTTTGCGGGGAGAGAGTTAGGGTGAGGGGGCTTTCTCTTCAGCCGAATCTCGCTCGCCTTTGGCTTGCGGTAAAACGAAGCCGGACAACAGACCGTCTATTTCGCTTCCGCTGGCTTGCGGAACCCGTCATCGAACTGCTCGGCCGATGCCTGTTCCTTCCAAGCATCGAAGTCCGCGTCTGACCGCGCGACGACCTTGGCCTTCATCTTGTAGTGCCCCCAGCCACACAACTCGGCACAGAGCATTTCGTAATCACGGTTTTCGAGGGCATCGAACCAGACCGGAATCTTCAAACTGGCCACGGCGTCTTGCTTGATCCGCAGTTCCGGGATGAAGATCGCGTGCTGAACGTCATCCGTCCGCAGCGTGACCTCGACCGGACGGCCCGAAGGAATATGCAATTCATTCACGCTATAGATGTCATCCGGCTGCGGCTGCGGCTGGAGCGGCTTCCCCTTGGCAGGATACCGAATCCGCCACTCAAACTGCCGAGCCGTCAATTCGGCAACCGGCTCGGGCCGGACCATTTTTCCATGCGAGTCCCGAATCGCACCCTTGATGCGGAACTGGGCCCACACGTCGAGTTGATAGAGGGCGATGAACAGCAGCACCGCGGACGGAACGATGGTCCAGATCACTTCGAGGCTGTGGCTCCCGTGAGAAAACAATGCCTTCTCTTCGGGCTTAATCGTCGCTCCGCGCCACAGCACATAGCCCAGCGCCGCTTGAGTCCCGATGAATGTGACCGCCACGATGATCAGGATCAGGTGAAACAGGTCATCAATCTTCCCGCCGAGCGTCGAGTGAGCCTTGCCATCGCCGGGGAACCACCAGTTCCAATCGGGCGCGAACCAGCACAGGGCCACCGCGATCACGGCCGAAAACACGAAGAACAGGGACCAAAGCTTACCCACGGCATTCGCCTTCACTGAAAACCCAACACCAACCGCATCGCACGCCGACTTCTCGCTAACACCAACACACCTCAGCCAACATCACTTGGCTTCCGGCATATCCGTCGCCACCACATGCCCGCCCGCATTCGTCTTCGCAGGTTGAGGCGACTGGTACTGGAGACTCATCACAAAATTGACGATGTCCCAGATCTCTTCATCTTTGAGTGCCGTCTTACCGAAGCCCGGCATCGGAGTCCCCTTGATACCGGCATACAATCTGCGAAACACATCGACCGGACGCCGCCCGCCACGGTACTGACCGAGTGTCAGATTACGAGGCTGGAGCGGGTTGCCCCACGCATCGTGCAGGCCGCGTCGTGGATACAGCTCTTCCGTTCCGGGCTTCTTCCAGAAGTCTTCCGTCGCCGCGCCATTACCCTTGCCCAGCAAACCGTGGCAGGTGTAGCACTTCGTTTTGTCGGACATGTAGAGCAGACGACCTCGCTCGCGGGACGCCGCATCATCGGCAACACGCGGAACCGTCGGCGCGATCCGGCTTGCTTCGTCATCAGCTCTGGTCCAAGCCTCGGCCAGAAACGATGCCGTATCCTCCACCGCTTGGTCGAGGTCACTCGCCTGAAACTTGGCGAACGCTTCCGTGGCAATCTTGCGTGCGTCAGTCAGCTTGATCGGCGCATCGGGCTTCACGGCATCCTTGTCACCCGCCTTCAATGTGGCGTCGTATGCCACCTTGGCTGCGTCGAAAGCCGTCTTGGACTTTTTGACCGTGTCTACGATCGAATCTTCCGTGAAGTCGCCCAAATCGTCATCCGTTCGCTTTTCAAACTCGCCCCGCATCGCCAACCAACGCACGTACTCGACGACTGACTTCGTTTCCTCTTCACCGAGCAATAGGAACGACGGCATGTACGTCCCCGGAATGCCGTACTTCACAACACGATGCAAGTCGTCACGACTCACTTTCTCCGCAGAGAGAGTTGAGGTGAATTTGAAGACGCCGAGCCGATAGTCGCGCGGACGTGGGTTGAGGAACTGAGCCGTCGAACCGTTGCCATCACCACTCACACCATGACAGTGCATGCAGTTCTTCATGTAGACCGCGCGGCCCTTTTGGAGTGCATGACCAAAACCCACGATCAACACGTCCCCCACACCGGGAGCAGGCTCAGCCGAGCCAGACCACGTAAGCGTCTTGGTCTTCGTGTCGTAGGTGTCCACTGTGTCGGCAGCCGCTTTTTCACCGGCACGAGTCCCCGTGAGCCACAACACCGATGCACCAGAAGCCAACTTGGACACATCCCCTTCGACGGACACAGAGATCGTCTTGGATGCAGGTTGAACTCCCTCAGCCGCAGCAACCACGCTCGCCTTGGCCCCGCCATAAGCGACGGGAAAGCGTTCCCACGCCACGAGGTTGTGAGGCGTGCCGAAGCCGTCTTCGAGCGTATCCTTGATTGCCTTCCGGGCGACGGGGATCAATTTTTGAGTCGCCTCGCGGTAGGAGAACTCAGCCTTCGGGCCGGTACCACAACCCGCCAGACCACTCGCGATACCCAACGCCAACCCACAGACAAGCTGCCAAGGGGCGGTCGTTACGCTGCGATGATTTGAACTGTGCCGAAACATCATGAACACCGTCTCTGCGATTCGTTGCGATGGCGACCCGGTTCGTCCGCGTCCTCCATCGAGAAACTTTACTTGCCCAGCTTGCTGGCTGGCACCTTGATCGAGACTTCGTTGTTGTCGCCCGGCTTGATCTCCACCACGAGAGCCTTCTCAACCATCTTGCCCGCTTCGTGCCAGACCTTGAACTCGTGCTTTCCGGCTGGCAAGTCCTTGATCTCAAACGTCCCATCGGCAGCGGAGACAGCCGCGAATGGATGATCAAGCGGCAGGTGATAGGCGGTCATCCACGAATGAATGTCGCAGCCGACCTGAAACGGCTCCTTCTCAGCCTGACCGTACACCAAATCAACACCGCCTCGATCATTGGGCTGAACGACGCTATTGAACGCCGAATTCTTTTTTGGATAAGTGTGCGTATTGTGGGCGGCACCATCCGCATTGAGAACCTTCACGGCCTGCCTGACCCGCATCACCATCGCATGCGGCGTGAAGATGCAAACCTTCTGATCAAACAAAACGGGATCACCCGCAGGCGGAACCACGGCCCCTTTGGGAATCTTGTCGAGGTAAATGAAGACATTCGACAAGCCCCCGTCCTTCACGAGAATCGACTCGTTCGGAATGGCCTCAGCCCCGCAGACGCTCGGGTCCTTCGCGGCCCCACCCTTGACGAACAGCGGCGCGAGCGGAGCGAAATCTCCGACGAACTCGACTCGACCCTTGAGAGTCCCAACTCCCCCTTCCGACACAGCAACATCACCGGTGGCTGCAGCAACACTCGTGTCTGTCGCAGCAGCAACCGCGTCCTTCGATGCCGCGCGATACTTCACAGTCGTCTGTGAGTTCGCGCCGCTCGACAACGGTGCGCTGCAACCCACGCTCAACGTCAAGGACACAAACGCGCAGGCAAAAACTCCCACGCTCTTCTGCACCAAACGAGTCATCTGGCTTCGCATCACTGTCCACCTCCCGCAGTGGCTGCCGCTGGCTTCGGTGCCTCGGCCGTCTTGCCTTCGCGTTCCAACTGTGTGTGATAATTCACCAGCGCGTCTCGCAACGAAACCGTCTGTTTCAAGCCATCCGCCCCGAACAATTGTGGATAACGGGGCGTCTCGCCGGCCTTCTGCTTCGGCAGCGGAGACGGCATCGACGTGTACGGCGTCACCCACTTAGGGTTGAACAACCACAACTGCAACCAATCAGGCTTGAGTCGTTCAGCGGAAAGATCGAGGTCCGGCCCGCGAATATCCTTGGCGGGATCACTAATCACCACCTGCCGACCACCAACCGAGTGGCACTTGATGCAGAGGTCACCATTCAACATCTGCCACGAATCATGCAAGTATTGGCCCTTCTTATCTGGGTACGCCTTGTCAAACTCGTCGCCCACTTCGTTCAAATAGGCTGGCTCCCGTTCCTCGATCAGCTGATACGGGAAGGGCGTTCCATCGACGGCGGCGAAGTAGTTGGCCAACGCCTGCGCTTCTTCGTCACTCAGATTGAACCGTGGCATTCGCAGCACGGTGGTGTGCCGCAGCTTGCCAGGATTCTTGAGGAAGTTGAACAACCACGGTGTCTGAACCTTGGTTCCCTCTTTGTAGAGCGGTGGAGGCGACATTTGCCAAGCCAGTGATTTTTCCTTGGCCTTCTTGTTGTTCACGAGCCGCTCCACAAGCCACTCGGCGTACTTGCCACCCCGTGCCGCTTCGATCTTGTCCAAGCTGGTAGCTGGGAAAATGAACTTGTAAGTCGGGAAAAGTTCTTTCCCGGCAACCCGCAATGTTTCCCAAAGCTCGACCACGTACTCTTGCTCATCCAACGGCAGATCGACTTCCGGCTCACCTGCCACCAGGCCGTGGAACTGAACGATCGGCAGTGACTTCATCGAGTCGCCCACCTTGACCGACTTCATTTCGCCAGTCGTACCGTCACGCATCGGCCGCAGCTTCTTAAGCAACGCGACCGCCTCCGGATACTCAATGGACGTATCCGACGCAGTGATCCCGTCCAAATCCGCCGCGTAGCGAATTTTGGGGAGTACCAACATGTGACAACCGGAACAGTTGAACTGCTCGATCAGTTTCTCACCGCGAATCCGAGCCCCAGCCGAACCCGATGGGTTGTACAGGTATTCCGCTGCTGGTGGTTCCGCGACCAACCCGAGAACAAACGTTGCGATGTCATCGATGTCCTCTTCCGAAAATGGGAACTTGGGCATCCGTAGCCGGTCGTCGTAAGGCTTGGTCTCGATCATCTTGAAGTCGTAGCTACGCGGCTGGCGTAGTTTTTGCCACAGGAATCCGGGCCGCCCGTGATGCAGCAAACTTTCGACATAGAACGCAGCCGAGTTCTCTCGAACACGCGACGCTTCGGTCTTGAACTCATCGCGCTTCGCACGGCCAATTCCCACTTCGACACGATCGAGTAAAGACGCATCAGCGGTCAATGTGAACGTCTGTTCGTGTCCATCCCGGATCACGCCCACAGCCACATGACTGCCGACCACAGTCCGCGCAAGCGCGGCTTCATACTGCTCAATATCCAATACTGGAGTTTTGTCCAAACTTACGATGACATCGCCGGTCTTTAGGCCACTTTTATTAGAATCACCGCCCTTGGTGACTCGAACACCAGTTACCGATGCCGCATTCCCCGTCAGCGACTCAACCTTCACGCCGAGATCCGGCTCACCGTGGTGGTGCAGGTATTCGTGAATGTGCTCGAACGCCAAACGCGACCGATCCTTCTTGCCCCAGTCTTGCAAGGCGGTTCCGATCGGCCGGGCTTGCTCAAAGTTCGGGATGTCGTGGCAGCCATAGCAGCCGTAACGCGTGATCGTTTTGCGGCCGAGGTATGTGAGCTTCCGATTCTTCCACTCGGTATCGTCCAGCTCAGCCTGGCCCTTCGCGAGTAACTCGATCTCGTCGCCCTTTATACGATCCGCAAGAACTGGGTATTCCCCCTTGTTCTTATCATCTGACCCTTTGATGAAGCCCTCAATCTGCGATTTCGTGAGTACCTTCCCAAGGAAGTGAGACACGAGTTCATCGAGCAGGGCATCGTCCACTGCGGGAACTTCAAACGGTGTCGCGGGCATTGGCCTGTAATCTGCCGGCTTTTCCTCCGGCTTGAGTTTCAACAAGAAGGCAGCGATGTCCGCAGCGGGATCGGTTTCAACACCGTCAACTTTCTCGACTTCGAGCGGCTGCGCGGGCATCCGTGTACGTGGGTGATAACGGCTCGGTTCACGCACCCACGTGTAGAGCCAATCGAAGCCAAAGTCGCCCGCCTTGAGCTTCTCATGAACATTGGAAAGCTCGGGGCCAAAAGTCATGTCCAGACCTTTAACCGCATCGTGTGTGTGGCAGTTAACACAACCTTTGGTCGCGAAGAATTCTTTGCCTCGCTCGGCACTCGGAATCGAATCCGGCAGCAATCTTGCCAGAGGCTTGTAGGCGAGCTGGTCATCGTTAGCAGTGTTCTGCTGGAACTCGGTCGACTTGGCGAGCAGATAATGCGTGATCGCCGCGATTTCCACCGGGTTGAACTTCTGGCCGTGAACATCCGACTGGTTGTCGAGTTTGAAGAACTGGGGCATCCGCGTCGTCGGACGGAACCGTTTCGGTTCTTCCGTCCACGAAGCCACGAAGCCAGCATCAACCTTCAGAGCGAGATGCCGCAACGACGGACCGACTTTTCGCATCTTGCCAGCCACCTGATTGGGGTCGGCAGCGATGGCGACCGCCTCTTCAGGAGTGTTCGGTTCGAGACGCAGATCGGGACCGATAATCTTGGTCGCTTCAAAACCCTGAATTTCGTGGCAACCGAAGCAACCGTAGGTTTCGACCAACCGATGACCGCGCGCGACTTTCGGAGCGGTAGGACCGAACTTCGGATTCACCGCCAGTTCAGTCACGTTCACATGGCACTTGATGCAGGACGATTCCTCGAACCGCTTCGGGTTCATCGGACGTTCCCAGAAGTGATTGTCGAACCACTTGTGTTCGTCAGCCCATTCGTGCATCTGAGCCGGATCGTTCGGCGTGTGTGAGGCATTCTGGAACGAGGTCCCCGCTCCCTGTCCTTCGTGGCAGACGGTGCAGCCGAACTTGGGCAACGGATGCGGACTGGTCGCACCGAGATAGACATCGAGCCGTGGATGAGACGCAAACGGATGCGGGAACTTTCCTTCGGCCGTCTGCTTGCCATCTTTGGAGAGACCGTGAGGGAAGGCTCCGGCAACCGAAGTCTTGACCGTGTCATCGACCGAATCGATCATCGAGTGGCAGGTACGGCAGCGGTCGAACCGGGACACCACGCCCATGCCACCCAGCGGGAATTCCAAGCGGGGCAACCAGTCCTGAGTAATCCGCTCAGGCGAATTGAAACCGTCAATAACCGGCAACAGCATGAGGTTACGTTTGGTTTTTGACAGCCAAGTGTCCGGATCGATCTTATTCAGAGCCGCGTGAAGCAGGACAATCTTGGTCTGCTCACCTTTCAATCCCTTTTGAGCCTTGTCACGCTCCCCAGTGACGGCACTGAGACTGGCCTTCGCGTCGTCTAGCTTGAGCTTATTCTCAGCGTTGTCTGACTCCATCTTGCTGACTGCGGCTTCAACGACCTCATATTCATCGGTGCGTCGCTTGAGAGCGTCACCTTGCAAATTATCGCGAATGGCAAGGTTGTAGTTTGCACGCGCCACGTCTCGCCTGGCTCGCTGGACCTTCAGATCGCGCAAGTGATTAGCAGACTTATCGCTGGCGGATTTGGCCGCCAGCGTGAGCGACTTGACCTCATCATGCCGCTTCGCCAATTCAGCTTCCGCAGCTTTGATCTTCGCCTCTAGCTCAGCAACATTCTGCTTATGTTCTGGCGCAGCCTTCTCAGCCGCTTCGCGCGACCGGATCCGCTCGCCCTGATACTTGAACGCCTGGCGCTGGTACGTGCGCCATTCGTCGTTGTTATCGGCGTACATCATCCACGCCGTGGTGAACAACAACAGGAGCGCGCTGGCACAAAAGACGCGGTGCATCAGCTTGGGGCTACGGAGATAGTCGTCAGTCGCCGGCATGGTACCGAACCATCCTTCGGGTCAGTTCTGCGGAAAGGCAAACCCGGCCCACTGTCGGCCGGACAACTTCACTGAATCAATTTCGACTGCTGCCCGAGGACTGCAATCGTCATCGCGTCAGATATTAAAGAACCACTCTGGAATCGCCACGATGTACTTTAGATTGATCGCCCACCTCAAAACCATTTTGATCGGCAGCGACATCATGAACAGCATCAAATTGGCGAGAACCATATACCGGAGAAAGCCCATCTTGGTGAAGAACTTCCGGAACACGGTCGCCGCCATCAGCGGCGGTAACGCAAACAAATAAGCCGCGACCGCCACCAATCCCAGCCACTCACGCAGCAGGATCATGGAGATTTGATAGTTCAGGCTGGACCCCGCTGGAGCGACTGGCAACTGCTGACCACACACCGACAGCCAGAACCACTCGGACAAATTGACGTTGTTCAAGAACTCCAGCTTATGAACATCCCAGTACTCATACGGGCTGAAGAAGTTCCAGTTAGGACCTCGCAGGAATGTCCCCAATACGATCATCGCAACCCATAGCGGCAGGAAGCCGAACAGGAACGTCGAGACCGCAAATTTGCGTTCATTGAACGTGTAGTAACCATTGCCCAGCTTATTGAAGTCGATGTACGGGATCGCCATCAAACCGACCAGGATCACACTCGGCAGCACCACGCCCGCCATCCACGGATCGAAGTAAACGAGCATCTCTTGGAGACCGAGGAAGTACCACGGAGCCTTCGACGGATTGGGCGTCTTCGCCGCTGATGCCGGTTCCTCCAAGGGAGCCTGTAACACGATGCCCCACGCCACCAAGATCGCCGTCACGACAACCATGCAGATCAACTCGGTGTACACGAGGTCTGGCCATGTCAGCACCTTCTCGTTGTTTTCTTGCTCGAAGAGCGGTCGGCCTTCCGCCTTACGCTGGTCGTTATCAACCGACTTCTTGAAGTAGAGCCAAGTGAAGAAGCCGACAATGTAGAGCATCGCCACGATCGGGACGTTGTCGGGCTTGCCCACGATCTGCCGGAAGTCGTAGTCGGTCACGCTGAGCGTCATAAACAGCATCGACAGATTAAGCAGAATCCAACCCGCAGTGTCGGTCGTCCACTTCTTGCGGAACACGATCATCGCAACATAAATCGTCGTCGATCCCACGAAGAACGCGACGGGATTCGAGCCCGCGTTGATGGGAGCCTTCAGAATCTCGGGCATTTTCAGCAGGAACACCTGCGGACTATTGAGACGAGTCAGATGAGTGACAGCAACGACAAACAGCATGGCGGCGTAGACCGCCCAAAACGCCGCCACCGGGATATCAATCCCCTTGCCGAGCAGCCCACCAAGCCTCAAGCGGAAATCACCATCCATCGCCATGCTGCGACGAACCCACCACGAGTTCATCACGAACAGCAGCAAATAGACCCAACCCAGCCCGAAGATTACGGACGCTGTCAGATCAGGGTTGTGAAGCAGATTCGTTTGCATAAGTCAGTAGCCGCAGATTTCCAACACGCGTTTCCAAGACAACCGCCCGCTCCGCACAGAGCGAATCCTCGCGACACCACTAGAGTGGCTGGCTAATTCCGCCGTCTTTGCGGACTCGCCAAAAATGTATCGCGATCAACAGCGAAACCACCAACGGAATGGCCACGCAATGCAGGATATAAAACCGATTCAAAGTCGCCTCACTCACGAAGCGACTCCCCAACAACAGGAAGCGAGCGTCGCTGCCGTTGGTGATCAGATCGAACCCGCCGATATTGAGCAGCTGAGCACCGGGGCCTTCATAACCCAGCACCGGCGTCGCACGAGCCATATTAGAACCGACGGTGATCGCCCAAATCGCCAACTGATCCCAAGGCAGCAGGTAGCCGGTAAACGAGAGCAGCAGCGTCAACACCAGCAGCAGCACGCCGATCACCCAGTTGAACTCACGCGGCGGCTTGTAGCTACCAGTCAGAAACACGCGGTACATGTGCAGCCAAACCGTGATGACCATCGCGTGCGCCGACCAACGGTGAATCTCACGCATAATTCCGAGCGTCGTCACGTCACGCAGGGCCAAGATGTCGTTGAAAGCAAACTCCAGCGTCGGCCGGTAGTAAAACATCAACAGCACACCGGTGATCGTCTCGACGAGAAACAGGAAGAACGTAATTCCACCCATGCACCATGTGTACGAGAGCGCAATCCCCTGCTGCTTAATCGAGACCGGATGCAGATGCAGGAAGAAGTTCGTCAGCATCACGACGATGCGGTTACGCCGATCGACGGGGGCTGGGTGACGGAAGATCGACTTCCAAATCTGCGAGCCGCGAATGTAGTCGCCAACAGACATCAATGAACCCTCAAACATGCGGGGAAGCCACCACCACCTACCCGACCTCGCCGCCAACTCAAGCCACAGGCAAACGAAAAACAGCTGCTTTGCGACAACTTAACCCAACGTCACGCCAATTCGATGAACGACGCCGCATCAACCCACTGACCCATCTCTTCCTGAAACTTCACACTCTTATCAACCTCCAGCATCCCCTCAGCGACTCGCAAGCCGACCCGCTCAAGCGGCCGCGGCGCGGGACCCTCAAAGTTCACACCCGTCATATAAAAACCCGAACCGTGGCAAGGGCACTTGAATTTCTGCTCGCCATCCAGCCAACTCGGGGTACAACCAAGATGCGTACACACAGAAGCTAGCGCGACAATCAAATTACGACCTTCATACTGATCGGTGTGAACAATCCAGACGCCGTATTGATCTTTCCACTTGTTGGACACCGAGTTGAGCGGGTAGTCCGAAGCCGGCCCCACTTTGAATTTGGACGGAGGTTCAACAAGAACATTGGGAAACATAAACCGGGCCGTACCGAGCGTCGCGATTCCCGTGACCGCAGTGATGCTCGTCCAAGCCAAATTGAAGGCCGACGAGAACGGAGCACAGGCAACCACAATCGCCGCCATCAAGAAGCCGCGACGAGGCTGCTCAACTTTCCTTGAGGCCACCACGGGCTTCGAAGGCATGGGCGGAGCAACAACAGGAGCCTTCCCAGATGCGACCGCCGGTGCCGGAGCCGCCGCCATCGCACCAGCCTTCCCTTCACGCACCGCCTTCAGCATGTCCTGAACTGACGGACGCGGGCCCGCAGCAGCAGCAACAGGCTTCACCGTCGCAACAGGAGCAGACTCACCCGCTGCAACCGCAGGCGATGCCGCAGCACTAGCCCCCTTCGCGCGAATCGCCGCCATGATGTCCTTCGTGGAACCAGGCTTGGCTACAGGAGCCGCAGCGACCGGAGACACCGCAGCTTGAGCAGCCGCTGCCACAGAAGAGACAGCCTCAGGAGCGGGTGTTACAGCAACAGCTTCAGCGACTGCACTGTCACTCGACGCCGCTGCTGCTGCCGCTTTTTGTGCTCGGATCTTGGCGAGGATATCAGCGGTGGAAGGTTTCTTCTCGTCCATTTCGACTCGCTTCCGCGTGGCAGGAAGTGCGATGGAATGCACAAACAATGTGCGTTTGCCCCATTCGCCAGCCTTGTGTCTCGGCGGATTCTGGCAACATCCATTCGGACTGACAACCACATGAACTGAGTCGTTCTGGAATTTCTCAGAAGCAGGAATGAAACCCGCAACACAACGGCAGGAATCACCTCACATTAACCCTGATTTCGAGTACACGATTCAGGCCTCCTTGATGAACACCGCGCAGCCTTTGATCCCCAAACCGCCACCCCCATGACGATACGCGAGACTGACTTTGTTTCGAGTGGGCAGTCGGATTACAACGGGCGAACTCATCGGCGAAACCACACGCGACTTACCACGCCTCAAACCTCTCGCGCACGAAAGAGCTTCGTGACCATCGACTCCCGGCTCGCCGAAATGGAACGGCTCATCCGCCGCGATCCCGCGCAGCGCGGCCTGATCGCATCGGAGGCCACTCGCGGTCCGCTCTGTCCGGGACATCTCGCTGCTGCCGCGCGACATCTCACAGAGCATGGTCGGCGAGTCCTCCTCGTGACCGGCTTCTTCATCCCCGGTGCCTCACCTCCTGCCGCTGAAACAGATGGCCCACCGGGAACCGCGATCCTCGCCGCAGCCCTCAAGCAACTTGGCCTTTCAATCCAGATCGCGACCGACGAACCCTGCCGTACCGCCGTCGAAGTCGCCGCACAAGAAATGGGACTCACGTCCAAGGAAATTTGCACGATCCCGTCTCGTCGCGAGGAACAGGAACCTTGGCTCGCGCGTCTGCTGGCCACAACCTCACACCAGCCGTCACTGACGCATCTGATCTCACTCGAACGAGTTGGCCCGTCACACACGAGCGACTCCGTTCAAACGCAGCTTCTCGAAGCAATCGCTTCCGATCGGTCCTCGCAACACGACTTCGATCGCCTCGTTCCACCCAGCGACCAAGATCATTGCCACAACATGCGCGGCGAGTGCATCGACACACACACGGCACCGCTGCATCGGTTGTTTGAACTGGCGGCTTCTCGCGACGACATTCGCACGATCGGGATTGGTGACGGCGGGAATGAGATCGGCATGGGAAGCATCCCGTGGCGGGAACTGCATCACCGACTGAACGGCCCTCACGCCGCGCGCGTCCCGTGCCGCATTCCCACCGATTGGACGATCGTGGCGGGAGTCAGTAACTGGGGAGGGCAAGCTCTCGCCGCCGCCGTGCTGTCACTCACAAACCACACGCACGCGGCACGAGATTGGACGGCCAACCAACAGCTTCAGTCACTCGAACGCCTCGTCACAGATGGCCCCGCCGTCGATGGCATCACGCGGCTGCGCGAAGCGACCGTGGATGGATTGCCGTTCCTCACCTACATCCAACCGTGGGAGGGACTGCGCCGCCTGATGGGTTTCACGGAGTAAGGCGACCGGCAAGAGTTGTCTCACCTACAGTCACCTCAAGCGCGAACATGGGCGCCGATAGACTTTGCCGTCGTTCACACTTCGAGTTGGTGGCAGGCTGGCAACTCTTTGGACTCGCCTCACGTCGCCACATCAACCCGCGCATCGTCGCGGGCGAGCGAATTTTGACGCAGCTTCTCACGCGCACGACTCAGAGTTGGGCCGATCGAGTTCTCGGGAACTCCCAACCCCGCGCTGATCTCGCGGTAAGAACGCCCCTCCAAGTGAAACAGCTTCACGACCATCGCCTCGGTCTCGACGAGTCCATCGAGCATTCGCTGCACCAGTTCGCGATTCTCAATTCGAGCCGAGGCATCGAACTCGTTCGCGTTGACATGCTCCAAAGCCGCGCCGTGAGTCTTCACATGCCCCATCGCTTCAGCCATGCGCCGCCGAGTCACTTCGTGGACTACAATCCGGCGAGCAATGACCGTCAGATAGGTCGCCAAAGAACTCTCGCCCCGGAACCGCCGCAACACGTCGAAATCGTTATCGACCAGGGTGAGAAAAATGTCGGCCGACAAGTCGTCCGTGTCATGCCTAGACAGTTGAACGCTGCGGGCGTGAGCGGTGTGCTGAATGACGTGAACGAACACTCCCGCGAAACGATCCACGAACTCCTTCCACGCCCCGGGTTGCCGGTCGAGGCAGTTCGCCAACAGATTGCGGTCAATGTCGGTCAGAGCCACGATCACACCTGTTCATACGCTGCAAGTTCACTCACGATGAGTCGGGACGTTTCTCACGCCGACACCGCTGCCACTCTATTCACGGCCCGTTCGCGGGACAAGATGTCTCGACTCCCGTCACACTGGACTCGACCGCTTCGCCACACAGACTGAGATGTATTCCTGCGGTCGAGAATCTCTCACACCATTTCTTGACGCTCTTTCGGAGTGGACCTAAGATTTCGTCGGTTTTACCGGTTCCGTGAATGATCTCAACGCAATCCATTTCAGTCGCGCCGTTGGGATTTCCGATAAGACTGCCGACAGCAGCCTCAAGCGGTTGACCGGCACAATCCTGACGATCAACACTCCGACGATCAGTACAAACTTGTCGAATCCTTCTCAAAACCCTGACACGAAAGCCCCAAAATGACGCACGTCGTTGCTGAACCCTGCTTCAACTGCAAGTACACCGACTGCGTGACGGTCTGTCCGGTCGAATGCTTCTACGAAGGGGAAGCCATGCTCTTCATCCATCCCGAAGAGTGCATCGACTGCGAAGCGTGCGTCCCCGAATGCCCGCCCGCCGCAATCTTCCATCAAGACAATCTCCCCGCCGAATGGGCCGACTACACCGCCCTCAACGCCGAAATGGCCCTCAACTGCCCGGTGATCACCGAACGTAAAGATCCGATGGGTCCGCCGATCGAAAAGAATTGAGCGTCGCGTCTCACGCCGTCATCTCTACAGACAACACCAGAACCCCGATCCTCTTGGACCGGGGTTCTTCGTTTTCCCGTGGCCAGTAAGAGGCTGTGCATTGATTACGTCCGAGAGTTGGTGTCACCAAGGTGTTGAGCCCCGGAGGGGCGGCCTCAATCCGATCCGAGCGTGTCGAGACCGCCCGGAGACAGGCTCGAAAGGGGACGCCCCTCCGGGACTGGGTGCGGTGATCTCCTGTCCTGGGGCGGACGAAGTGTCCGCCCCAAGCTTTACTCGGACGCCGCTCTGCGGCTCAAGAAATCCCAACTCTCGGAAGTTGAAAATGCACAGCCACTTCGCCCTCGACTCGTAGGATGGACGCCCCCGTCCGTCCGGTTTTAGCGCTGAGTCGCGGACGAGCAAGAGTCCCCGTCCTACAGACTTCCCGTCGAACAAGTTCGCCTTCAATACCTCGGCACGCTCGCGTCGATCACTTGTGACCACTGGTCGATCCCGCCCGCCATGTTAATCGCGTGGTCGAAGCCTTGCTGGCGGAGCCAATTCACCACGCGCATGCTTCTCCCGCCGTGATGACAGTGAACGACGATCTCGCCGCTCTTGTGAGATTCCAATTCGGAAACCCGCGCGGCAAGCTGGCTCATCGGCAGCAACATCGTTCCTTCGATGCACGCCGTCGCGTACTCATCCGGCTCGCGCACGTCGAGAAACAAAAATGCAGAGCCACTGTCGAGCTTCCCCTTCACGGCGGAGCAGTCGATTTCGATCGGTGTTGTCACGGTTTCTCCTGCTGGGCTTGAGGGCTAACGAACGTATCGCAATCACTTCTTGGTGAGCCGGGTGCCGTCAGGCCCCGGACTCTTGTCGCTCGGAAGAGTCCGGGGCCTGACGGCACCCGGCTCACCGGAACGTTTTTATTGAGGGCATCAATCGACCACTTTCATCCTCTGTCCCAACTCCCTCAGCACTTCGATATCACTGTTCGGTCGAGTCGCCGCGCGGGGATGAGTGTGATCGCAACCGATCCAGTCGCGCAGCTTGAGGAACTGCGCACACGAATGCTTGTACGCGGATGAGGGGCTGCGAAACGCGAAGTAGCCCAAGTACTGAAGCTGATCGTTCAACTCGTAGAAGCGAGGATCGCCCGTCTCCCAATACGTGTCTCGCACGGCGAACAGGTCCGGTGCGAAGCTGCTCAGCCCCAACAAGTAATCGCTGCCGTACATGATCATGTCGATCGCGAAGTCGTTCCCGGTGTAGACCGCAAAGTCGGGCCGCTTCGCATCACGGAGCTTCAGACGCTCCCATTCGGGTTCGCGATGAAAGGACGAATGCTTCGCCCCGACACACTGCGGCACGGCCATCATCCCAGCATACGTTTCGAGGTCGTAGACCGCTCCAAACGGCGCGAGGTCCGTTGTCAGCTCGAACCCAATGAACTTGTCGCTCACGCTGCCGAGCCGCTCGTAACTGCGGGCGATCTCGGGGCCGGACTGCCTCGTCAGACCAAACGATTGAAAGATCGCGGGCGTCCCACCGAACGACTGAATCGCCTCCATCCGCTCGGCATACGCCTCGAACGCAAACGCATCGCCTGCGCTGTCCGCAACAAACGCCCCCGCGACGAACGCACCGCCACTCAGCACAGACCGAGTCCGCCGCAACACTTCGTTCTGAATCGCGTGATCGATGAGATTCACATACCCCGTGTCCATGTTCACCGCCGGAGTCAGCCCCGCCCCGGCCGTCCGCGCGACATGCTCTTCAAACGCGGACCAATCCACCGCGCCGCTCTCCAAAAACGGCAGCAACACGGCCGAGATCCCCGTCACTTTGCGACGCGGCTTCAGCATGGTCAGGGGATCGAGTGACATCGCGGCACCTATCGAGTGAGGCTGCAATAGACTTCATCGAGTGCGAAACTTGACTCATTGAGTCGAGCATTCGTTTTTTCTTTCAATGTAGCCTTCATCGCTCCGCGTGAAGACAGCCGTGCGCAAGTTCAACGCGGATTGTTCCATCGACCTCTCCACTGACTCGGCTATCTTCACGCGGAGCGATGAAGGCTACTTTGATCTGAGACGAAGCCCGCGCTGGAATCTTCATTGAGGGACAACCTCGACGGTTCCGAACTGCCGAAAATGATCGTCGAACGCGAATGCCGTTCGGATCGCGAGCATGTCCAACACGATTTTGCTCGTGCAATCGGTAAAGGACCAGCCCGACACATGAGTTCGCTGGAAGAGATCCCACGCACGACGGAAGTCGTCCTGTGAGACGTGGTGATTCCGAATCAACCCGCTTTCGAGCAGCAGCCGTCCGACCTCAATGGCGCGCCGGGATTCGCGACGCATGCAGAGTAATGTCAGCGTCTCATCGACGACGTAGTCCGTCGTCACCAATGATTGTCTGTTGCTGCGCAGCCACTCGACCGCACGCCGGTGGTTCGGGTCCGAGGGAACGTGCAGCGCGAACCAAGCCCCGGTATCCACGAAGACCATCACGGAACCCCATACAAAAGAGTGTCGTGATCGCAACCGGAGAATCCATCGACCACACTCGCCAACGGCAAATTGGCGATCCGCAATGTTTCCGTGAGCAACTTGGAACAATGTTCTGGCAACGGGACTTCTGCGTCATCCCGCACAGGGATCAACTCGACGACCGTGTTCTCGGCCAGTTCCCACTCACCGTCGGGCACCACGACACCGTTCTGAACATGACCTTGCAGACGCATGAAACCGGCTCCTCATTGAGGGCGGGATGGTACACGCACCTCCGCTCGCAAACCATCGGGCACGACGCGGTGACGATCGAAAGCCCCACCCGCTGGGTTAAACGCAAACTGTTGTTCTGAACCCACAACCTTGCTCAGGAACCCGTCCACCTCTGATCAACGTTGCGGTCTCGGCGGAAACCACAGCGACAATCGCCCTCCATAAGGACAGGATGGAAAGGCCCGGATATTCGCCGACGGTTGCGATCCCGTTGTCCGTGGCAGTGTTCGCGGCCCGGTTCGCGTGTCCTACCGACCGGCATTTGGCGGAATCATCAGACTCAATCGCCCCGTATGTTTCTGAAGCTGGATCGAACTGCTCATTGAGTAATCGGGGGTGTACACGATCATGTCCGGAAAGTCCGCCTCGTCTGGTATGGCCGACTTGCCTGAATGAACCGACATGGCGGCGTCGCGGGGCAGCGTCGATCCGGCAGAGCGAATGATGGTGATCGGTTCAAAAGGCTTGGAGCCGTCTTTGATTATGTTCGACTTGGCCCACAGTCGTGAGTACACGAACACCCCCCCCGTCCACGGATCGTTCAGCGCCATGATGGGCAGGACTCGCGCCGGTTCCTGCTGGCCGTTGATGATGCAGTAGGCAGCGAGGTCTTCCAGCGAATCCGGCAGTTCACCGTTGTGTTCCTTCTTCCACAACACCATCGCGAGAGCCAGCAGCGTCTGGCGGTTGACGACTTCAACGACCATGACAATGTCGGTGAGGCCATCACCAAAGCGGGAGGAATACTCCGAGTGAAAGACCGCGTGACGCCACTCACTTCCCGGTTCGCCGCCCCGCGCGAGTCGTTCCCTCTGGCTGACAAACTGTTGATAGGCATTGAAGCCCGGAATCCGCATCGTTCCTTCCAGTGAGCCATACAGATGCCAGCGTCAGTAAAGAACTTGCTCATTCATCCGAACTCTGCGGGCGAACTCGTGCGGGATCAACATGACCGCCACGTTCTTCGCGAAGCGCAACGAAGTCGGGTCATCGGGATTGTCCAATTCCTGACGGATCCATTTCTCGCTCCCCAAACCCAACATGAAATCGGCCGCGCTCGCCTCGCGTAGTGATGGGTATCGAGACAACTCGTCGCGCGTCTGGCTGATCGCTGAGAGGAGCATCTCCCGCGACACATCGCTGCGTCCCGACCACTCGACGAGCGATTGCAAATACTCGGCTTGGAACTCTCGCCCACGGACCCAATTCCAGACTTCGGCTTGACTCGCGAAACACCGCGTCAGCCGAAGACCGGCCATGTGGTAACGCAACATTTCTTCAGCACCACGCTGCCACTTACCGAGCTGAATGGCATCGAGCAGCAGTTGCGGATTCGGAGTCGCATCCTCATAGGGCATCGCGGTCCGCTGAGTCCGATACGTCGCGGGCAGTTCAACGGAGAGCACTCCCACGATCGTCGCCAACGCCCGCTCGTTGACCGACCAGAACCGCTCGCTCACCGCCCGTTCAATCTCATCAGGTTTTTCGTCCTTGGCCAACTTGGCCGCGAACTCGGGAGACGACCGTATTTGCGAGACCAACTGATAGCTGCGGTTCACGCTGACGAGGCGATCTCGTACCGCGAGGCTCTCTGCCGATGTGGGTTGCGTAACCGCGTTGACCGCCGCTCGAATCGGTCTCAGATCGTGTGAGATGTCCGAACCCACGATCGACTCACGCCGTTCGGTCTCGCGCGGGTACAGCAGAGCCATCAACGTCGGCGATGACGGGCCGAGTCCCGGAATCTCCAGCCACCGGTACAGGGCCACCCCGAACAACAACAGCAGCGGTGGCAGAGCCAGCCCCACCGCGAGTCGCTTCAGCACCGACCCGTCTCGGCGCTCGAGCAGCCAATGTCGCGAGTACCAGCCAGTGAGACACAAAAACCAAACGGCGATGCCCCCCACCGCCCACCAGCGCGGCAGCGAAACATTGACCACAAGCACCTGCCACCAAATGAGCAGAATGGTCGCCATCAAGCCCGCCCCCACGGCGAGGATCATCCGCCGAAACAACATCGCGGCGGCTTGTCCCACCGCGTAGCTCATCAGTACGAACCACAACACGTCGAAGAAATGTTCGCGTTGAAATCGCGTGATCGCAACCAGTGGGTGTCTCATCTCATCAGTGTTGTGTTGATTCTCAAATCGTGAACCGCTCCACGGAATGAAGGCCCATTCCGCGAGACACGCCACGGCCCAGCAGACGGCGGGAATCCAGCAGGCCCTCGGCAACCAGACGACCTGCTTGGCCAGCCAGATCATCGTGGGAGAGGTGCCGCGATTGGCGAGGAACCGTAACTGTTGGCCTCCCGCATCGAAGCGAAAACCAAGGACTCCCATCACCAGCGGCAGGGCGACAATCAACGGAATCACTGCAAACGTGATTGCTCCATCACCATCCGCGAGGCTGTACAGCGCCAGCAAGAGACTCGTCGCACAGACGATCACCAGCAGCCCGGTATGCAACGACTCGCGGTGCCGTTCTTGCCAAACCAATCGCTGCCAAGTCCGCCAGCCCGAGTGCTCACTCTCAATAGCAACCGGCACGCGCGAGGATCGTCCTCGCTTCCAAGGCAGCATCGCCGTCAACCGGTCGTTGAGTTCTTCCAGCCACGAGGCATCAAAGTACTGCCCGCGACACCACCTCAACCCGAGGCAGATATTCAAAGCTGCGGTCCCCAGAAAGCAAACGGCAACAAAGCCGGGAAAGAGCGATTGAAGATAGATTTCTACGTGAGGCATCCTTCCGTACCGAAGCCAGCTCAAATAAATCACCGTCACCATTGGCACGAGATAGATCGCCATCCACCACACCAGCGCCGTGGGCACGGCGGTCACCACGCGGCGACTCGTCAAGGAACCGAGCGTGCCCCACAACAGAAATCCCGCCCCGACCAGCGAAAGAACTCCGAGCATTCCCACTGCGGCCCAAACCAACGACGCGCCGGTGTTCATAGAACTCTTGAATTCAAACCCCGAGCCGACCGACAGCACCGCCGCCCACAGCCACATCACCAGCAGCAGCGACACCGCTCCGGCAATCGCGCAGCCAGACTTCGCCAGCAGCGTCGGCCACGGCGGCGCAGCGAGATTCAGCAGCCAGTCACTCGTCCGCTCTTCCCGCTCCAAAGCAAACAACATCGCAGTGGACGCGATCAGGAAGAAGGGGACCAAGTACAACGGGATGATGTAGAGGAAGAGGATCGCCACTGAGGGCGGCATCTCCGGAAACGGAGTCACGCTCATCACGATGCGCGCGATCAACTGCAAGCAGATTCCTGAGACCAACACGCCGACCCACAGCGTTCTCTGCTGGCGGTACTCCTTCCAGAACATCCGACCGAACGGACGAACATCGAACGACGATTGAGAGCCGGTGGCGGGAACGGTGGTCATCGGACACCTCGCTTTGCTGACGAATGGGGGGCATTCTGGTGGCGTGCATCGTCACTCGCGCGACATGCCCGCCTTGTCTTGGGCGTCAGCCCTCTTCCATGCCTTCCGAGCGGGGCGGCGTTAGCCCCTCGGTTCTTAGAAAACGGGCTGACGCCCAAGAACCGGGGGGCTGACGCCGCCCCGCTCGGATGGCCGTTCACGGAGCTAACGCTCCTTCACTTTTTCGCGGTCGCCAGCGCATCGACGCGAGGAGTCAAACCGATCGTTGTCGGATCAAACCCATCCGCCTTCGTGATCATGCACGCCACAAAAATCTCTTCGAGCGACAGTCGCTTCTCTTCGACATGCAGATGATTCGGATCGGAGTTCAGCGCGAGTCGGCCCGCATCGTTGAGGTCTCGCACCATGAGTCGCCAGACGCGGTCATGCCGTTGTGCGCGGAGCAGCAGCGCGGGCGAAGCGACTTCTGGTGGAGCGGTCTCGATGTCGGCCAGCGTCACGATCACTTCGCTCACGCGGTCTTTGAGGACATCGAGCGGCTCGCACAGGATCAACTTACCGCCACGCAGCACGGCGACGATGTCAGCGACCCGCTCGACCTCGGCGATCTGATGGCTGGAGAGGAGGACTGTGCGGCCTTCCGACGCGATCTCGATCATGCTTTCGAGGAACTCGCGCCGCACCAGCGGGTCGAGGCCCGACGTCGGCTCATCCAGCACGAGCAGGTCCGGTTCGTGAGCCATCGCCAGCGACAACGACACCTTTCCCTGCATCCCTTTCGACAGCGATTTGATCGGCTTGTCGTCCAACCCAAACCGCTGCACGAGGTCTTCGTACCGCTGCTGAAACCCGAGCGGATAGAACCCCGCCGCGAACCAGCCGATCTCGCGCACGGTCATCCATTCGTAGAGGGCGGGCCGGTCGGGCATGTAGCCCACGCGACGCCGAATCTCGGCCCCGTGCGTCTGGCTATCGAGGCCCATCACGCGCGAAGCCCCGCCGTCGGGAGCGAGCAGCCCCAACAAAATCTTGATCGCGGTCGTCTTCCCCGCACCGTTCTCACCGAGCAGCGCGATCACCTGCCCCCGCTCGCCCCGCATCGACACGCCATCGAGGGCCATGTGGTCTTTGAATCGCTTCGAGACGATCTGATATTCAAACACGGCAGTCATGATTGGTTCCTCTTGTTTCTTAGCCTTGTCCCCTCGCCCCGGCCTTGCGGGGAGAGGGCTAGGGTGAGGGGTCTTGTCTTGTCGCTTCGACTGATCTCCAAGTCACACTCTCAAAACCGAACTTGGTGAGCCGACACTACGATCGCCGTGCTCCATCATCCTTCCGGAATGCTCCGTTTCTGAACCGCCTTCGTCTTCAACGATCCCTCCCAAACTTCGTCCACCAGTTTGAAGAACTCTTCTTCGGTGAGACCGCTTTGTTGGGCCTCCATCACGACCCCCTGCATCCGTTCGGCGAGGAGCTTTTGCCGGGCCTTGCGGCAGCGTTCGGCGGCGGCTTTGGCGACGCGCAGACCCTCGCCGCGCAGCGCCTCCAGCACGCCGTCGTTTTGGAGATCGCGGTACGCCTTGGCAACGGTGTTCGGGTTCACCGCCAGCATCACCGCCAGCTCGCGCACAGACGGCACGAGGTCTCCGGGACGCAGCGCCTCTTTGGCGACGGCGTATTTCACCTGCCGCCCAATCTGGTCGTAAATCGCCACGCCGTTGTCGGGGTCAATGCGGAAGAACATGAATCGCACTCCTGTACTAGACAGGTAGTACAGTAGGCTCGTGCAGGGCGTCCGTCAAGAGGCCGTCGACAAAAGTGCGCCGAAGCCAAGCTCGCGACCAGCCGCTCGTGCTACTCGCTCACGAAATGCGGTTGGGCGGCGCGAAACTTGGCCGGGCCAATCTCGGCCTCATCTTTCTGTGATAGAAACGAACCACGATGTTCGGTTGCGTCAAAACCGCGTTCGTTCATCGCGGGGAGATTGCCATTGGTGGCAGGCATCCCACCGTCAGCTTCCGACTTGCAGCCACCACTTGAGGAACAGGCCGCACGACCAGAAGTAAGTTGAGAACGAAACGGCCGCGCAGAGAAGGTCCGTCACCAACGCGAACCGATGGCGCGCGAGTAGCCCTCGCGCACAGAGGGCCGCCACGGGGAAGGCGGGGAGAAAGCCGGCAAGAAAGCCCCACTCGATCGACAGCCCGAGTCTTCGGCACAGATGAAAGTAGAGGCCGCTCGTGGCGAGCAGACTCAGTCCCGCGAGCCTCGATCCCCAGCGTGCCCTGCGCCGCGCGGGTTGAGGCTGGGACTCGGCCCACGTCACCGCGAGCAGCGTCAGTTGCAAAGCGGCCCACAACACGAGCGGCCACAGAAAGACATAATCATCGCGCTGCTGTGCCCCCGGACGCTGATTGAGCAACGGGCTGCCGATGGCTCCGATGAGAATCGCCACCGCCCAGAAGACGAAGCGCGGCACCGTAGTCCGGCCCCCTTGGTCCGGACGAGTCACCAACGGATTGCCATCGTTGGATTGCCCCATTTCGCTCGGCCGGACCAAGGGGTCCAGCCTACGAACGCGCAGACCCCAGCTCAAACACTGGACCACCATCGCGCAGATCGTCGCCAACAACAATCCCGCCAGACTCCATAGCCACCACGCGTGCAGCTCGGTCCATTCGGGAACCGTCGCCGGGAACTCGCGCTCTCCGCCGAGCAGCGGTGTTGGATCGAACGAGCGGACGTGAGGGATGTCCGTCACCAACGTGGTCTCAATCTTCGGCGCGAGCGGTTCAGTACCGAGATACAGGCACGCGGCGCGAGTCGGTGTCCGCAGGAACAGCCTGCCGTGACAGAACGCTGCCGCCGACCAACTGAGTTCATCTTGAAAGACCGTCACGCGTGCCAGCTCTTCGTACTGCTGCGAGTTGACGCGAGCGAGGATCACTTCGCCCTTGTCGTTGAACAGGATCAGTTTGCCGTCGGCGACGATGACACTCGCGTGACCGACCCGGTCGGTGGACCACGCAATCTGACCGGTCTCGAAGTTCAGGCACCGAAACTCACCGCGCGACGGCCGGTTGAGTCGCGACTGTGCGTCCTTCAGATCGAACCCGTATACGAATCCCTCAACGAGCACACTCGACGCGACATCGTTCGAGAACTTGGGCGTCTCCCACACGGTGCTCGGCTTCAGCGCCGCACCCTCTTCTTCCACGAGCCGATAGCACTTCGCCCCGCTACGAAACGGCCCGGCCGTCATCAACAGCGGTTCGCGATACAGCGGAGCCGCCGAGTGTTCGTCGTAGCTGTGCGAGAACTCGTCCTCCCACAAGAGGCGTCCGCTCGCGAGGTCGATCAGGGCGAGCGAGTTCTCCAAGAAGGCCACAACACGCGGTCGCCCGTTCAGCGTGATCGGCAGTGGCGACGCATAGCTGGCGGGCATCGTCCCCGACTTCCAGACGAGCGTCCCATCCTTCGCATCGAGCGCGACGACGCTCGCATCGAGTCCCCCGACAGGGACGATCACCTTGCCATCGACGACCAGTGGCGAGGCCGCACAGCCAAAATCGGTCCCGCGTCCGTGAAATGTTCTTTTAGGATTCGACTCCCAAACGGCGCGGCCGGTCGTCGCATCAAGGCACCCAATCGTCCCCTCGGGTGCCGCATAGTAGATGCGGCCGTCATGCCACGTCGGTGTCGCACGCGGTCCCGGATAAAGGCCGCCGCCGTCGTAAGGCCAGCCATATTTTTGCGACCAGATCGTCTCACCGGTCGCCGCGTCGAGGCACACCACCGCCTGCTCGTACAGCGTTTGAGTCTGTGTCCAAACGCGATCCCCAACCGCGATGAAGCTCGAATATCCCTTGCCAATCTCCTTGGTCCACAACACTGGCGGACCGGAGTCAGGCCAAGACTCGGCCAACCCCGCCTCAACCGAGATCGCATCGTGTGTCGCCCCGCGCCACTGCGGCCAGCTTGCTGCGATCGTGTTGACTGGCTCATCACTCGCTGCCGGTTGGGGATCACACAACATCGCGACGACGACGAGCAAGCCACAACAGACCACCAACGAACAGGCACCGATCCCTCGCACCTTTCGCCGACAACCTCTCACCACGCGCGATCGAATGAGCATGATTTGTCACCGTGGAGTTCGACACAGACTGCTGACACTCTGCATTCGCGCTCACCTCAATTCTCGCGGATCAGTGTCGCGAGAATTGAGGTGAGCGCGAATGAATGGCGAGGCAAGAAGCAGAGAAAGGAACGAAGACCTTGCTCACGCGGCGGGTTGGTGTGGCGACATCATTTCACTGAATGCGTCTCCAGCCAGTTATCTCCGACCGAGACATCAACAACGAGCGGGACCGACAGTTCCATCGCGTGCTGCATCTCGTGGCCGACGAGTTCGATCAGCGAGGCGATGTCGGATTCGGGAGCTTCCAGCACCAGTTCGTCGTGGATTTGGAGGAGCATCCGGCCGGGATGGTTTTCGTCGCGCAGTCGCTTCCTCACCGCGAGCATCGCCATCTTGATGAGGTCTGCGGCGGAGCCTTGAATCACCGTGTTGACTGCCGTCCGTTCGGGCATGTTGAGGTTGCCGGTGCGGACGGCGCGAATCCCTTCGATCGGGCGGCGGCGGCCGAGGATCGTCGTCGCGCGGCCAGCGCGCTGGACCTCAGTCAGCGTCGCGTCGATGAACTGCGTCACGCCCGAATACTTCGCGAAGTAGCCGTTGATAAACGTCGCCGCCTCGTCCTGCGGAATGCCGAGTGCGGCGGCGAGACCGAATGGACTCTGCCCGTAGATGACGCCAAAGTTGACCGCCTTCGCCATACGACGTTGGTCGCTGGTGACCGCGTCGCGATCGACACTGAAGACTTGTGACGCAACCGCCGTGTGAATGTCGACCCCCTGCGCGAACGCCGCGATCAGCTCTTGGTCCTGACTGAAGTGCGCGAGGACTCGCAACTCGATCTGCGAGTAGTCGGCGCAGAGCAGCTTCCACGTCGTGTCGGCCGGAATGAACGCGCGGCGGATCCGTTCTCCTTCGGGCGTACGGATTGGAATGTTTTGCAAGTTGGGATCGCTCGAACTGAGTCGCCCGGTCGCCGCGACGACTTGGTTGAACGACGTGTGAATGCGGCCGGTCGTCGCGTGAACCAGCAGCGGCAGTGCGTCGAGATACGTCCCCTTCAACTTCGTCAGATGACGATGCTCGATGATCTTCGCCGGAAGCGGATGGAGCGGAGCCAACTCTTCGAGAACCTCTTGATCGGTGCTCGCCCCCGTCTTGGTCTTCCGTTTGATCGGCAACTTCAGTTCGTCAAACAGCACGACTTGAAGCTGCTTGGGCGAGTCAATATTGAACACGCGCCCCGCTACTCCGTGAATCTCGCCCATCAGTTGGCCCAGCCGCAGAGTCAGGTCCACCGACTGGCGATTCAATTCGTCGGCATCGACTCGAATGCCGGTCTGCTCCATCTCGGCCAACAGCGGGATGAGCGGTCGTTCCAAGTCCCAATACAAATCCCACAGGCCCTGCGTGCGGAGTTGCTCGGTGATGAGATCGGCCAGCCGCAGCGTGAAGTCCGCGTCCTCGGTCGCGTACTCGGCGATCAAGTCGATCGGCACGTCGGCCATGTTCTTCTGTTTCTTCCCGCTGCCGATCAAATCGCTGATCGGGATGCCGGTCGTCCCGAGATACTTTTGAATCAGCGTGTCGAGACTGTGCGAACGCGCCCCCGCGTCGAGCAAGTAGTCACCGACCATCGGATCGACATCAATTGACTCGGGCCGGACCGAGATGCCGTTCGCTTCGAGGAACATCAGATCGAACTTGATGTTCTGATTGACCAGCCGCAGCGACGGGTTCTCCAACACCGGCTTCAGCGCCGCGATCACGGCCGCTTCGTTGAGCAATGTGCTGCCGAGCGGCCCGCGCGTCGGCAGGTAATACGCCAACCCCGGCTCCCAACAGAACGCCCATCCAACGATGCGCGACGAGCGCGGGTCCAGCCCCGTCGTTTCGAGGTCGAGACAAAAACGAGGCTGCTGCGCGAGCCGCTCAACAAACGCGGCGAGAGCTTCGAGCGTGTCGATCACTTCCCAACGACGAGTGATCGCGGGAACGACGGGCTGCGCTGTGACCGAAGACGATGAGTCGGGCGACGGCACGTCGGTCTTAACTCCTGTCCCCTCGCCCCGGCTCTGTGGGGAGAGGGCTAGGGTGAGGGGAGCTTCGGAGTCGAGCGGCAACCCAACGCGAGACGAATCTGAAGTCATGTCGCGAGGATCCGCATCGAAGGGAGGAGCTTCATCGAGAGCTTGCCCACCGCTCGGCCCCCTCACTTTAGCCCTCTCCCCCGAAGACGGGGTCGAGGGGACAGGAAGCTCAACACCCGCATCCAACTCATCATCCTCATCCCCAAACAACGACCGTCCCGCCGGGCGCGACTTCGATTTTGTTGCGAGACTCGACGGAGCGGCAACGGACGACGTGCCACTCGCAGACGGCGCGGCTTCACTGAACGTTGTCCCTTTCGGCGCGAACTGGTTCACATCGTTGACCAACCGCCCGAAGCCAAACCTGCGAAAGAGCGCCTGCAACGCCGGAACATCGGGTTGAGGATTCCGGCTCGCCTCCCAATCAAAGTTCAGTTCGAGTTCTTGATTCAAACGAACCAGTGTCTGACTGAGTCGCGCCTGATCGGCGAAGACCTTGAGGTTCTCCTTGAGCTTCGCGCCGGGAGCCTTGTCCGCGTTGGCGAGGACTCCTTCGAGCGTCTCAAAATCTTTGAGCAACGCCGACGCTTTCTTCGGCCCGACGAGCGGCACTCCCGGCACGTTATCGACCGCGTCGCCAACCAGCGCTTGGAAGTCCACGACCTGATCGGGCCTCACGCCCCAATCGGCCAGCAGCGCGGCTTCGTCGAGATACGTGTTCTTGCGCAGGTTGAGAATCTGCACCTGCGGGCCAAGCAACTGCCGCGCATCCTTATCACTGGTGACGATCCGGACCTGATGGCCTCGCGCGACCCCTTGCCTCGTGAGCGTGGCGATCACGTCGTCCGCTTCCCATCCATCACAATGCACGACCGGAATGCCAAACGCCTCGACCGTCTCAATGAGGAGCGGAATCTGAGGTCTCAAGTCTTCCGGCATCGGGCTGCGGTTGGCCTTGTACGCGGGATAAAGCTCCTCCCGCTTGCCGACTCCGACCGACTCCATCGCGCAGATCAACCACGTCGGCCGATGAGTTTGCAGCAGCGACACGAGATCACGACTGAACCCAAACACCGCATTCGTCGGCAATCCCGCCGGACTCGTCATCGGCGGCAAGCCGTGAAAGACCTGGAACATCAGCGAGAACGTGTCGATCAAGAAAACGGTGTCGGGCATGGGAGAGAGGGCTTCGGGAGTAGGGCCTAGGGATTAGGGTCGGGATGATACGGCGGGAACGTCGAGCTAACCATATCCGCGTCTCTCGGCGCAGGACTAACGTCATTTTGATTTTGGGAGATGGGGTGCCACGGTCACGGAGCTTCAACGTGGCCGTGAGAATGAGAAACAGCCTACACTTCCTCGCACAGCCACGTCGAAGCTCCGTGACCGTGGCACCCGAAATTAAAAAAGGCGATGGCCATGCTCTCGGCATTGCCCCTCCCAATCGGTCGAACCGGCATGGGCCACGTGAAGTTGCCGTTGAATCGAACGCGGGCAAAGTTCGTCACAGCGCGCCCTTCCATTTGAACCGACAACCAACGCGGAGGAGTTTGCGCGCGAAGGACCGTGTCGAAGTTGTCGTTGGAGTCGCGTCTGGTTGTAACGATCACGTCGAGTGTGACCGTTCACAACGGAAGATATTCCGACGGGGAAAGAGGTGCTTGACTCGCCAAGAGCGCGTCTTACACTGGCCACCGTCTCACCGAGAGAAGGTCGCCAATGGCTCCGAGTGCATCGGGCCAGCCTCTTCCTGAAGCCCTCTCGACCCCGCGATCCCATCCGTCAGGCTCGTTGCTCGTCACGTCTCCGTCCGAAGGAATCTGTCATGGCCGCCAACCCCAATAAGCCGGGTCCCGTTCACTACGCACTCGTGGTCTTCGTCATCAGCACGGTGGTCTTGGGTATCACGACCTACATGTTCCATCGCGAGTACTCCGACCGCGCGGCCAAGATCACCGAACTCGAAGGCAAAGCGGGGACGCTCAACGTGAGCATCAAGAAGCTGGACGACGAAATCCAAGCGCTCACCAATCAGACCGGAAACAAGTTTGAGATGAAGCTGGACCCGTCGAACCCCAAAAACGCGACCTCGGTCGTGGGAGCGGCTTTCGCGGACATGGAGCGGTTCGGCAAGGACTTGTCTGGCACAACCTATCAGCAAACGTTGCAGAAGTTGCGTGAAGCGGTCGATGCGGCCGTGGCCGATGTCGCTTCAAAAGCGGCTCAAGTCGCAATTCTGCAAAAGGACATCAACGACCAGCGCGATCGCCTGAACAAGCAGGTCGATACACACCGATCGGCTCAGGAAAAATCGGAAGCCGATCTGCGAACCACCGTCGCGTCACGCGACGAGAAGCTGAACGGCAAGCAGGTCGAGATCGACCGCTTCAAAGCCGAGAACAATCAACTCGTCGGCGAGTTGGCTCAGGAAAAGGAAGGCCGGGAGAAAGAACGCAAAGCTTTGCAAAACCTGATCGGCCAGCTCGAAATCCGCATCGACTTCATGCGTGACAAGATCGACACGCTGGAAGGGGTCAGCTTTGAAGTCGCTGACGGGCTGATTCGCCGTGTCGAAAATGCGGGCAACTTGGCTTGGATCGACCTCGGTGAAGCAGACGGCTTAAAGACCCGCATGACCTTCAGCGTCTACTCGAAAGAAAGCCAGGGAGTTGGACGCGGAGCGGAAGATGTGAAGGGCAAGATCGAAGTGACCCGACTGCTCGGCGCTCACATGGCTGAAGCCCGGATCGTCGAGAACGATCTCTACCGACCCATCGTCCCGAATGACCTGATCTACACACCGATCTGGAGTCCCGGTTTGGTTGAGAAAATCTCACTGGCCGGCATGGTCGATCTCGACAACGATGGCAAGAGCGACCGCGAGCAATTCAAGCAACTCATGGCGGTCTCAGGTGCTGTCCTCGACAACGAAATCACGGACGAAGGCGAGCGTCTTCCCGCCGGCGGCAAGATTACCGTTCACACGAAATTCCTCGTGCTGGGTGATGTCCCCGATCCAACGACGTTGGTTTCCGAGAAGGACAAGGCGATCAACCAAAAGATCACCGACCACCTGACCGAACTCCGCAAAGAAGCCCGCGCCAATGGTGTGCGGATCATCAAGATCAACGACTTCCTGGCTCACATTGGCTTTCAATCCAAGCGACGCCTGTTCCGACCGGGTGAACAACGACCGTTCAACCTGAAGGCCGGTGCCACGAGTACTCAGGTCAATGAATCCCTGGGCGACCGCTCGTCTTCGGGCACAACTTCCGCCCTGTTCGGCAAAAGCAAGTCGGCCGCTCAGCAAACCTCGTCCGGAACGACCAGCAAAGTCTTCGGCGGCGGCAAGTGAGACACCTCGCGGTGGCTGGACATTCCGCCTGAACAAGGACCAGAACAGCGACGCAAGACGGGGACCGAATTCAATCTCTCAGGACCGTACGTTTCACGACGTGCGGTCCTTTTGTTTGTGACGGATCCGTTTAGAAACTGAAAACAAGGACTGTCGTGGCAGGCGCTGCCAGCGTCGGCTCGGATGCTGGCAGCATCCGCCACGTCTGGCGCTCATCGCGTGCGGCGGGCAACACCCCAGTACGTCTTCGCATCGACTGTGACCAGCTCATTGAATGCTCGCACGATCACTTCGCGACCGTAGTCCAAGCCTTCAAATAATCCGGCATCGTCGCCATCTGTCGGGCCTTTCGCCTGCAAGGTCATCCACACCTGACCGAGTCCATCCGCGTGGCCACTCGCCTGGCCCGCCTCAAGGTCGTGCCGAAACTTGACCGTCAGCGAACCGCGTTCGGCATCGAGCGGCACTTCCCAGCGGGCCTTGTAGCCCTCGCACCCGATCCCGAGTGACTTCAGCGGGACCGGTTGCCAGAGGCGGAAGAACGACCAATCGCCGGGTGCCATCCAGACTGTCCCCTGCGGAATGCGATTGACGTAGCGCACGGACCAACGGCGCGGCACGATCTCTTTGTGAGCGTGATGCGCCACATCGCGCACCGCATCGAGAGCCGCGACAAAGCCGTCTCGAATCGTCTCGTAGCGCGGATAGTGTTCGCCCTGATGGCCGAGCCACCCGAAGGCGAATCCGCGCGTCGTCAGTCGCACGGCACGATCGCCCATCACATTGTCGATCTGTTGATCGTCCGACTTGGCATCATCGCCGAGAGTCTGCCACGAGCCAGACCATTCGGGGCCGAGCCGTTCGCGCAGATGAGTGGCATCAACTTCAAACCGGTCTCGACCTTCAACAAACTCGACCGCGAGCCAACTCTCGACGAGCGGCGGATGAGCGTACTCGGGTGGCGTTACCTCAGAACCAGCAACACGGAACCCGGTTCGTACAGGCAGAGTGGTCGGCATGGAAGTCCTCAGAAAAAGAAGCAGGTCAAACCGAGACCGAGCGGGTCGCAGTCTACTGGTCGCATCCTGCTGCCGCCAGAACCTGCAATCGCGCAACAGCCCACTCACACACAACCCGCTCCGGTCAGTCAAACCGCGCGGAATGGACAACCCGCGACAACTCTGCGGGGACGTGGCGTTCCCTCAACAGGCTCCACAGTGAAACTGCCGGTGCCTGTGTGAGAACAGGAGGGGATCGTTGACGGCCGAAGGAAGAGGCGTGACCACAGATTGCACCGAGGGGCACAGATAACCAGATCAGACAAAGTGTGAGCGAGGGAGCATCTTGGCTTCTTGCCCCTCGCCCAAGACGGAAGGAGAGAGTGGGATCAGGAGCTACCGTACTCCCATTTCGACTTAGCACCCTCTTCGACTTATCTGTGCCCCTCAGTGCAATCTGTGGTCACACGCCTTCCCTGTTCAATTCAATCCACGAACACGAACTCATTCGTCAACAACAGTGCTTGCGCGAACTGTTGCCACGCGATGGGTGACGGCTGCGAACCGAGGAACTCCGTCGCGAGTCGCTCTTCCTGCGCGTTCGGTTCGCGTGAGAACAGGATGCGTATCAGATGCTTCACTCGCGACGACGTGTTCGGCTCGCGAGTCACGTCGTCGCGTTGAACGATCCCTTGCGAGACTGTCGCCACCAGCGGGCCGTTCATCAGGAAGAGGGCTTGCGGCGAGACGGTCGTCGTGTCGCGCGAGGCACTCGTCGCGGCAAGGCTCGGGAAATCGAACACGCTCAGCAGGCTCGGTGGATCGAGCCGATCGAGATGCGCGTAGAGCGTGCGTCGCGGATGAAAGCCTCCGTCCAACATCGGTCGCGATGGCCCGCCGACTCGATCATCAAGCTGTCCGGTGACGAACAGCAGCGCGTCGCGCGTCGCCTCAAAATCGAGACGGCTCCGATTCGCATGACTCAACAACCGGTTCTCGGGATCGGCGTCGCTGCTCTGCGGCGCTTGACTCGACTGCTGGTAAACGCGGCTCGCCAGCATGAGCCGATGAAGACGCTTAAGCGACCAATCTTGACTAGCCCGACGCGCCAGCGAGGGCTGCCCGCTCAGCTGAGGTAAGCCCTCGCTCGCGCGTCGGGCTAGTACCTGACGATCACCGGCAAACTCCCCGCTCAACCAATCGAGCAACTCGGGATGCGTCGGCGGGTCGCTTCTCATGCCGAAGTCTCCTGGCGTGCGGACGAGGCCCGCTCCGAAGTGGTGTTGCCAGACGCGATTGACCATGACGCGCGCCGTCAGTGGGTTTGAAGGATCGACGATCGCACGAGCCAACTCCAACCGACCGCTTCCGTGGACGAACGGCTTTCGTTCGCGCGGTGTAATTGCCGACAAGAACTGGCGCGGCACGGTGTCTCCCAACCGGTGCGGGTTGCCGCGCACGAAGACGCGCGGATCGAAGGTCTCACCGTCGTTGAGCACCATCGCACGCGGCGGCGATCCGGGACCGCCAATCAGCCACTGCTCGACCTCTTTCAAAACTTTCTGGTACTCACCCTGCGACGCGCGATCGGGCAACAACGACAGAAATCCCCAGCCAAAAATGAGCGGCACGTTGGCGGGAGCCGCCTCGCCGTACAACTCGATCCGCAGCTCTTCCTCATCTGGGTCGTCGAAGCTGATCGGCGCAGGCCGCTTGAGAATCACCGCCTCGCGCAACGCCGACTGCCACTTGAGATGAACCGACTTCATCAACTGGCCGTACCTCGCCGCGACCTCGTTCAACGACGCGGGCGGTTGCTCACCACGCACAATCTTCACGACGAGCGGATTGGCTCTTGGTCGTGCTTGGTCTTTTCCTGTCCCCTCGCCCCGGCTCTGCGGGGAGAGGGCTAGGGTGAGGGGTTCTTTAAATCGCTCTTCAGGCATCGCTGCCAACGCGAACCACAGCCCCCACACGGGATGACGCGCGAACAAATCCTGCTGTTCCTCAACCCTCAACCCTCGCCCCTCAACCTTCCCCAGATACGCCTGCCAACGGACGATCATCGCCGGGTTGAGGTCGCCGGGATCGGCGATCAGCATGAAGTCGTCGGTCGCCGGTTTCTCATTCGCGGCCTTCGCGGCGAGCAAGTATTCCCCAACGCGCGTCCGTGCTCCTTCGACCAACGCAGCGTGCTTTTGCTGCACGAAGTCGTCGAGCTTCTGTTGTCTCAGCGACAGCTCGGCGGTGAAGCGGCGATAGTCGGGCGTGTCACTCGGGGGCGCGAACAACGGCAGCACGAGTGGCTCGGTCGTGCTGCGGAAGACACCGTACAGCGAGTAATAGTCGGCGGTCGGGATCGGGTCGTACTTGTGATCGTGACAGCGAGCACAGGTGACGGTGAGTCCCATCAACCCGCGCGTCACCACGTCAATCCGGTCATCCACGATGTCGTGAACGTTCCCCATGAAGTGCGAGCCAACCGTGAGAAACCCCAGCGCCGGAAGCTGCTCCTCTCTCTCCCCTCGCCCCGGCTCGGGCACCGCCGCTTCGGTGGTCGGGAGAGGGGCCGGAGGTGAGGGATTCTTCGAGCGGTCTGTCCGCTCATCAAGCGTCTCTCCCTCCAACAAATCTGCCGCCAATTGCTCGACCACGAACTGGTCGTACGGCTTGTCTTCATTCAGCGAGCGGACCACGTAATCGCGGTAGGTGTAGGCCCACGGATACGTCCGCTCCTCGAAGAAGACGTAGCCCTTCGTGTCGGCATAACGGGCCACGTCGAGCCAGTGCCGTCCCCAACGCTCACCGTACTTGGGCGATGCCAACAACCGATCGACGAGTCGCTCGAACGCATCCGGCGCGGGATCGGCCTCGAACTCCGCGACCTCATCCGGAGTCGGTGGCAGCCCGATGAGATCGAACGTCGCGCGACGAATTAGCGTGCGCCGGTCGGCTCGCGGCGCGGACGTCAGCGCACTCTGCTGACCGAGCGTGGGACGTGAGTCCCCCGGTTCTTTCCGACTCGCACCAGCCGCATTCGCCCGCGCGGAACCGGGGGACTCACGTCCCACGCTCAGAGGGAGCAGTCGTTCCAACACGAACCGATCAACCGGCGACTGCGACCACGAGTCGTCAGCAATCGCGGGGATACTCGGCGTCGTCACCGGCTGAAAGGCCCAATGAGTTCGCCACGCTTGAGCCTGAGCGGAACCAGCCACCTCGCGCGGCCAAGGCAAGCCGAGTTCGATCCACTTCGTTAGCGCGGCGATCTGTTCTGCCGACAGCCGCCCGTTGGGAGGCATCTGATAATCACCATCACGTCGCACGGCGTGAATGAGCAAACTCGCCGAAGCTTCGCGCGGCGTGACGACTTCTCCCCGATCGCCCCCCTTCAGCATGGCCTCGCGCGAATCGAGCCGCAGCCCCGACTCAGACTTCTTCTCGGAGTGACAGTTCCAACACTGCGCGGCGAGAACCGGGCGGACCTGCTTCTCGAAGAAGTCGAGTTGCTCGCGCGTGAACTCCGGCTCAGCGGCAAGGGAGGAAGAGATTGCAAAATGACAATTGAGAATTGCTAATTGCAAAATGGAAGCAAGGAGAGACCGACACCACCCGGTACGCAATGGTCTCCCTCTGCTCAATTTGCAATTGGCAATGACCAATTTGCAATGATCAATTCCTCGCCTTCCCATTCGTCACGCCTCCTCAGCGTTCACTCTTCCGGCTTCTCGTCGCGATAGATGCCGCTCCCGACGATCAACTTGCGGATCGAGGCCAGCCGGTCGATGTCGTCGTCATCCACGATCTGCCCGTCGTTTCGATTCACATGCTTGGCAAAGGTCGCCAGGCCGCGTCCTCGCAGGAACAAGAGCACTCCTCCCGCGTATACGAAATGCCCTGCGAGCATCACAAAGTGCAGTGCGCCATCCTGCCCCGAATACGAATGATGCACCAGCGACGGGAACGACACTACAAAGGCGGGGCTGAGCCAGCGCAATGAAACGATGAAATCCGCGGTCCCTCCCCACCGTCGAGCGACAGGTGGCCATTGCGGACTCCAACTCGCGGGGGTCAACAACTCCGAAACCAGGATCGGCAACACGCACCACGCGACAATCAGCCCTAACGTGACGAGTGTCGCCTGCGTCTGCGACCGCCGCCGCATTCCTTGATGGAAGCCGATCCAAGCAATCAGCGGCGGGTAGATCGCCACGGCGAGTAAGGCCGAGACGACACCGAACATCATCTCGCCCGGAGAACGACCGTTGATCTGCCACCACGCGCGGAAGACGTAGACCGTCGCGAAGGGGATCCACAGCATCCGGATCATCCGCCAGATACCGGCGAACTTCTCACGGACGATCGCCTCGCTCGACATCTGCGTCGTGAGCAGCACGTCGAGCGTTTGACGAGACCGCTCCAGCCCGATCAAGGCCGTCGATTGCACCGTTAGCACGAGTGCGGCGATGACCCACAACAAGCACGCGATCGCAGTGATGCCGCCTCCGTGATCGTCGCGCGAGTAATCGGGCAGCAGCATCCCAAACGCCACCGGCACCTCAATCGCCAACAGCATCCGAATCAGATACCGCGTCGTCCCGAGCGACCGCTTCTTCGTCTCGCGCCAGCGAATCGGCTCGTAATCGGGCAGCGTGACCGATTCGTGAATCAGCACGATCCCCTTCGTCCATCGGTTCTGGTTCGCCCTCATGAAGAACGCATCGAGCGACTTGAAGAGCCTCATGATGTAGTTCGACGGCTGCACAAAGGCCCGCCGCCACAACACGACTCGCGCCGCGAACAGGCACGTCAGCGAGAAACAAATGATCGGCAGGCTTCGCACAACGGTCATCCGGAACGGCTGCCACTGTGAAGCGGGGTGCATCGCCAGCCACGGGCCGAACAACAGAAAAACCGCTTCTTGCGGACCGCCGCCGTACCGAGGCTGATTTACCAGAATGCCGAGCGCCTCGAAGTACAGAGTGAACCCACTCACCAATCCCAAGACATCGCGTTGTCCACCTTGCGTGAGAATCGGCGGGCCGAGGATCACCGCCGCACCGAACAAGTACGTCGCCAGAAACGCCGCCGATGTCGTGCGACACCACGCCGAACAGAGGATCGAAAACGCGCCGACCTGCACCGTTGTGACCAACAGCGCCCATGCGAGGTTGATGACCTCAACGACTTCCACGCCACCGAGGCTATAAGCGACCGCCAGCAGCGGCATCGAGAGCAACAGGAACGACCACATCGGCACGAGGCGACCGAGCAGCTTCTCAAACACAATCGTCCACGGCCCAAGCTTCGTCAGCAGCAACAACGCCAGCGTGTCGCGTTCCTTTTCACTCGTCAGCACGCCGCAGGTCATCGCGGGCAGAAACAGATACAGCCCGGCGAACTGCAACCCGGCGATCGCTTCAAACAACTCACGCCCGCGACCAAGAATCGCGAACGAGTTGCTGTTCCAACTCCCCAACTGGTTCCAAAACGTCCACAACGTGAACCCATACAACGCCACCGCATAGACGACACGAATCACGTAAGTCCGCCGCCGAGCCGATTGCTCAGTCAGCTCCTTCGCAAGCAGCGGCAGGCCGATGTTGAAGCGGGGAGCATTCACGCCGTCTGCCCTTCAGTCAACTTCATGAACGCCGTTTCCATGTCCATCACTTCGGGTTGAAACATGCGGATGCGGGCACCTTGGGCGTGGATGAAGTCGTGCAGGTCTTCGACATCAAGCTGTCCTTCTTCGATGCGGATCGAGAGCCGGTCCACTTGGTCATCGACTTGCGTGACACCCGCCAACGCGCGGAGGCTGGCGATCAACGTGGGGGTCTGCTGTGCGACTTGAACGTGGACGATCTTGAGGACGCCGAGCCGTTGATAGATTTCGGCGACCGATCCCTCGGCGACCATCCGGCCCGTCTCGATGATGCCGATCCGAGTACAGAGTTGCGCCAACTCGTGCAGGATGTGACTCGAAATGAGGATCGTCTTCCCCATCTCCTTCAACGCCTTGAGTAGCTCGCGCATCTCGATCCGCGCACGGGGATCAAGGCCCGACGCCGGTTCGTCCAGCAGCAGCACGGCCGGATCGTGGAGTAGGACCCGCGCCAACGACAGCCGCTGCTTCATCCCGCGCGAGAGCGAATCAACCTGCGAGTCGATCTTGTGCGTGAGGTCCGTCAGTTGAAGGACATCATCGACGACCGCCTTCCGCCGCGACACGGGCAACCGATACGCGGCGGCGAAAAAATGGAGGTACTCGCGCGCGGTGAGGTCTTCGTACACACCGAAGAAATCTGGGACGTAGCCAATCCTCTCACGGACCAAGTGCGGCTTCGTCTTGATGTCGAGGTCCATAATCTTCGCACGGCCTTCGTAGGCCGGTTGCAACGTGGCGAGGACTCGAATCGTCGAGGACTTCCCCGCCCCGTTCGGCCCGATGAAGCCGAAGACCTCGCCCGGCGGAATCTGGAGCGTGATCCCCTTCACCGCTTCGAGCTTGCCATATTTCACCCGCAGGTCATGCACATCCACCGCCAGCATGGCATCCCCCAAGTTGAGAATACGGGTTGAGAATACGGATCGCTTCGTTTCACCGCGTGGCCAACGCCCCGCGCGACTCGTACGTGCCTACCGCTGAGTAAACCGATCAAGCACTTCTCACATCTCACCACGGTTTTCCCAGCGCGGCTGCACTCGATCCAGCAGCAACCCAAACTCCGGTCAGGTTCGAGGTGCCCTTGATCGACCAGCACTTCGTCTTCCCCGTGTCTTCCCGTGTTCCCCGTGGTTGCTTCTGTGTGCAGCCAGAGGCAACCACGGGGAACACGGGAGGACACGGGGAAAACCGGCAGAATGCGTTCGGAAGGCTCGACGTACTCGATTCGTCGCGCCGCGCGAAGAAACGAGGACGTGATCTGCCGATCAGTACCGCGCCAGATCGCCGCTCTGCGTGAGGTTCATTCCCGAGACCATCTTCTGCGCTTCAACGACCATGAACCGCAGTTCGCTGCCGAGTGCCATGAACTGCCAGCCTTCGGCGATGCGTTGCTGGCATTGCTCGACCGTCTGCACATGGATGCCGACCGGCGTGCCGCACTTCTTGCCAATGGCGAGAATCCGTTGGCACATTGCTTCGTGTTCGGCGGGCGTCGGGTCTTTCCCATCGGGACCGCGCATCTGAGCATTGAGATCGTTCGGGCCGACAAAGATCGCATCGACACCGGGCAGGCTGTAGATCGCCTCGGCATTCTCGACACCTTCGGGTGACTCGGTCTGAAGCACGACGAGGATTTCGTCGTTCGCGTACTTGAAGTAGTCACCCGCCGTCGCGTCGAAGTTCAGCGCGTGCATCCCGCCCCCGACCGACCGATTGCCAGTCGGCGGATACTTCGCCGCTGCGATCGCAATCTTCGCCTCTTCGACCGTGTTAACCATCGGCACCACGATGCCATGCGCTCCAGCATCCAGCACACGCTTGATGTAGTCATGGTCACCGCGAGGAACTCGAGCCAACACCGTACAGCCAGCATCGGCCACAGCCCCGAACAACTGCCCCGCGCTGTCCCAGCCAATCGGCGAATGTTCCAGATCGACCGTGAGCCAGTTGAAGCCAACGCGCGCCATCAATCGCGCGGCGAAGACATTGCCCAGGGACAACCACGTCCCAACTTGAGGTTGTCCGGCCTTCAAAGCCGCTTTGACAGGATTGCGTCGCATGAGTCTCTCTAATCAGAGGAGGAAGCGGAAACAGGAAGTGACATCGGCGACGAGAGTGTCACTTCGCTGTCCGCGCGACGCAAGCGAGAGAGCCGCCTCGCGCCAATCCGCGGGGCACAGCGTTGTCCTCGGTCTTTCTGAGCGGGGTGGCGTCAGCCCCCTGGCTCTTATATTGAGCGGCACGGCGCTAGCCGCCGGTAAATGGAGTTGTGTTTCCAAGCAAAGAACCAGCGGCTAGCGCCGTGCCGCTCACGGAGTGAATGACAGCGTGAGCGAGGGAAACAAGAGAAAGCTCTCTTGTAATAGCCCTCGTTTACACTTCGGGTTAGTGAAGAAAGAGCCAGAGGGCTGACGCCACCCCGCTCAGAAAATCAGAAGAGGGCAGATGCCCAAGAATTACGACGTGAGGACCGGCAGTCTCACGCTGCGGAGGCGTTCCTCTTCGCTGGTCGGTTCACTGACATCCGGCTCGGACGACGAAGGCTCATCGGGAGGAAGGGTCTCGCGGCCGGGACCGAACATCGTCAGCCAAGCCGTTCGCGAGAAGGCTTTCACTGAACCGAACGTCGCCGCGACGGCGGTCGCTTCGTAGCCGCAGTGGACCATGCAGTCGGCACACTTCGGATTGCCGCTCGACTGGCCGTACTTCGACCAGTCGGTCGTGTCGAGCAGCTCTTGAAAGGTCGCTGTGTAGCCTTCGTTCAACAGGTAGCACGGTCGCTGCCAGCCGAAGAGGTTGTAGGCGGGCATCCCCCACGGCGTGCATTCGAGTTTCCACTTCCCTTTGAGGAACTCCAAGAACAGCGGTGAGAGATTGAATTTCCAAGCCTGCTTCGCGTTGCCAAGGATGCGACGGAAGAGGTTCACCGTTTGATTGCGGTGCAGGAACAACTCTTGACTGGGAGCTTTCTCGTACGGATAGCCGGGCGAGATCATCATCCCTTCGACGCCGAAGCCCATCATGTCGTCGAACATCTGTCGCATGGCTTGCGGATCGGCGTTGTTGTAGACGGTGGTGTTCGTTGTGACGCGGAAGCCGCGCGCGACGGCCGCTTTGATCGCACTGACCGCCACGTCGTAGACCCCTTCGCGACAGACGGCGAAGTCGTGCTCTTCCTTCGGCCCGTCGATGTGGATCGAGAACGACAGGTACTTCGACGGCGTGAACTTATCGAGGTACTTCTCCAACAAGATCGCGTTCGTGCAGAGATAGACGTACTTCTTGCGTGCGACCAGCCCCGCCACGATCTCTTCGATCTGAGGATGCAGCAGCGGTTCGCCGCCGGGGATCGAGACCATCGGCACGCCGCACTCTTCGACCGCGTGGAAGCATTGCTCAGGAGTGAGATTGCGGCGGAGAACTTCGGCCGGGTGCTGAATCTTCCCGCAGCCGGCACACGCCAAGTTGCAGCGGAACAGCGGCTCCAGCATGAGCACCAGCGGGTAACGCTTCACGCCTCGCAGCTTCTTGCCGAGGACATAACTCGCCACCGTCCACATCTGCGAAACCGGCACACCCATCGAATCGCTCCCTGACTCACAAGACTGATCGCATCTGCCCGGCATCCCTGCCGACACCTAGCACGGGGAGTGTGTATCAACTTCCCAAACGACTGTCAGCCCCGGCTCGCCACCTCGATCAATACTCTTCGGGCCTGAGCGTGGGGTATAAGTCGCCGCATTGCGTATCGGCCTTTCTGCTGAGTGGTGTGTTATGTCTTCGGTTCCGACTTCCTTTCTATTCGCCTTTGGATTTGGCAGCCCCTTGCTGTTGTGGGGGATGGCGTTCGGGGGCATCCCCGTTCTCATTCATCTGCTGCACAAGCGGCGGTATGTCGAGTTGCCGTGGGCGGCGATGCGGTTTCTGATCGCGGCGACGAAGAAGCAGTCGCGGCGGATGCGGCTCGAACAGGTTCTGCTGTTGATCGTGCGAACGTTGATTCTGCTGTTGATCGCGGTGGCGTTGGCTCGCCCCTCGGCCGAGACGCTAGGGGAGTACTTTCGGGCGGAAGGGCCGCGGCATCGGATCGTCGTGGTCGATGCGACGTTCAGCATGAGCTATGCGGCGGGAGAGCGGAGCCACCTCGATCGGGCGAAGGACTTGGCGAAGCAAGTCGTCCACGCGACGAAGCAAGGGGACGCGACCAACCTCGTCCGGCTGAGTGACTCGTCCCCGCACGTCATCGTGCGACGACCTGCCTTTCAACCGGCGGCGGTTCTCGAAGAGATCGAACAGCTCGTTCAGCTCGATGAGCGGGTTGATGTTTCGGTCGTACTCAAAGAGATTGAAGAACTGCTCTCGCTCGCACCGGAGATCACTCGCAAAGAGATCGTGTTCATCACCGACTTGCAGGCGGCGGCGTGGTCTCCCGGAGACTCGACCGAAGCCACGCGCGTTCGCTCGGCACTCAAGAAACTTTCGGATCGTGCGAAGCTGACGTTCCTCGACGTGGGTGAACCGGGAGCGGCGAACGTCGCAGTGACAAACCTGCGAACGGACGGTGGCTTCGCGCTGTCGGGGCGCAGTCTGCCGCTGACCGCGACGCTGCGAAACTTCTCGACGAGCGGTGCGGTCGGCCAACTGGTCGAGCTGTTCGTCGATGATCGTCTGACCGACACCAAGCGTGTCGATCTTCCCGCCGCGACCGATGTCCGCGTCGATTTCGCACCGGCGTTTGCGAGCGGTGAGCATCGCGTGGAGGTGCGACTTAAACCGGACAGCCTGCGTGCGGATGACTCGCGGCGACTGGTCATTCCCGTGCGAGACGAGTTGCAGGTGTTGCTCGTCAACGGCAAGCCGTCGGGCGAGGTGATGGGGAACGCGACCGACTTTCTGAAGCTGGCCCTCGCACCAGAACTGGCCAATCGCGCACTGGCCAGTCCGATCCGACCAACTGTCATTCGCGAGAGCGAACTCATCGGGACCGACCTCACGCGATTCGACTGCGTCTTCATCTGCAACGTCGCGTTGTTGACCGCGCGCGAGGCCGAGGTCTTGCGCGGCTATCTCGAAGCGGGAGGAGGCGTCGTCTTTTGCTTGGGCGATCAAGTCCGAGCCGACAACTACAACGAGGTCGCGTTCGCAGTCACTGGTTTGAACGACAAACCGGGAGCTACGAAGCAGTCGCTCCTTCCCGCGAAGCTGATCGAGCGAGTCGGCGATGCGAAAAAGAAAGAAGTCTCGTTCGAGTTCGATGCGGGAGACTTCTCGCACCCGATCGTCCGTCCGTTTCAAGGCAACCCGGGCGCGGGACTCGAACTGACGAAGACGTTTTCGTACTTCAAGACTGAGGTCTCGGAGGAACGCGGTGCGCGAGTGGCGTTGCGGTTCAGCAATGGCGACCCCGCGATCCTCGATGCGCCGTATGGTCGAGGCCGCGTGATCCTCATCACCACGTCGGTCGATCGCGAGTGGAGTACGTGGGCCGTGTGGGGACACAGCCTGATCCCGCTCATGCACGAGACGGTTTACTACGCGGTGTCAGGACGTTGGACTGACCGCGAGGTGTTGGTGGGGCAACCGTTGGTGAGTCACCTTCCGATCCGAGCAACCGACGTGACGGCAGTGCTGCAACTTCCCAGCGGCGAATCGCAGGCTCCTCACGCCACCGGTGACGGTCGCAGCGTGATCTCGGACCCGACAACGAAGTCCGGCTTTCACAAGCTGACACTCGGCGCACCGATCGGTCGCACCGAGTGGTTCGCGGTGAATGTCGATCCGCAGGAAAGTGATCTGGCCACGCTGCGAGCCGACGATTTGAAGTCCGACATCCTGCCGGGCGTTGAATTCTCGTACCAGACCGAGTGGACCGCGACGGCTCCGAGTGACACGACCGATGAGCCTCAAACGGTGCGCGTCGTCTCGACCGGCAGCGGCTTCTCGCGTGCATTGTTACTGGCCGCGTTCTGCTTGCTCATGGTGGAACTCCTCATGGCCTGGCACTTCGCCACGGGAGCAGTTTTGTTGAGCGGGCTGATTGCCATCTCTACCGCAGCTTGGGCGTGGACGACATCGCCCATTGCCGGTGCCATCTGCGTGATCGCGTTGGTGATCTTGGCGGGAGTGGCGTGGAAGAGGCGAAGCGTGGTGAAGTAACCACGAGGTCGTTTCGTCGTCCTACTTGCTCCCGAAATGTTGCCAAGCGGCGCTGATGACAACCTCATTTTTCTGTCCGACATTTTTCTGTAGCCACTCTGTGTCTCACCCGTTTGAAGAGTTCAACAGAAAACTGTCGAACAGAACAATGAAGCGATGAAGGTTGCGGTGGTTGTGCTCCTCGGTGTTGTGCTACGAGTTCATTGTTTCCTGTTCTTTTCGTCGTCCACGTGGTTCATCGACGCACGCTTCGTCACGAGGTTCATCAATGACTCCCACACTCTTCTCGGTCAGTTACGCCGGATATTGGGGGCAGCATTGTCTCGGGCTGACCCCGTTTTTGGAGAAGGCGGCGGCGCTCGGATATCCCGCCGTCGAGATCGGCTGTAAGCGGCCGCATCTGTCAGTTCTCGACTACCCCGATGAAGCGTCGGTCAGCGAGATCAAAACGGCGGCCGATCGGCTGGGAATCGAGATCGCGACGCTGGCTGGCTACACCGACTTCACGGCCGGCTGGCTGGCGACCGAAGTTCCGTTCGTCGAGATGCAGGTGCTGTACGTTCGGCAGTTGGCTCGGTTGGCGAAGGCACTCGGCGCGAAGACCGTGCGCGTCTTCAGCGGCTATTTCACCCGACCGAACGACCATCAAAGCGACTGGCAGAAATGCGTCGTCGCCTTGCGCGAGGCAGCGGCCGTGACGGCGGAATTTGGCGTGACCCTCGGCTTGCAGAATCATCACGATGTCGGCGTCTCGTACGAAGGATTTGTCGAACTGCTCGACGACGTGGACCATCCGAATCTCAAAGCGATGTTCGACCCGTGGTCGATCGCGCTGCATGGCAATGATGATCTGTATGCCGCCGCCAAACGAATGGCTCCGCGCATGGTGCAGACGACGCTCGCGGACTACATCCGCATCGACCGGTTTCAATACCAGCCGTCGCTCATCAACTATCAAAAGATCGAGCCGCCCGTCGCGCGTGCCGTCCCACTCGGCGATGGGTTCCTCGATCTGGTCGCCTTTTTCGAGGGCCTCAAAGATGGCGGCTTCGACGGCCACATCGCCTATGAGATTTGCTCGCCCATTCGCGGCGGAGGGAGTGAAGCGAACCTCGACGCGGCTGCGACGAGTGCCTTGGCCACGATCAAGCGGTTGTGGGGGTGACGGCCTGCCGAAGAACGTAGGGTAAGCGTCTCGCTCGCCCGTCAAGCCGTTGAAAGAGGGGCCAGCCAGAAAAACGCAGAGATCAGGCACCGCCATCGCCCCTTGGTGAGCCGGGTGCCGTGAGGCCAATGGCACTCACTTTGTCATTCACCCCGTGAGCGGCACGGCGCTAGCCGCCGGTTCGTTGCTTGGAAACACAACTCCATCCACCGGCGGCTAGCGCCGTGCCGCTCAAAGTGAGTGCCATTGGCCGTAAGGCCCCGGACCTTTTTTCGAAAAGTCCGGGGCCTTACGGCCAATGGCTCACGAAGCGTGCCTCATCAATGACCGCGCGAGGTTCAAACGATACGTCTCGTTACAACCTTGGTCGCTTTCGCAGGACGAAGACTCCGGCGGCGAGTAGCTCCGAAGCGAACCAGACCATGCGCAGGAGTCCTGCCGCAACAACCGCTTGAGCCACACCAATGGGGGGCTGGTCCTTCAGCATCTCGACGAGCAGCCACTCGCGCACGCCAAGTCCTCCCGGCGCGATCAGGATCACGAACCCGCCGACGTTCGAGACGCAGACGCTGGCCAGCCAGATCGGGAAGAGGGCGAGATCGAACGGGCGGTTCGAGACCGCTTGCAAGGTGCAGCCCAAGCTGGCCGCATGACACAGCCAACCGAGCGTCGTGATGAATGCTCCTTGCACCATGAGACTCGCGGTGAACGGCGGCGGTGCGGCACTGTTCGAGTCGCGCGGCAAAGCCTTCCGTCCGACGAACGTGAAGAGCCACGCACTGAATGGCGTGACAGCGACGGTCGCCACCAACACGATCACGGGCAGCAGCCAGACTTGCTGGCGCAGCCCCTGCACCGCGAGCGGCAACTGTTGCCAGTAAACGGCTGGCATTGCGACGGGAGCCAGTGCGACGGCCAGCGCCGCACCGGACCACATGAACATGAGTGTCTCATACGCGGCGGTCACCCCCGCGAAGACCGGGTTCGCTCCCGCCTCCTTCAGCATCGTGCCGCGCATCACCAAGACGAGGGCTTTCCCCGGCAGATACTTTCCCATGTGACCGATGTAGTACGCGCGTGTGGCGTCGTACCAACCGACCTTCTGGTGCATCCGCTTCAGCATCGCCCGCCAGAACCAGACCGATGGCATCCAACCGACGAGGTACAGCGCGGCGGCTGGAACGAGCCAGCGTGCATCGACGCGCAAGTCAGTCTTGGGGCTGTTCCGCCACAAGTCGATTGCACGTTTCCCAACGAACAGCATGACGACAATGAACAGCCCCCACTTCAAATAGGGCCAGATGCGCCGCTGTAACGTTTTGGGAGTGACCGGTGATTCGGCGGTGACAGCCATCGGACTGGTCTTGATTGCAGAGTGGTCGTCCATGACACAGAGACTTCTCGTGAGGAATGAAGAGGCAAGTCGCTCACATTGCTCACGGACATCTAACAGGTGAGCTGTTTGAAGTCAGCCCCGTGTGTCGTTTGCAGACCCACACCAACCCGCAGCGTGAGCAAGGGCGAAGGAACAGGCTTGCAATCCCCCCGATGAAGAAGGCTCGATCAGCTGCCGGGCGCTAGCCCCGGCTTGGATGACACAAACCGGGGCTAGCGCCCGGCAGCTGATCGGGAAATTATTGCGAGCCAATTCTCAAGTCGATCGTGTCCTCGCTCGCGCGTTTTGAAGTTGCGTTTTTTGAGCCAAATAGCGAACCAAGCCCCGTTGCACGTCGTCCCGCCCCCGCCGACCGCGCGTCGGTGGAGCGATCATTGGCAACTATTCGTCCCGATTTGAATCGCCTCGCCCCCGCCGAGCTTGTCTCGATCGGGGCCCGAGCCTCACTTTGTTGTCGTTTCTAGCGGTCAAAATCATGGCTTCCACCGACGCGCGGTCGGTGGGGAGCCTTCCCGGAATCGAAACAGCGCAACTTCAAAACTTGCGCTTCGGGTTGGTGAGAACCAAAGAAGACGTAACCGACAGAAGTCCGAATTAGGTGAGCCGGGCGGCGTAAGCCCAATGGCACTCACTTTAGGAACGGACTTCCCGAAGTGAAACAGGCTGCTATCAGCCGCAGGGCGCTAGCCCCGGTTTGTGTTACCCAAACTTCCCTTCCTTCCCGAAGTCATCCAAACCGGGGCTAGCGCCCTGCGGCTGATCGGGAAGTGATTGCGACCCCGTTCCGAAGGACGGTCAGCGGCCTACCGTCTGCTCCAAAAACATCCCGGCAGTTTTCCGTGAAAAATTGGCGATGAGCAACAACGTGAGCACATCGTCCGACTGCATGACCAACTCGCCCGACAGACTGGCCGCTCCGACCGACTTGATGACTGTCTCATCTCACTTGATGACTGTCCCGTCTCACTTGATGGCCGTGTCGTCCCACTTCTCGGGCACCTCGGGCGGCCCGAGATACTAAAAATGTCGTCCGACATGCCCAAGGAGCCGTCCGATGTCACCAAAAAGTGACCCGAGGGACTCAGGAAGTCGTCCGACACGCTCAAGGAGCCGCCCGAGTGACACAAAAAGTCACCCGAGACGCTCATAAAGTCGCCCGAGAAAAACACGGACACGACTGGTACGACGAGAGTTAGGAACGGGAGCGCAAT
>CAMAYU010000005.1 GCA_945862235.1 Schlesneria paludicola DSM 18645
GAGGCGGCTCGCGGGGCGACGGGTTCGTCGGACGGGCTGGCTGCGCGGGCGAGTCACTTCGTGCCGAAGGCGAAGCGGGTGATCTATCTGTTCATGGCGGGTGCACCTTCACACCTCGAACTGTTTGACAACAAGCCTGAGTTGGCGAAGTGGGACGGCAAGCTGCCGCCGGCCGAGCTGCTGAAGGGCTATCGCGCGGCGTTCATCAATCCGAATTCGAAGCTGCTCGGGCCGAAGTTCAAGTTTGCGAAGCATGGCGAGAGCGGGGCCGAGTTGTCCGAGTTGCTGCCGCATCTCGCCACCGTGGCCGATGACATTGCGATCGTGAAGTCGATGACGACCGACGCGTTCAACCATGCTCCGGCTCAGATCATGATGAACACCGGCGCACAGCAGTTCGGACGACCGAGTCTCGGCGCGTGGACGATGTACGGGCTGGGGAGCGAATCGCAGGACCTGCCCGGCTTCGTCGTCTTCAGTTCGGGGAAGAAGGGGCCGAGCGGCGGATCGTCCAACTGGGGCTGCGGCTTCCTGCCGACGACAAACAGCGGCGTGCTGTTCCGTTCGGGAGCCGAGCCGGTGCTGTTCCTGTCGAACCCGCGCGGCGTCGATGAGCAGTTGCAACGCGACTCGCTCGATTCACTCCGTCAGTTGAATGAATTGCGACTCGGAGCGACCGGCGACCCCGAGATCGCGGCGCGGATCAGCTCGTTCGAGATGGCCTACCGCATGCAGTCGAGTGCCCCCGACCTGATGGACCTCACGAAGGAAACGAAGGAGACGCTCGCCATGTACGGCGCGGAGCCGGGCAAGTCGTCCTTCGCGAACAACTGTTTGCTGGCCCGCCGCATGGTCGAACGTGGCGTCCGCTTCATCCAGATTTTTCACGAGGCGTGGGACCAGCACGGCAATCTCGTGAACGACCTCAAGAAGAACTGCGCCGACACCGACCAGCCGACCGCGGCATTACTGAAGGACCTCAAACAGCGCGGGCTGCTGGAAGACACGCTCGTCATCTGGGGCGGCGAGTTCGGGCGCACGCCGATGGTGCAGGGAGGCAACGACGGCCGCGATCATCATCCCAACGCCTTCTCGATGTGGCTCGCGGGCGGCGGCATCAAGCCGGGCCTGACGCTCGGCGAGTCGGACGAATTCGGCTTCAACGCCACGACCGATCGCGTCCACGTCCACGACCTGCACGCCACGATCCTGCACCTGCTCGGCTTCGACCACACCAAGCTGACCTTCCGCTTCCAAGGCCGCGACTTCCGCCTGACCGATGTCCACGGCAACGTCGTGACGAAGCTGCTGGCCTGAAGCGTACAGTAGGCGGCTTGTCTGCTCGTATTTCTCGTTGAAAAGGACAGGCGAGCCGCCCGTCCTACGGGCGTTTTCGCTGCCGGTACAACTCGCGGAAGCTCTGCTTCGGCATGGGCGGCAATTCGCGTTGCTTGCCCCACGGGTTGAGGCGGTTGTAGACGAGGAAGCGTGGCAGCAGCGGGAAGACCCAACGACCAACGCGGCCTGCCGTCGTGAAGAGCCACGTGTTGCCGAGGACGACGCGACCGAGCTTCATGCTGAAGCGTTTCGACCACGGGAGCAGCCCCCTCACCGCGATCTCGCGCCGCCAGGTGAGGAGCTGCGTGTGGAGATCGATCTTCACCGGGCAGACATCGCTGCACGAGCCGCACAGGCTGCACGCGAACGGCAGACTTTTGTGAGTCTTCGCGTCGCGCGACGGAGCGAGGATCGAGCCGATTGGTCCCGGCACAGTCGTCTCGTAGCTGTGGCCTCCGCTGCGCCGATAGACGGGACACGTGTTCATGCACGCGCCGCAGCGGATGCAGTTGAGCGACCGGCGGAACTCGGGCGAGCCAAGAATGTCGCTGCGGCCGTCATCAACGAGGATGATGTGCAGCTCGCCCCCTTCGCGCGGGCCGTGGAAGTGAGACGAGTAGGTCGTGATCGGCTGGCCGGTCGCGGAACGGGCGAGCAGCCGCAGGAAGACTCCCAGATCGGCTGCGCGGGGAATGAGCTTCTCGATTCCCATGCAGGCGATGTGAATTTTGGGGAGGCTCACACCGAGGTCCGCGTTCCCTTCGTTCGTGCAGACGACGAAGCCGCCCGTTCCCGCGATGGCGAAGTTCACGCCGGTGATGCCGATGTCCGCTTCGAGGAACTTGCGTCGCAGTTCGCCGCGCGCCGCGTTGACGAGATACGGCGGATCGGTCGCCCCTTTGTCGGTTCCGATGTGCTTGTGAAACAGCTCGCCGATCTCTTCCCGCTTGATGTGGATCGCGGGCATGACGATGTGTGACGGTGGCTGTCCGAGCAACTGCACGATCCATTCGCCGAGGTCCGTGTCGGTCACTTCGATCCCGTGCCGTTCGAGGTACGGGTTGAGATGACACTCCTCGGTGAGCATCGACTTGCTCTTCACGATCTTCTTGCCAGCGTGCTTCTGGATGATCGAGAGAACGATCTCATTGTGCTCGGCGGGCGTCCGCGCCCAGTGAACGACGGCCCCGAGTTTCGTGGCGTTCCGCTCGAACTCTTCGAGGTGATCGGCCAGCCGCGACATCGTGTGCTGCTTGATCTGCGAGGCTCGCACCCGCAACTCTTCCCACTCGGGCAACGTCGCCGCCGCCTTGTCGCGCTTCGAGCGGACAAACCACAACGACTGGTCATGCCAGTGTGCGCGGGAATCATTGGCGACGAAAAGAGTCGCGTTCTCGGGATGTTCGTGATGGGCAGTGGCAGTGCTGGACATACGGCAGGCTCTGTGAAAAAAGTCACTCAAACAGTTGCTTCAACGGGACCGAGAATCCGGGCAGGATGTCGTCGAAACGGACGAGGTCGCCGTTCTTGAGTTGTTCTTCGTCGCGGTCATTACGGTAGATGCGGGCTGTTTCCGCCGTGGGATCGACCACGCACACGACCGTGACGCCCGCATCGATGTACTCCACGACCTTGCGTTGGATTTTTACCCAGCGGTCAGTGGGAGAACGCACCTCGACAATCAAATCGGGCGGAATGCTCAGCGGCCCTCTCGGGTATTGGCCTTTGGGAATTTTGGTGTAACTGATGTAGCCAACATCCGCTCCACGAACCGAATCAGGTCCACGCTCTGTAATGATGGTTCCGTCATTAGAAAAGACATGCCCGGAATCATGTTGCTTGGCGTGTTGCTTGAGCAAAACTGCGATGTTGACGCAAATCGTTCCGTGATAGGAATCGGCCGGTGGCATTTGGATCACCTCTCCTTTGACTAGCTCAGTTTGGCTGTCGAAGTCGTCGCGCAAGAAGAACTCTTCCGCAGTAAGCAAACCGGATTTTGTCATCACGACGGCGGACATGGCGTCTCCTCCTTCAACTGAGATTTACTTCATCGTACTGGTCGTGCTTGACTGACGACAGCGCTCGATGATTCACATCAACTCGGCTGTCGTCCCGCCAGGATTTCGGCCACGTGCATGACTTGGATCGGCTTCTTCTGGCGGTGAATGAGACCGTACATGTGCATGAGGCAGCTCATGTCTCCGGCCGTCATGACTTCGGCTCCGGCTTGTTCGTGATCGTGGATGCGGTCGAGGCCCATCATGCAGGAGACCGCTTCTTCGGCGACGGCGAACGTGCCGCCGAAGCCGCAGCATTCGTCGGGTCTCTTCAGCGAGACGAGTTCGATTCCTTCGAGGCCGGACAGAAGTTGCCCCGCCTTGTTGAAGGCCGGGACCATCCGTTCACTCCCTGAACCGAGACGGAGTTCACGCAAGCCGTGGCAACTGTTGTGCAGGCCGACCTTGTACGGAAAGCTCCCCTCGACCTTCTCGATCTTCAACACATCGACGAGGAACTCGCACAGTTCAAACGTCTTCTTGCGGAGTGCTTCGTAGTCCGCGTTGCCGTGGAGGAGTTCCTCGTAGTGATGCGTCACCATGGCGGTGCAGCTTCCCGACGGACAGACGACGTACTCGTAGTCCTTGAAGATCGACAGGAACTTTTCGGCGAGCGGCTTGGCGTCGTCGGTGCAGCCCGTGTTGGCCATGGGCTGACCGCAACAGGTCTGCGCGGGAGGGAACTCGACCTCGCAGCCGTACCGTTCGAGCAACTCCAGCGTCGCCATCGCGACCTGCGGGTAAAGCTGATCGACGTAGCAGGGAACAAACAAACCAACGCGCGGCATCGGGCAACCTTGTCATGAGGAGAGGCGTTTGGGGGCGTGAGTATAGTCGCGACGAGCAAGAGAGCGAATCGCATCCGAGTCACCACTGCGGGAAAGTCAGGGTTGGGAACGACTGTGGCTGTGATTAGAATTCCCGCCGAGTTGGACCGACCCCCATGCTGTTTGCGAGGAGCGACCGATGGCCTTTCGCAGAGACCCCGAAGCGGGACGACAAGCGGTGACGTGGCTGGCCTCGGCGTTTGTCGTGGTCGTCGGGGCTGCTTCGTGTGCGTTCATCATCTTGGGCGTGGTCGATCAACCGACGAGGCCGCTCCTCGTGTGGGGCGCGTTGTTTGGCGGGATCGTGCTGTTCCTGATCTCAATGGCTGTGCCGCGAGACACGAAGATCGCCAAAGGCTGGATTCGCTTTTGGCTCGCCTCGCGCGACAAAACCGATCCGAACAAGGTCTATCGCTTCGCCAAAAAACGGCCAGCCGCCGAAGGGACGCTCGGCAACAATCAGCCGCCGACGCTGGAGTCGATCCGCGAGGCGGCCGATCAGGGAGCCAGCGTGCAATGGGTGCCACACGGCCCGCCGCCCGAGCGGCCCGCACCTCGATGAGGATCGTGCGGTTCACGAATCTTTCGGGAAGCCGACGGATCGAATCTTGCGCTCGTGACGAGCCTCGACTTCGCCACCGTGTGCCACGAGAATCAGCCGCTCGATCGTATCACCGCGTGGTAACGAGTCCATCCTGATGACGCGGGGCTGGCTGCCGCCCAGGACCTCGCCTTATTGAATCTGGAAAATGGGGTGCCACGGTCACGGAGCTTCGACGTGGCCGTGTGATTGAGAAACAGCGCTTCACGGCGCCAACACGGACACGTCGAAGCTCCCTGACCGTGGCACCCAACTTGAAAACGGCGATCGCCTTGGCTGTCGCCCAACTGCCCTTGCCGATTTTGGTTCGATGTTTCATAAGTCGCCGCCCGCACGGAATTGGCCGGGCCGCTGTCATCAAGGATGAGTCTCATGTTGCGAGTTGTCTGTTCCTGTCTGGCCCTGGTGGGAGCCATTGCGATGCTGACCACCACCGTCCAGTCGGATGACACTCCGCCGCGCGAGCCATCCGTCGCCGTGACACCAGAGACGGCCTCACTTGGACTCGCCTCGCTGGAATCCTCCGTGGCGGATGCGGCGGCACCGGCGACCACCACCACCGGATCGCTAGTGATCATCGGCGGTTGCGAGCGATTCGATCACGCCGAGTATTGGGACAACATCGTTGAGTTGGCAGGTGGGCCCGGTTCGCGCATCGCGGTCTTTCCCACGGCGAGCGGCGATCCCGTGAAGAACGGCGGGCTTGTGATTTCGGCCCTGAACAAAGCGGGGGCCGATGCGTTCCTAGTTCCGGTCGCGTGGCGCAAGGTGCCGATGTCACCGCAGGCGGCGGTCTCCGATCCTGAGTTGGTTGCCGAAGTGCGCGGCTCGACCGGCATCTTCCTGATCGGGGGCGAGCAAGACCGCATCGTGAAAGCGCTCTACACACCTGAAGGTCAGTTCACGCCGATGCTCGATGCGATCTGGGATGTCTATCGCAAAGGGGGAGTCATCGCGGGAACCAGCGCGGGGGCGGCCGTGATGAGCCGCATCATGTACCGCGATGCCGAGTCCGTGTTGGACACGATGCTGCGGGGTGTCCGCTTCGGGAAGGAGATTGATCGAGGGCTAGGGTTTCTCGATGGCGAGTGGTTCGTCGATCAGCACTGTCTGGTGCGAGGTCGCTTTGCCCGCGCCTTGGTCGCGATGCACGATCAGGGTTTCAAGTTTGGAATTGGCGTCGATGAGAACTCAGCCATCATCGTCACGAATGGCAAGGACGTGCGCGTCATCGGTTACAAGGGCGCCCTCTTCATGGACCTGTCGCGGGCCGAACACGATCCCGCGCTGAAGCGGTTCAATTTGAAAAACGTCCGCCTCACATATCTCGATCGCGGCGACCGCTTCGATCTGAAGTCGCGCGATGTGACTCCGTCCGAAGAGAAACTCGATGACGAGAAGCTCGATCCCAAGGCGGCCAATTTCAAACCGACTCTCAAACGGCCGTTGTTCTTCAACGACATCCTCGGCAACACGACGGTTGTCGATCTGATGGGCAAGCTGATGGAGAGCATTCACGGCGAGGCCATCGGACTCGCGTTCGACGGTTCTGCGGCGCGCAAGCAGGCGGTGGACGGCTTCGAGTTCAAATTCAAACGGGATGACGAGAGCTTTGCGTGGTACACGGGGACGTTCGGTGGCGACGACTACACCGTGAAAAACATCCGCCTCGATATCCGTCCCATCCGAATCGCCGGGCCGCTGTACGACGCGACCGAGTAGCTCGCATGTTGTACTACTCACGTTTCGTTTCTTCGTCGGACGCGAAGAATTCCGACAATGCGGAGTAGGCAAAATGATGTAGTACAGAATGATCAAGTCGGGCGGGCGGTGTGCTTGCGGGCCTTTTTCATCATTTTGTGACGCATCATTCTGTCTTTCCTGTTCTGGCCTCGTTGGGTTGCGGGTGTCCCGCGCTGGGCTTTCTCTCGTCGGTTGCCTCGCGCGAGTCGTTGGCTACACTGAGTTGGCGTTGCTCGCGGTCGGTTTGATCGACTTCGAGCATGTGACGCGACCCCGCTTCCTCAATGAGGTGCCTCTGCCCGTCATGGACTCCAATGCCATATTTGCCATCCTGCTGTTGATCGCGGGGATCGGCATCTTGACCGCCGAAGTCTTCCTCCCGTCGGGAGGTCTGCTTGGCATCGTCACATTTGTCACGCTGACGATCTCGCTGACGTTTGCCTACCGCGCGTGGGGAACTTCGCAACCCGGCATTTTCTGGGGCTTCTGCGGCGTCCTGTTGCTGTTGGTTCCGACGGCTTTGGGCGGAGCGTTTTACGTGTTGCCGCACACCGCACTCGGCAGGCGAGTGCTGCTTGAAGCACCGACGGCGGAAGAACTGACGCCGTTCACCAAGGAGACCGACCGACTGACGAAGTTGATCGGTCGGTTCGGCAAGGCGGTGACACCACTCGTTCCGGGTGGCATGGTGTTGCTCGACGGTGAACGTCTGCACGCATTCAGTGAAGGGATGATTGTCGAATCGGGGAAGTCGGTCGAAATTTTGGAAGTGCGCGGCAGTCGGCTGCTCGTTCGACCGGGCGTGCCTTCCGCCAGCAACGATCCGTTTACTGCCGAGGCCACCGCGACGAGGCCGCTTGACTTCGAGTTTCCACAGAGCTAGACGTGACCTCGCCACACGAACCCGCAGCGTGAGCAAGGACGAGAGTTGATCAACTCCCCCACGCGGTTTTGATTCAGCCCTCGCTCACGCTGCGGGTGGGTGTGAATACGACGCCGCTCACCGCGTGATCCACCTCAATTTCTCAACAACCATCGCGAGATTTCCATGCCTGTTCCTTTTGTCCTCGCCCAAGGGGCATTCAGTCCGCCCGTCATCTTCGGCATTGCCGCCGTGCTGTTCGTGGTCGCGCTGATCTTCTTCGCGATCTTCGCGCGGTTCATCAGCTTGTGGATTCAGTGCAAGATGACCGGCGCGGGAATCCCATTTACGCACCTCATCATGATGACGATTCGGAAGGTCAACCCGTCGGTGATCGTGCGAGCCAAGATCACGGCGGTGCAGGCAGGACTGACCGAGGTCTATCCGATCAGCACGCGCGATTTGGAGTCGCACTATCTCGCGGGAGGCAACGTTCCGAACGTGATTCGCGCCCTCGTCGCGGCGCATCGCGCCAACATTGATCTCGATTGGCAGACCGCTCAAGCCATCGATCTCGCCGGACGCGACATCCTCGAAGCGGTGCGGACCAGCGTCTATCCAAAGGTCATCAACTGCCCCGATCCGAAAAAGGGTTCGGGTACGCTCGATGCTGTCGCCGCCGATGGCATCCTGTTGAAGGCCAGCGCCCGCGTGACGGTTCGCACCAACCTGCATCAACTGATCGGCGGTGCCACCGAAGAGACGATCATCGCCCGCGTCGGCCAAGGGATCGTGCAGGCCATCGGCTCGACGGCGTCCTACAAGATGGTGCTGGAGAACCCCGAGATGATTTCGCAGACCGTACTCAATCAGGGGCTGGAGGCGCAGACGGCGTTCGAAATCGTGTCGATCGACATCGCTGACGTCGATGTGGGTGAAAACATCGGTGCCCGATTGTCAGCCGATCAGGCGGAGGCCGACATGCGGGTGGCTCAAGCCAAAGCCGAACAGCGACGAGCCGACTTCACCGCCCGCGAGCAGGAAATGGTCGCACTCGTTCAGAAGAACCGGGCGGAGGTTGTGTTGGCAGAAGCCTCAGTGCCAATGGCCATCGCCGAAGCGTTCCGCAATCGGTCACTCGGACTGATGGATTACTACGAACTCAAGAACGTTCAGGCCGATACTCAGATGCGAGCCACGATCGCCGGGACCAGCAAGTGATCGGGCGCGACTCGTGCCTGTCACGGTCGTCAATGAAACATTCTTGGTGAGCCGGGTGGCGTTAAGCCCCCGGACTCCTGACCTGAAGAGTCCGGGGGCTTAACGCCACCCGGCTCACCAAGACTCGAACTTAAGAAACGCCTCACTCATGGCCGTGTGAGGTATAAGCTTGGGATCAGGCACCGCCTGTTGATCGGCCAACCCGCTCAGGAACAGATCATGTCGCTCTCGATGCCCGAGCCGATTCTTGCCGCACTCGACATTGGCCAAATATTCTGGCTGATCGTGGTCTCGATTTCGGTCGTCAGTTGGATCGTGAATGTGATCCAAGGCAACCCGCAGAACGGGGCACCTCGTCCGCAAAATCGCCCGAAAGACCCCGTTCAAAGTGAGCTCGAAAAGTTCCTGCAAGAGGTCGTCGGTGGCAAGCGTCCCGTCGAACAAAACCGCCCCGCCGTTCCCCAGCAGAAGCAGTCCCGCAACGCCAATGAGAAGAAGGGCGGAAAACCCAAACAACAGCGTTCCGCCAAATCAAACTCCAGTTCGCAACGGCAAGGTGAGCGAGTTGTTCAGTCAACCATGCCGACGACCAACTTCGATGACGGGGTTCGTTCGCAGCACCTGCAAACGAGCATGGAACCGAATCGCATCGAAGCCGCCGTTCAGCGGGACATCGATGGTGCCGTCTTGCAAGACTTGGGTTCGGACCGATCACGCGAAACGGGACAACGAGCCGACAACCCACACCCACTCGTCGCCGTGTTGCGCAGCCCGCAGGGAATTCGCCAAGCGATTCTGTTGAACGAAGTGCTGGGCAAGCCCAAGGCACTGCGGTAGGCGACTCAAAGCGAATCGTGCTCCCGTAGGACGGGCACTCTTGCCCGTCTCTTGAGCTTGGAAAATCAGACGGGCAGAAGTCCCATCCCACGTCGATACGGCACCAACGCGGCCTCATCCTTTACCAAGCAGGCCCCATGTCCGAAGTCGAAACGTTCATCCTGCTGTTCGCGGGGCGGTTCTCCGTTCGAGGAAGTTGTGCATACACATTGCGACTGGCAGAGAATCTGCCGCAACGCGGACTGCGCACGGTGGTCGTTTGCCCCGATGCCAGCAAGGTGGACCGAGAACGTCAGGGCGAGTTGCAGATTCGCGAGTTCCCCAACCTGCATTGGCCGATCTGGGGCGCGGTCGTTCGCCGCCTCATGCTGCGACAATTTCAAGCTGACCCGCCCGACCTGATTCATGTGCAGTCGCGGTCGGCGCTGACGCAGGCGACGTGGTTTGCGAGAAGATTACAGCGGCCCTTCGTGCTCACCGTCCACGATTATTTGCAACCGAACGAACGACTGCAGATCGATCCCAAGTGGTGTCGCCGCATCATCGCAGTCAGCGACTCGGTGAAGTCGGACCTCATCGAACGAACCGGCGTCTCAAGTGATCTCGTCACGGTCATCCAGAGCGGCGTCGATCAAGTGACCTCGCAGGAGTTGGTCGAAGTGTTCCAGAACGACCGCATCCCCGTCGTGGGAACGGCCGGGCCGCTCGAGGCGGTGAAGGGTTTCCCGTTCTTTCTGAATGCCGCCGCACGCGTGCTTTCGACCGGACGCGAGGTCGAGTTCGTGATCGCCGGGGCCGGTCCCGAAGAGTCCAATCTCAGGCGACTCGCGCGCGAGCTGGGGATCAACCAGCATGTGACCTTCGTCCCGAACGTCCTCGATTTCGACGACGCTCTCGCCGCGATGGACATCTTCGTCCTGCCGTCGCTCCAGCAGGGGATTGGCACGATCATGCTGGATGCGATGGCGCTCGGTCGCCCGGTGATCGCGACTAAGGTCGGCGGCGTCTTTCACGCCGTGCGAGATCGCGAAACGGGGCTGCTCGTTCCGCCATCCAACAGCGAATCACTGGCCGAGCGGATTGTGGAGTTGCTCGACAACCCAGACCAAGCCCGCGCGATCGGTCACGCTGCGCGCGAGGCCGTAGCCCGCGACTTCAGCGTCGAACGAATGGTCGAACAAACGGCGGCACTCTACGAGGAAGTCCTCGAACAACATGCCGTGGCATGAAGCATCAGTCCCAAGTGCCGTGTCAGAAAATGAGGAAGGGGCAGGTGGTTCGCGAGGCCCGCGCCGAACAGGTTGATCGCCGCGTCGCCTACGCGAACTCAGGCTGGCGGCAATTGAGTTGGTCCTTCAGCCGGTTGACGATGCTGGAGTGCATCTGGCTGACGCGCGATTCGGAGAGGCCGAGTGTCGAGCCGATCTCCTTCATCGTCAGCTCTTCGTAGTAGTAGAGGATGATGATGAGTCGTTCGTTGCGGTTGAGGCCCTTCGTGACGAGCCGCATCAGATCGCGTTTTTGGATGCTGAACGTCGGGTCTTCGCCCTTGGTGTCCTCGATGATGTCGATCTCGCGGACATCCTTGTAGCTGTCAGTCTCGTACCACTTTTTGTTGAGGCTCACGAGGTTTACCGCACTCGCCTCGGACTTCATCTTCTCGAATTCCTCGACGGGAATGGCGAGCTTTTTGGCGATTTCGATGTCTGCGGGAGGGCGGCCGAGTTCGGCTTCGGCTTCCTTGCGAGCCGCCTCCAGTTTGCTGGCCTTGCTGCGAACGAGTCGCGGAACCCAGTCCATCGTACGCAGTTCGTCGAGCATCGCACCGCGAATACGGGGGACGCAGTAGGTCTCGAACTTCACGCCGCGTTCAAGATCGAAGGCTTCAATCGCGTCGATCAGACCGAACACGCCAGCCGAGATCAGGTCGTTCAAGTCCACGCCATCGGGCAGCTTCGACCAAACCCGTTCCGCGTTGTAGCGGACCAGCGGGAGGAAGCGTTCGATGAGGGTATTCCGCAAGTCTTGGTTTGATTGATCTCTTTTGAAATCGTTCCAGACTTGTGCGATGTCGAGTTCGGCAACCTTCGTGACCATCAATCCCTCCATGGACTCATGCGTGTCCCGCGTCGGGCCATCCCGGGCGAAGACACGCGACTTCTGTGTCAGTTTTTCTAAGCAGACTCGCCGTCATGGCGAGCCTCAATCGTCTGCGTAATCACCGACTCGCCGACTGGAACGCCAAGCCCCACATGTGACCGCTCAGCCAACCGAGTCCGTACATCACGGCCAAGGCGAGCAGCGCGGCTTGGAGCGTCGCGTCGAAGCCGACTGACGAACACAACCCACGAGCAACCGTCATCACAAACCCAACCAATCCAGCACCCGCTCCCCACTGGTTCACCACGACCGACTCCGTTCCAAGAGCAGCAAGTCGAGCCGAATCCACCGGCGAAGCGGGCCTCTCTCGACACTCCACCGACAATTCTTTATCGGCTTTGCGTCGCAGCGGCCTTCAGTCAATTCACTCTATTTCTCCCGGATATCACAACCGGACTCAGTTTTGAAAATGTGGTTGATCGACATCCCATACTTTCAAGTTTTCGGAATCAATCATCTTCGTTTCACCGCGCGGGCAACGCCCCGCGTGTCGAGCGAGGTGGAGAGCCGTTTCACCTTCAACGCGCGGGGCGTTGCCCACGTGGTGAAACGAGTCCCCCTTTTATCATGCCCTACACGGTGCCTCGCGCGACCGTAGCAGTCGCTCGAAATACCCTGCTTCGTTTCTGACTTCGACGGCACGAGTCATTCGCTCCGCCAATTGTTTGATCGCGTGTTGAGCCGCACTGGTCGGCTCGAACTGAGCCAAAGGCTGTCGCGCCGCGACGGACGCTGACACGGCACTGTCTTCGGGGATGACACCGGCTTCGTCGAGATCGGCTCGCAGGAACGAGCGGGCCGAATGGCACAGTCGGCCCAAAATCTCAGCGGCTTGTTCGGTCGAATCGGCTCGATTGACGAGGGCTGAAACCACGAGTCCGTCCGTATTCGGGAGCCCCTTCACGCCGGAATAGGCTTCGGCGATTGCGGTCGGCTCGGGAGTCGTCACGATCAGCACGCGATCGGCCGCGCGGAGGAATGGACTGCTCACGCGAGACGGCCCGCTCGACGTATCGACGATCAACCAGTCGTGGTGGTGTTCGAGTTTGGCCAGTTGCGGCAACACGTCCACAGGGGTCTCGCTCGCATCCAACAGGCAGCTCGCCCCGGAAACGAAATGCACGCCGAGCGGTCCGTCCTGTGTGATGTCTGCCACGCAGCGCGATCCCGCCGCAACGTGCGACAGATTCCAATAGGCATTTCGACCGCAGAGCAGCTCCAGGTGTCCCACGCCCGAGCTGGCATCGAGCAGACAGACCGAGCTGCCTTGCTGGGCGAGGGCCATCGCCAGGTTGATGGCGATCACACTCTTGCCAACTCCCCCCTTGCCGCTCGCGACCGCGATCACGCGACAGGAACGCCCCGCGCGCGACAAGCCACTCGCGCGGGCGGCACGTTGGGCGACAAGCGACCGCAGTTCGCGAGCTTGATCGGCGGGGCGGCGTTCGAGGATCGAGATGGGCATGAAGGAGAGGGTCTGCTGTAGGGCGTTGTGAATGAAATGGGATTGGATTGGTGTGTAAGCCAGATCGCGAGACATCGTCGCTTACGCTTCGGGTTGGTGTCCGAGGCGGTCTCGACCGAGGACTAGGCGTGCGGCTCGGCAGGCATTTGCTGGTTCGATGTCGCGTGGGACTTCCTGTCCCAGGGTGAAGTAGGAGATGGGGATCGCGATGTCGCGTGAGACCGACAGCAATCCGCCGCAGCCCGCCGCTTCATCGAGCTTGGTCAGGATCAACGAGGTCGGCCGCACGGCTGCGAATCGGTCGGCAGCCGAGCGGAGTGACTTCGCGCCGGAGGCGAGGCTCAGCACGAGGCAGATGTCGTCGGGTGACGCCGCCGCCACGAGTTGTTTGAGTTCCTCCAACTGCCGATCGTCGTGAGGGCTGCGTCCGGCGGTGTCGATTAGGACGAGATCGAACTCGGCGAACTGCTCCAACGCGGCGGGAAGTTCAGCGGGGCTGGAGACGACTTGCAGTGGCAGGTCGATGATCTCGGCATACGTTCTCAGTTGATCGACGGCCGCCACGCGATAGGTATCGACGGTGATGAGGCCGACGCGCAGATCGCCCTCCAAACCGAAGCGGCCCGCCAGCTTGGCGATGGTCGTCGTCTTACCGACGCCGGTTGGTCCGACCAGCATTGCCACGCGTCGGTATCCGCGCTTCGGCAGCAGCGGTTCGGTGCAACGAATCTCGCGTTCGACGAGTGCCGTGAGGAGCGCCGTCGTCGAAGCCGTGTTGTCGAGTTGTTCCGGCGTCGCGTGCTGTTGCAGCTTCGCGATCAATTCGCGAGCGATCTCATCTTCCACATCGCCTTCGATCAGCGCGAGGTAGTGTGCGAACAGACCGGGCGGCATTTCGACGAGACCGCGCGGCCGCGTCTGTCGCCCCAACTCGGCGATCATTTTGTGGAGGGAGTCGAGTCGCTGTTCGATGTCATTGGGAGGAACGGCTTCCGGTTTGTCTTCCCGAACCGGCGTGTCCACCTGAGCGAGTGGTGGAACAACTTGGGTGAGTCCGATTCGGCCGTTTAACCGCGTGGGCAACGGCGTCGCGAATCCAAGCGAACCCGACTGTCGCTCAGCGCGCGGGCCGTGGCCCACGCGGTGAAACGAAGTCGAGCGGTCAATCTCAAGTTGTTCGACCACGGAGCGCGACCGCTCCGGCGATGCTTGGGCTGGCGCGGGAAGAGTCGGCGCTGTGACGCTGCGTCGCGCTTGAGCGGCAGCAGCAGCCACGGTTCCTTGAGTCGTGGGCTGCATGACCAGCGGCTGAGACCCTGCGCTGCGTTGCGACTTCGACGAACGGTGATTCGACGTTCCGACGCTCGCCGTGACTTGAACCTCCGACTGCGCACCGAACCACGAGAACAGGCCACGCTGGGCGAGTTGCTTCGTTTCGACGACGACCGCCTCGTGACCCATCTCGCGACGAATCTGCGCGAGTGCGTCCGCGACGGAGGCTGCTCTGAAGGATCGAATGTTGTCGGACATAAACACCTCGGATTCAGCACGCAGTTAAAACTCTGTCACCCGCGACCCCACCGGGCTTGCCCCAGTGGCTCGCGGGTTTCTGCACTACTCAACACCACGTTTGGTATGTGACGGCCAGTGGTATGTGACGGCCAGTAGTGCAGAGACCTGATCCCACCGGGGCAAGCCCGATGGGGTTGTGTGATCGACTACGAAAACGCGGGAACGACATTGTCCACCGTTGTCTGACTTCGAACTCCTGATCCCTGACCACCGATTCCGGCCTTCATCACCGGCACCTTCACCGCGTTCAGTGGCACTTGGCCGTGCGATTCCAAGCGAGTCTCACGGGGGATTTCGTTCAGGCTCAGCACCGCCAATTTCGGGAGCGGTCCTGCTGTGATGAATCTCACGCCGCGCCGCGCCTTCGCGCCGCAGACGACGACGGGGAGATGACCCGCTCGCACGAGTCGCTTCATTTGACGTGCCAACTCGTGAGCGACGCCTTCGATAACTTGTGGCGTTAGCTTGATAACCGGGCCGCGTTCGGTCGATTCGTAGCCGTCCGCAAGAATGTCTTCGAGAGCCGGATCGAGCGTGATGGCGTGCAGCGTTCCGGCGGCGTCTCGATACGGCTGACAGATCGTGCGGCTAAGTGCCTGTCGCGCGAACTCAGTCAGCAGCGTCGTGTCGCGTGTCCGGTCGGCATGATCGCCGAGTGTTTCCAAAATTGTTTCGAGGTCTCGTACGGGGACTCGTTCGCACAGCAAGTTGCCGAGTACCTGATGGACCTGCGATGGCTTGAGCAATGCGGGAACCAACTCTTCGACAACCTTGGGCGATGTCTGCTTCAAGTTGTCGAGCAACTGATGAACGTGTTCGCGTGTGAGCAACTCGTCGGCGTGAGACCGCACCACGTCGGCCAGATGTGCGACGACAACGTTCGCAGGTTCGACGATCTTGTAACCCAGTTCTCGCGCCCGTTCGGCTTGAGTCACGTCGATCCACTTGGCGGCGCGATGCGATGCCGGTTCTTCAACCGCAGCGCCGGGCAACTCGCCGCTCACGAAGCCAGTGTCTACCGCAAGCAAGCCATCGGGCTGAACTTCGCCCGAGGCAACCGTCACGCCGCGCAACTTGATCTGATAGCCTCGATCCTTCACCAACAGGTTGTCGCGGATGCGCACCTTCGGGAGGATGATTCCCAACTCCTGGGCGATGCGGTGCCGGAGGTTCGTCACGCGGTCGAGCAAGTCGCCACCCGCCTCCGGATTCGCGAGGCGAATCAACCGGAAGCCGAGTTCGAGTTCAATCGGTTCGACTAATAATTGGTCTTCAGGACGTGCAGCGGGCTTGATCGAACGCTGTTGTGCAGCGCCGGCGGATTGCTGAGAACGCTCCTGCTCAGCGAGTTTCTGCTGCCGTCGCAGACTCTCACCGACCAGACCACACCCCACACCCAAGACCATCAGCGGCAGCATCGGCAGTCCGGTGAAAGCCAACGCGATCAGCGTGACCGACGCGAGATACAGCGCGGCAGGCTCTCGCACCGTCTGACCGATCATGTCTCGTGACAGATTCGATTCGGACGACGAGCGGGTGGCGAGCAGCGCCGCCGCGAGTGCGATTAAAAATCCGGGGATCAACGTCACGAGGCCATCGCCAATCGTGAGCATCGTGAAGACTTCGACCGCACGGGCCGGAGCCATCCCGTGCTGCACGATGCCGACGATCAGTCCTCCCACGATGTTGATCAACGTGATGAGGATGCCCGCCAGCGCATCGCCTCGAACGAACTTTCCGGCGCCGTCCATCGCCGCGTGGAAGTCGGCTTGAGCAGCGATCTCGGCCCGTCGCGAACGGGCTTCGGCGGCGGTGATGTGTCCGGCGTTCAAGTCGGCGTCGATCGCCATTTGTTTGCCTGGCATCCCATCGAGAGCGAACCTCGCGGCAACTTCACTGAGTCGCGTCGCACCCTTCGTCACGACGACGAATTGAATCACGACCACGATGGCAAACAGAATCAGGCCGACCATCAATTGGTCTTGAGCAACAAACTTCGCGAACGCTTCGATGACTTCGCCCGCCGCACGCGTTTCGTGCGTGGCGGCTCGCGTCAGGATCAGTCGCGTCGAGGCGACGTTCAGGACGAGTCGCGCCAACGTGGCGATCAACAACAGTGACGGGAAGACGCTGAAGTCGAGCGGCTTCGCCACGAAGACAGTCGTCAGCAGAATGACCACTGACGCCGTGATGTTCGCGGCCAGCAACAGGTCCAGCACCATGGGCGGCACCGGCACAATTACGACCAGCACCGACAGCACGAGCAACACCGGAAACACCAACCCCAGCGCGGAGGTCATCCTTCCGCGTTGGGTCGCGTCGGCTGCGGCGAGATTCGCGCGGTCGATGGGCATCCGTGCCTCCGCAAAGACGGCGTCCGTGCCGTCAGCAGGTGAGGTGTTTGGCAATAAATTTTGAGGGGGAGATCGTCGCGCGGTTGATACGGGAATCGCACAGACGTGTCCAGACGAAGCCATCTCAGAATTCGACGCAACTCGTTGAACCGGCAGAACCTGCCTGATGCGGTCGCCGACCAGAACGCCTTGTCGCTCAGAATGTCGTCACGGGTCGCAAGAACTGCCGAACGGCGGGTTCATCCCGGCTCAGGATCGGCGCATCAATTACTGTCGTGATTTGTCGGTTTGGTTTTGGTGAGCCGGGTGCCGTCAGTTGTTGATGCCCCGTTCCTAGAAAGCCAATCCAAGAACCCCTCACCCGCGGCCCCTCTTCCGACCACCGAAGCGGCGGTGCCCGAGCCGGGGCGAGGGGTGAATTGACGGAGTGGCATTCGGTTCGCATCTCACATCAGTTGGCACGAGTATTCCGAGCCTCGAAGGGGGTTTGGACGGCCGATATACTCCCACCCGCTTTCGGGTTCCGACGAATGACGATGAACTGAGAAGGCGCGGGTCGGAGACCTCTTTACGTTTGCGAAGAAGGCAGCACTGCATGGCAACTCAACAACAGACATTCCACGACAAGCTTCACGCCCTGGCTCGCAACTACTGGTGGTGCTGGCAGCCCGATGTCGTGGCGGTCTTCCGTGATCTCGCACCGGTGCGGTGGCGGGAGCTCGATCACAACCCGGTCCTCCTGTTAGACGAGTTCACTCCCGAAAGCTTGGAGCATCGGGGACGCGAAGCCGTGCTGCACTCGCGCGTCAACTATGCCTACCGTCGCTGGCAGGAGTACATGACTTCGCAGCACACTTGGGGCGACACGCACACCGGATTACTGGGGCACAACCCGGTCGCCTACTTTTCGGCGGAGTTCGGCATTCATGAATCGCTGCCGAACTATTCGGGCGGTCTCGGCGTGCTGGCGGGCGATCATTTGAAGAGCGCCTCCGATTTGGGAGTGCCACTCGTCGCGGTCGGCCTCTTCTATCAAGAGGGCTACTTCGTCCAGCAGATCGACGAGACGGGCTGGCAGCACGAGGTCTACCCGTTCGTGCAGAATAAGCGACTGGCAATCAAGCCTGCGAAGTTGCCTTCGGGCGAGACCGTGGTAGTACAGGTCGAGACTCGCAACGGCCCGATTCATGCGCAGGTGTGGCAAGCGGACGTGGGTCGCATCAAGTTGTTCCTGCTCGATTGCAACGTCGAACAGAACACGCCCGAAGACCGCAAACTCACGGCGCGCTTGTACGGCGGCGACCAGCGCATTCGGATTCGGCAAGAGTTGGTCCTCGGTATCGGCGGCGCGCGAGCGCTCACCGCGATGGGCTACCAACCGAGTGCGATTCACATGAACGAAGGTCACTCGGCGTTCGCCGTGTTGGAGTTCATCCGCGCACGGATGGTCGAGGACAACCTTCCGTTTGATGAGGCGATGCAGAAGACCGTCTGGCACTGTTGCTTCACCACTCATACGCCCGTTCCTGCGGGACACGATCGGTTCGACTGGGGGTTGTTCGATGAACATCTCGGTCCGATCGCCGACCAATTGGGAATCGGGGCGGGCGGGTTGGTCGCGTTGGGTCGAGTCGAACCGAACAACGCGTCGGAGTCCTTCTGCATGACGGTTTTGGCGTTTAAGTGCAGCCGCACCGCGAACGCCGTGTCCAATCTGCACGGTGTCGTCAGCCGTCGCATGTGGACCGGGCTGTGGCCTTGGCGCAGCGAAGAGGAAGTTCCCATCGGTCACATCACCAACGGTGTGCATGTGGCAAGCTGGCTCGCTCCGCAAATGAAGTTGCTGTACGACCGCGTTCTCCCGCTGGAGTGGAACTTGCGTTCGGGTGAGCCAGCCGTCTGGGCGGATTTTGAAAACGTCACGCCGGGCGAATTGTGGGAAACGCATCAGGCGCTCAAGAACCGCATGATCCTGTTCGCACGAAACCGAATGTTGCGTCGTGCCGAACGCTTGGGACTGCCCGCAAGTGAGACGACCGACATTCACAACTGTCTCGATCCGGAAGCGCTGACGATCGGCTTCGCGCGACGGTTCGCTCCGTACAAGCGTGCCGACCTCGTGCTGCGCGACATCGAGTTGCTCGGGCAGATTGTCGCCGACTCGAAGCGGCCCGTGCAATTCGTGTTCGCGGGGAAGTCACATCCCGCCGACAATAACGGCAAGGCGATCCTGCAACGCATCTTCAAACTGACTCAGGAGCCAGGCTTCAAGGGCAAGATCGTGCTGCTGGAGGATTACGACATCAACGTCGCGCGGCACTTGGTGCAGGGCGTCGATGTTTGGCTGAACAACCCGCGTCGGCCGCTGGAAGCGTCCGGAACGAGTGGTCAAAAGGTCGTGCTGAATGGCGGTCTGAATTGCTCGATTCTCGACGGCTGGTGGGCGGAAGCCTTCGATGGTCGGAACGGTTTCACGATCGGCAACGGTCGGAACCACACCGATCAGGACGTGCAGGACGATCGCGATGCGAAGTCGCTCATGCGCGTGCTGCATGAAGAAGTGATCCCGCTCTTCTTCGATCGCGACGACGATGACGGCCTGCCGCAGGCGTGGATCGCCCGCATGAAACGCTCGGTGCGGACCCTCGGCTGGCGATTCAATGCCGACCGCATGGTGATGGACTACGTCGAGAAGGCCTACATCCCGGCGGCTGGCGGACTGTCGAGCGACATGGGGCGTTTGCCCTGACCACACGAGTTCGTCGGTCGCAATACCTCTCGTTGCAAAGAGTACGTTGTGCTTGACGGGCCGTGTGCCTTGTCTGTTGAAGAACAGTCGGGCGGACAAGGCGTCCGTCCGACTGTTCCAACTGAGTTTCGCTCGGACGCGGCGTCCAAGCACCGTTTTTCAACAGACTGCTTCTCCGTGGCCAAGAAACAGCCGAGCAAACTTCGCGTCGCCTTTCGCAAGAACCGGGGGAACACCGCCCGGCGGAATGACATCACGCGCGCGGTGCAGACCGAGGGAGTCGATGTCGATGGACTCGATCGCGGGCAGCGCGTCTCCGGCAAGGGGGAGCTGACTCGTAAACGCACGGTCGTTGGTGCGCGGCTTGAGGGGGATCAGATCGTCATCGACGTGGACGAGGCGACTTGCCGACGCGGTCGCGTACTGGCGGCGATCGGTTCGACGCAATGCACCGTACAGGCGGACGCCGATCAGCCCGAACCGGGACGCCACTTTGAATGCACCGTGCGGCGCGTCGTGCGGACGGTTGCGAGAGACGCACGGAACGCAGTCGTGACGGGTGACAATGTTCTCTTCGTACCGACCGCCGACGGACAAGGCGTGATCGAGCGAGTGGAGCCGAGGCACGGCGTGTTGGCGCGAGGCCATCAGTACAAGCAGCACATTCTCGTGGCGAACATCTCGCAAGTGGCGATCGTGGTCTCCGCGAATGACCCGCCGCTCAAGCCCGCCCTGATCGACCGCTTCATCGTCAGTGCCGCGAAGGGCGAAGTCGGTGCCCTGATCGTGCTCAACAAGTGCGATCTGGTGGACCTCGCCGATTTGCAGCCGCTGATTGGGATGTACGCTCGGCTCGGCTACACCGTCGTTCCCACCAGCGTCGTTGCGGGACGCGGCCTCGCCGCACTGAGGCGACGGTTGAAAGGGCAGCAGACGGTCTTCACCGGGCAGAGCGGCGTGGGCAAATCGTCATTGCTCAACTCACTTCAACCGGGTCTCGCTCTGAGAATCGGCGACGTGAGCCAAGTGACTCACAAAGGCCGCCACACTACGCGCTATGCCGAGCTGCGCGAGTTGGAATCCGGCGGCTGGGTCGTCGATACGCCGGGAATCCGACAACTCGAACTGTGGGACGTGCAGCCGGTCGAAGTGGAAGGCTTCTTCGTCGAGTTTCTGCCGTTCATTCCACACTGCAAGTTTCCCGACTGCCTGCATCTGATGGAGACCGGCTGTGCGGTGCGCGAAGCGCTTCACAACGACCTGATCTCCCGGACCCGCTACGAAAGCTACCTGCGCATGATCGTCGGCGACGAGTAGAGCCAGCGGAACAAATCCGCCGCGCGGAGTGAGTCGCTCGATCCACTTCGTTCGCCACACGAACCCGAAGCGTAAGCGAGGAAGCCGAACAGAGGCTGCTCGCTCGCACTGCGCAGCCGTCCTCGCTCACGCTTCGGGTTCGTGTTGGCCAAACGACTCCTGTCGATCCACCAACAAAAACGCCCCCGCGAAGCAAGTGCATCGCGAAGGCGTCACCATGAACCCCAGGGATGGAATAGACCGTTCCGGCGAAGGACCTCACCTGATCTGGGCACACGGAAGAACTGCGGCGGGATTATCCGGCTGCCAACCGGGTTGTCAATTGCGTTGATTTAGCGGGAGCCTCGCCCACACATCGGGGCGGGGACTCAGTGCTTGTGACCATGATTGTGGGGCTGAGCCTCACCCTGCGCGGCTCCACCACCTTGGCCGTGTGTGTGTGCCGGCTCCAGATATCCGATCCCATACGCTAGGGCGACACCGACGAGCAGGGCCAGCGACAACCGTGCGCGATCATGCGAGTGAAACTGCACCTCAGGCAACAGGTCGCTCAATGAGATGCACAGAAAGACTCCGGCTGAGAACGCCAAGGCCGCAGCCAGAATCACATCTTGAGACGGACCAAATTGCTGAAGGCCGAAATACAACCCCGCCGCACCTAGCGGGCACATCAAGGCATAGCCCACGTTGACGAAAGTTCTCGCCCGTGATGACCATCCCCCCGCCGCCATCAGTGTCGTAATCGACAGCGAATCGAGCGGCTTGTGCAGCACGACGCCGAGAAACGTTCCCAGCCCCAACAGCCACGCCGCGCCGCCACCGTGATGCAGAGCATCTGCTTTGACGTTCGCCGCCAATGCGCCGCCGTCAATGAGCGTGTGAATCGACAGCCCTAGGAAGATGCCAATCCAACTGGCTCCCTGCGCCGGATGATGGCTGTGTTGATGGTTCGGATCTTGAACGTGGCCCGAGTCATGATCGTGGTCATGCTTCGCGAGACACGCCTGATCGTGATCGTGGTCATGTCCGCAGAGATGATCGTGATCGTCGTCCGTCGCCACCGGCTCGTGGTTGTGGAAGTGAAACATCCGCAGCATGAAGAACGTCGTCAGCAAGCCGACCATCAGCCAGGCAACACAGTAGTCCAGAGCGTAGGAGTGCCCTTGGCCGTTCCCGGCCATGGCCTCAACCGCGTGAGGCAACTGATGAAAGATGGCCACCCCCAACATCAACCCGCCGATCAAGCTGACCAGAAGCTGCATCCGCGAATGAGTCAGCTTGATGAGTGACGGCAGATACCCGCCCAGCAGCGACGACATCGCAATCAGCACGCAGTAAATGGCAAGGAGTGTCGGGGGCCAGGTCATGTCTCAGCCTTATCAATAAAGCAGGTCTTTGAAATCTCGGGACGACTGGCGGTAAGAGGGCCCAACCACACCAACCCGCAGCGTGAAGGAGGACGTGTGGAAGCGTCCTCGCTCACGCTGCGGGTTGGTGTTCGGGCTTGGAGGCCGCCTCTAATGAAACCCCTTGCGGCGAACGAGGCTGTATCGCTCGAGCGCTTCCAGAATGATGGGGAACGCGGTCTTGGCCGAGGTCAACTCGTCCACTTCGACCGCCTTGCCTTCCAGCATTTTGTAGTCTTGGAAGAACCGGCGAATCATCGCCAGCCGATGCGGTGGCAGTTCGTCCGCTTCGGTGAACGAGTTGAATTCAGGGTCTTTCGTGGCGATGGCGAGAATCTTGTGATCGCGCTTGCCGCAATCGACCATCGTCATCAAGCCGATCGCCCGAGCCTCAACCAACGTCAGCGGATCGACCGGTTCCTGGCACAGTACAAGCACGTCGAGCGGGTCGTCGTCCTCGGCCAAAGTCTGTGGGATGAAGCCGTAATTCGCGGGGTAATACACCGCCGAATGCAGCATTCGATCCAGCCGCAACATGCCCGTTTGCTTGTCGAGTTCGTACTTGACGCTCGATCCTCGGGGGATCTCGATCACCGTCGTGAACTCCCCAGGCAGGTTTTCACCGGGGACGACATCGTGCCATGCGTGAGTCATGCAAACGGCTCCAGAATGTTGCGAAGAGGAATGAGACGAGACGGTCGGGAGAGGCTTCCAAGCGGATCGCGGCGGGAGTGTAGCAACCGGTTTCCTCGCCGCAAACGGGGTAAGCCGATCAGCGTTTCGGCGTCCGTTGCGGGTCTTTCATCTTCTGACGCAAATCGCGTTTCTGTCGCTTACTGAGTCCTCGAAGCTGATCGGGAGTCAGGCCGTCATCCAGTCTGTACGACGGATCGCTCTCATCCGAGTCTTCCTCTTCGTCAGATGACTCGGACTGGTTGGTGACTGGAGGTTGTGTGGTTCGGCCTTGCGAAGCGGGTCGCTGCTGTTGCCAAGACTCGGCTGCTGGCTTCTTTTGTGAAGCGGAGAAACTCGCCGTACTGGTCGAAGCCGACTTGGCCGACCGACCGGACGGTCGTGGCGTTTCGACTTCCTCTTCATCTGCTTCGTCCCACTCATTTTCATCGCTGTCGTGACTCGACGACGGTTCCACTTCTGACTCGTAAGAATCGGCACCCTCGCTGGCGTCTTCGTAGGACTCGTCTTCGATCTCCTCCTGCTGTTCTTCTCCTTCCTCTTCCTCCTCTTCAACGACCTCGACTCGTGTGCGAGGCTTGGTGACTCGTTTCGCCGCCGGTTTGCGTTTCCGCTTGGGAGTCTCTTCCGTTTCAGCCACTTTTCGGCTGCGACGTTTTGGCTTGGCTTCCGCCTCGTCGATCTCCGCCGACTTAGCTCGCCTCACGAAGAAACGGCTCATCCAACCAAAACAGCGACTCGTCAGTTGAAAGCACCAGCGAGCGGCCCCCAGCAATTGCGATCCGGCTTTCGGCTCATCGCACTCGGGGGGATCAGGGCAGACGTAGGCCACGACTCGCGCGTGCAACCACAACCCGAGAAACAATGTTCCGGCAGCAAACAGCGGCACAATCAGCCGTGTTGCGGGATACCAAGACTGGCTCAGCAGATCGGGGGAGAACAACTCCAAACCGCCTGTCACCAAACCAAGCAGCCCGGCCGTGCGCAATGTCCAGACCGTCGAGCGGCCTCGACGCACATCGCGATCCAGCAGGAACATGAGTGGGACAGCAGCCACACCCGCCGGCAACAGCCACGCCAAAACGTCGCCTCGCCAACTGAGCCAATGGAGTTGGGAGATGATCTCACCAAACAATCCGTGAGCGTTCGTCAGGGAGCAGAAGGCCATCACTCCAAATGCCGCTGCCGCCCATGGCCAAACCCAATATCGGCCTCCAAAATCGAGTTTGCACTGGATGCGATACCACGCAATCAACACCGCCAACTGAGCACACAAAAACCAAAGCGATGCCTGAACGACGGCCCCTAATACAGGACGGTCTCCTTGGAGCAGATGCTTCGTTAACGGAGCCAGCTCCGGTCGAAATGCTGTGGGGTGAGTGAGTGCAAAGGAGACCGCAATCAACAGCAGCCCGAGCATCGCCCCATAGGTCCAAATTCGCCATTCATCGGCGGGAACCCAAGGAGCGGCGGCTTCTGACCCGACCAACTCCGATATGACTCGCCCTGAGGCGGAAACACCATCAAGCAGATCGTCCTCAATAGGCACGCCTTCGCCCGTGACAGCCAATCGGCGTCGACGTCGGTTATCGAGCGAGTTGGAGCCTACAGACGGAATTGCCATGGCTCGCGAATGCCATCCTTGGAAATGCTGCTCTACCACGATGGCTCTTACCGAGCAACTTTGGTCGGCATCATGCCTGACCGCCAGCTATCGGTTCCACCTAGACGACTTTCATCGGAGGCTTGACTGCTTCAGGTTGATGAGAACTCTCACAGGATGACTCTCCCGCCCCGGCTTGCCCAATTGAACGAGACTCACCCGCCGCGTCCTACCGGCAAGTTGCCTATTTCTGCAAAATCAGCTTGCCGTTCCGAGTGAGCTTCAGGCGATAAACCTCTTCCTCGTGAAGGATTAGAACCTCTTTCTCGCCTTGAAGCAGACTCGCAGACGTGATTTCACGCACCGTGATTGGTGTCGCCGATTCGGGCTGCGTTTTGTTGGAAATGGTCGATGTTTGTTGATGTTCAGCCACGAGCTGGTCTCCAGAGGTAATGGCCACGAATACATTTGAACCCTCTCAGCCGGGCCGAAGAGGTGCACCGGAGTTTTCAATTGGCCTAGCTTGACGGAAGTCGTTTCGGACGCAATAGTCGCGACATTGAGACGCAGTGTCAACTCGCTATTGGGCTGACCGGCTCACCGTGAAGCTCGCCAGCACCGCGCCAGCCATGCGAACGGACGACTGCCCAACCAAATATTGGATGGGCAGTCCAGTTCCTTGCTGCTCTTGCTGGAGTCCTCAAAATGAACGACCGTCGTCAACTGTTGCCGCGAAAACGCGGTTTCACACTAATCGAACTGTTGGTGGTGATCGCCATCATCGCCATCCTGATCGCGCTGCTGCTGCCCGCAGTCCAGCAAGCCCGAGAGGCGGCTCGCCGAACTCAGTGCAAGAACAATCTCAAGCAACTGGGACTGGCACTGCACAATTATCACGACACGTCGATGGTGTTCCCACCCGGAGGCGCGTACCGAACGAATGTCACGCAATCCGCGGGATGGTCGGTTCAGTCGAGAATCTTGCCCTACCTCGATCAGGCTGGTTTGCAGAATCTGATCGACTTCAGCCAGCCTTACAGTGCGCAGCCAACAGTCACCTCGACGCGATTGGGAGTTTTGTTGTGCCCGAGCGAAATCAATGTTCGGGCCTATTTGGACAATGGACTGACATATTGGCCTTTGAACTACGCAGCCAACTACGGCCAATGGTTCATCTGGAACCCGGCGAATAATCGTTTTGGGTCCGGTGCGTTTGGTCCCAACGCTAGCACGGGAATGCGGGACTTCGGCGATGGCACCAGCAACTCGATCGCGATGTCCGAAGTAAAGGCATGGCAGTACTACCTGAGGGATGTTGGTGGAACACCAGCAATGCCAGCGTCTCCGAATGACGTGAGTGCTCTCGGGGGGAGTCTCCGCAACTCGGGACACAACGAGTGGGTCGATTCGCGCGCCAACCAAACGGCCTTCACGACGACATTCGTTCCGAATTCCAAGTGCCCCCACAACGATGCCGGCACGATTCGCGATATCGACTTCGTCAGCAGCCGAGAGGGAATCAGTGCGACAGTGGAAACATTCGGCGTCTTCACCTCTCGCAGCCATCATGTTGGAATTGTGCAATCGTTACTGATGGACGGCGCTGTTCGTTCGATCTCGGAAAACATTGACATCAATGTGTGGCGATCACTCGGAACCCGTAACGGTGGCGAGGTTGTCGGAGAATTCTGAGCCATCGTCCTTGCCGTCACCAGTTGTCGTCCAAGCCGAAACAGATCTAGCGCTCCCTAAACTACCCGAGTGATAAGGATCCACTTCTAATGAGCCGAAACGCCGTTTTTCAACATCCCGATGTCCTCTCCCGTGTCCGACGCCGAGCGTTCACACTGATCGAACTGCTGGTGGTGATCGCCATGATCGCCATCTTGATCGCGCTGCTGCTGCCCGCAGTCCAACAAGCCCGAGAGGCGGCTCGCCGAACGCAGTGCAAGAACAACCTCAAACAAATCGGGCTGGCACTTCACAACTACCTTGATACGCACTCAGTCTTTCCTCCCAGCTATTGCGTGGGAGCAACGACCGGCGGGACTTGGTCAATCCACGCGAGAATCCTGCCTTTCATGGATCAAGCAAGTGCGTTCGCTTCGGCAGATTTGTCACTGGGGTATGGCGTCGCACCCAACTCCACGATCGGCATCACGCAGATGCATGTTCCGGGTTACACCTGTCCCAGCGAAATCAAAGCAGTTGCGCGTGTGGCAACTCCGCCAGCGGCAACCCACTTCCCCTCGACCTATGCATTCAACGGCGGAACGTGGAATTACTTCGTTGCTAAGACAACCTATGCAGATGGAGTGATGGCCGGTGATGGGGCCTTCGCGCCCAACAGCGGTTTCTCGCCGCGTGACTTCACAGACGGAATGAGCAACTCCCTGTGTTTCTCCGAAGTCAAAGCGTACACACCGAATGGCGGAGGTGTGGCAATTCCAGCAGGAACAGTCCCACCGACTTCGCTCGATCTCACCAGCTACATCACGGGAACAATCAGCCTGAACGGCCACACGGAATGGGTCGATGGCAAGATTCACGAGACGGGCTTCACCACTACGTTTGCGCCCAATGCCAAAACAATCATCGCGGCCGCTTCGGGCAGCAATCCCGCGGTTGAGGGAAACCTAATCTCTTTCAAAGAACGGACTGCTGCCGGCCTGCTCAACCCCACTTTCGCGGCGGTCAGCGCACGCAGTTTTCACACGGGAATCGTACAGACCCTGCTAATGGATGGCTCCGCGAGGTCAGTCTCCGACAACATCGACCTGCGTGTCTGGAGAAACGTCAGCACCCGCAGCGGAGGAGAAGTTGTCGGCGAATTCTAACGTGCATTCGCTCACTCATCCGGTTTGTGAACCCGGCCTTCCCGGTTCTCCAAATGGTGGTATCGCGAGTGAAGCAGCAGCCACGGTTCGGGTAGCCGAACCAGCCAAGCGACGACTAGGAATGTCACCGTGCCGACAGCCAGCGGCAATACCAATTTAATGCCGCGCGACGTGAGGCCGTAGCCATCCGCTGTTGCAAGTGCTTGCAACAGCAACCAACACACAACGGCCATCGCTCCCGCAGCGATGGCCGTTTTTGTGAAAGTCGCCCCAATTTCGGACCACCGCAGCGAGCCGACTCGGCGTTGCAGCAGCCACGCGGTGGCGAGGCACTGAATCGCGGCGACCAGTGCGGTCGCGATTGCCAAGCCTCGACCACCCAGCGGCCAGATGAGGCTCACGTTCAACGCGAGATTCAGCAGCAGTGCCCCGAGTCCGACGTACATCGGCGTTAGCCGGTCTCCCGTTGCGTAGAAGCCGCGTTGCAGGATGAGTAGGCCGCAGTAAGCCCACACACCTGAGCCGTAGCACGCGATCATGTCGCCGGTCTGACGAGCGGCCTCGGCGTCGAACTTGCCGTATTGAAAGAACAGCGTCGCCAGCGGATGAGCCACCAGCATCAAACCGACACTCGCCGGAATGCCGATCGCCAGCACCAGCCTCACGCCGAGTGACAAGTCGGCGCGAAGCTTATCGGTCTCGCCGCGTTGAGCGTGTGCCGTGAGCAGCGGGAACAAAACCGTTCCCAGCGCGACACCGAACACGCCGAGAGGGAACTGATACAGACGCTGCCCAAGATAGAGCGAGGTCGCGGTTCCTTCTGTGAGCGGATACGCCGGCGATCCCGGCAGGGGCATCAGCGGTCCACCGCCTGCGGGTTGAGTGAAGCCCCACGCGATCAAGCTGTCGAGGACCGCGTTGAGTTGCGTGATCGAGAGGCCGATCACGACCGGCAGCATGTCGCGCGCGATCTTCCAGACTCGATCGAGTGCTCCGCGCCAGTCGCCGCGATAGCCGAAGCCGCTGTGTGACAAAGCGGGCAGTGGGAACAGCAATTGAAGTCCCCCCGCGACCACCACGACGAGTGCCGTCACGTAGATTTGGCTCGTCGCATCGGGCCACAGTGGGACGAGGCACCACAGCGCGGCTAGCCACGCGACGTTCAACACGACCGGCACGAGAGCGGGCCATAAGAATTTACCGAGTGCGTTGAGGACCGCGCTCAACTGAGCCGCCAGACAGATCAAGATCACATACGGCAACAGCAGTGCGGTCAGGTTGCGCAGCAGTTTGGCTTGATCGCTCAACACAAACAGCAAGTCGAGCGACCAGAGCAGCCCTTCGGCAACGATCACGCCGCCACACAACACGGCCATCAGCACGACGAAGACGGCCCACGTCATGCGCGCCGCCGATTCTCGCCCTTTCTCGTTCAATTCCTTCACGAAGACCGGCAGAAAGGCCGTTGTCATCGCCCCTTCACCCAGCAGCACGCGTGCGAGGTTCGGCAGTCGAAACGCCACGGTGAACGCATCGAGAATCGGCCCCGCCCCGAAGATCGCCCCCATCGCCTGATCGCGGAGCAACCCGAAAACTCGGCTGAGGATCGTGCAGAGACTGACCACACGCAGGTTGCGCGAGACGTTGTGGAGCGAGTCACTCACGATAGGTTGATGCCAGCGAAGAGAAGGGATTCAACAGCTCCGTCGTGTGACAGTGCCCTCGCCGGAAGATAGGTGAACGCGCCAAACCCGTCGAGATGCGGCTCGACGGGTGAATCCCCCGTGAATCCGCGCGTTACGTCTCGCTCGTCGAACGAATCCATTTCGGAGTCTGCGGGACTTCATGCGTGCGCAGTCGTTCGAGCAAGCGAGCCGCTTCATCATCGACGATGAACAGACCGCGATGCTGTTCCTTGCAGAAGCCGTCTGTGATCGCACGGTCAATCATTGCAACGAGCGGATCGAAGTACCCGGCGACGTTGAGCAACCCGATCGGTTTGCGATGCAGTCCGAGTTGCGACCACGTCATGACTTCAAACAACTCTTCAAACGTGCCGAGTCCGCCGGGCATCGCGATGAACCCGTCCGACAACTCCGCCATGAGAGCCTTCCGTTCGTGCATGTCCTGCGTGATGCGCAGATCAGTCACTCCCGTGTGCAACAGTTCCTTCGTCGCCAGAAACTGCGGAATGACTCCGATCACCTGCCCGCTCGCCGCCAGCACGGCATCCGTGATCGCCCCCATCAACCCGACGCTGCCACCACCGTAAACCAGCTCGATCCCCTCGCGGGCCATCACCGCCCCCAACTCATCCGCCGCTTGACGATGCACGGAATCAAACCCAGCGCTGGACCCGCAGAAGACACAAAGACGACGAAGCTCGGGCATGGCGATTCTCTCGATAAGTTTGTCGTGGTTGCTCACTGCGATGAGGATTGGCGGATGATAACATCGGCTTCCATGCGACACGTCCTGACATCCCTCCGACATTTGCTGGCAACCACTTGGCCTTCGGCCCTCGTGGCTGTTGTGACGTGGGTCAGTATCGTCATCGCGATTGATCCGGCGGGAAGTTACCCGACCATGCCCGAGGGACCGGGGCTGACGGTCGATGAGATATTCAACGTCGAGCAAGGCGTGTTGCTGGTCGAACAGGCTAAGGCGTTGGGCTGGCTCAATTTGGTTCCCGGCACGTCGGTCGAGGCGTTCAAACCCGAGAACCATTACCTGCCCGATCATCCTCCGCTGGGACGCTACTGGCTCGGCGTGCATCATCATTTGACGTGGTGGCTCTTCCCGCCGTTCGATCCGGAAGGGCCTTGCGTGACGGCATGTGCCCGCACGGGATCGGCCACGGCGTTCGCACTGACGGTCTGGATGATCGGAGCGTTCGTCACACTTCGACGTAACGGGCGTAAGCCCCCGGTCATTCTGAGCGGGGGACGTAAGTCTCCCGGTTCTTCGATCAATGTGCCGTGCGGTTCGCGCTCGGTTTCACTGTCAGAAGAACCGGGGGACTCACGTCCCCCGGTCGGATGTGATGCGGGTGCGAAATGGGAGGGACTGTTCGCGAGCCTCGCCCTCGTCCTGATGCCACGTCTGTACGGGCACGCTCACATCGCGTCGCTGGAAACGATCACGAACCTGACGTGTACTGCCGCTGTGTTGGCGATCGCTCATTGGTGGAATGGCTCCGCGCCGCCCTCGCGTCGCGTCGCGCTGCTGACTGGCGTTGTGATGGGCCTCGCGCTGCTGACGAAGATTCAGGCGATCCTCATTCCGCTCCCCGTCATCGCTTGGGCACTGTGGCGTTGGCGATCGAAGGCGATCGTGCCGCTGCTCGTCTGGGGTGTAACGGCCAATGTCGTCTTCTTCGTCCTGTGGCCGTATCTGTGGCTCGACCCGGTCGGCCACTACTTGGAATACCTCGGTCGCACGACCAACCGCTCGACGATCCACTGCTTCTATTTCGGAGTCCGCTACGCCGATAAAGCAGTCCCGTGGCACTACCCGTTCGTGATGTTCGCGGTCACGGTGCCGGTGGGGCTGCATCTGCTTGGCGCGTGGGGCGCGTCATCTGTCTTCGGGCGTCAGCCCCTCTTCGCCTTTCTGAGCGGGGGACGTAAGTCCCCTGGTTCTTCGAGCGATTCGACAGTCGCCCCCTCGCCGAAAGCCCCCCTCACCCTAACCCTAACCCTAACCCTAACCCTCTCCCCCGAAGACGGGGGAGAGGAGACAAGGCACGCAGACTTGCTGTTGCTCGCCTGCACTATATTCCCGTTGATCGTGTTCGCTTTGCCGGGAGTGGCCGTGTACGACGGTGAGCGGCTGTTTCTGACGGTCTTCCCGCTGTGGGCGATCTTCGTGGGGCGAGGATTACAGCATGGTTGGCAGTTCGCGTCCCACGCCCCCGCTCGGACCATTTTACGTTGTGGACTACTGTGCGCATTGGTGTGGTCAGGTTGGATCGCAATCAACGTTCATCCTCACCAACTCAACTTTTACTCAGAAGTGATCGGCGGACAGCCGGGAGCCGAGCAATGCGGAATGGAGTTGGACTATTGGGGATCCGGAATCACACGAAGCCTGCTCAGAAAGGTCGTCATTGGACTGGGGCGAGGAAGCAGATTGGGCGTTGGGCCAACGTTGCATCCGTTTCAGGCAGATGAATATCGGCGGCAGTCGCCACTGCTCAGGCAGCATCGAATCGGCACGATACCTGTGGAGTCCATTGGTTCGTCACGAACGCTTGCGCTGATATTCAAGCGACGTGCCGACCTGCCGCCGTCTCGCGCCCGCGTGCAAGAAAAGATCAAACCGTTCAAAAGTGGGATGAATTTTCCCGTTTGGTGGGCCAACTGGATCATGTCTGCCTCGGTCATCACGATTGAGGGCGACTATGCTGGTCCACCCGAAGAAAAAGCCCCCTCACCCTAACCCTCTCCCCCGCAGACGGGGGCGAGGGGACATGACGAAGATTCGCAGATGACCGCTCAAGCTGAAGTTGCCTCATCACTCGAACGCTACAGCCGCCAGATGCGGTTCTCGGGCATTGGCGTTGAGGGGCAGGAGAAGATTCGCGCGGCGCGGGTGTTGTTGTGCGGGTGCGGTGCGTTGGGGACCGTGCTCGCGGATACGCTGGTGCGGGCGGGAGTTGGCTTCCTGCGGATTGTTGATCGGGATTTCGTCGATCTCTCCAACTTGCAGCGGCAGGTGTTGTTCGATGAGCAGGACGTGGCCGAGCATTTGCCGAAGGCTGTTGTCGCGGCGACGAAGCTGGCGCGAGTCAACTCGCAGGTAGCGCTCGAGCCGCACGTGGCCGATATCGATTGGCGGAACGTGCGCGAGTTTGCTCGCGACGTGGACCTGATCCTCGACGGGACCGACAACTTCGAGACGCGGTTCCTCATCAATGACGTTTCGCTGGAGACCGGCATCCCATGGGTCTATGCGGGAGTCGTCGGCAGCCACGGCCAGACGATGCCGATCTTTCCGAATGAGTCTGCCTGTCTCCGCTGCATCGTCGAGTCACCGCCCGAACCGGGGACGACTGAAACATGTGACACGGCGGGCGTGATTGCTCCGGCGATTCACATGGTCACGTCACTGCAAGCGGCCACCGCGTTGAAGATTCTTTCCGGGCAGCGGCATCTCGTGGAACCGAAGCTCACGATTGTCGATGTCTGGGAAGGAACACTGCGTCAGATGAACGTGAGTGGCCTGCGTGAACGAGGTGACTGTCCCGCGTGTGGCTCTGCTCAACGGCGCGACTTCCTGAACGGCGGCCACTCGTCGCAATCGACGGTGCTGTGCGGCAGGAACTCGGTCCAGATCACGCCTGCTGAACCGAGTTGCCTCGCACTGGAAGACCTCGCCGCGCGACTCGCGCCGCTGGGAAAAGTGACTCGCAACCCGTTCCTGCTCCGTTTCCAACCGCGCGCCGAAACGCAAACGGCGGGAGCAACGAGTGACGAGTTCCAACTCACTGTGTTCCGCGATGGCCGCTTGATCGTGCAAGGAACGGAAGACCTCGCGGTGGCGAGGAGTTTGTACGCGAGATACGTCGGTTCGTAGCGGCCTGCTGAATAACCGTCTCGCTTACCCTACGTGTTCAGCGAGCATGAACTCAGCCCGCCGTGACCTTCCAGCCGTAGGCGTTCAGCGTCATGACGAGGAACACGATCCCCGTGAGCAAGGCCGAGAGTGAGACCCACAGCAGCGCCACGTAGATGTCCGGAGCCGGGCTGTTGTCAGTGCTTCGTGGTGACATGATCGCCCTCTTTAATGGTGACGTTCTTCGCTTTTTCTTCTTTCACGACGATCCCGGCAGACTTGTCGGGATAAACCGTCGTCAGGCGAATCTGCCCGAGATATTTGGCTTTGCCGTCCGTGCTATAGGCGGTCAGCTTGTGACCAACACTCAAACCTTCATCGCTGCCGAGCGAAATCCCGACGTACTCAAGGCCCCCTTTAGCGTCCTTGCGATACTCGGTGATGATGCCATCCAATGGCGGCGGCGGAGTGACTTGAGCCTGCATCAACTTGGGATCGGTGGCGAGATTCTTCGACGCCAGGAACCGCTTCATCGTCGCCAGATCGGCAAGCATCTCGGCGTGCTTTTCGGTCAACTGCGACAGTTTCAACTCCAACGCGAACTTGTCATCCGATGCCTTCTGCAAACTCGTAATAAGTTCTTCTCGGGTCTGATAGAGGACCGCGTTATTGCCACGCTGGAGATCGGCTTCTTTTTTACGTTCATCCGCTTCGACACCATTCAGCGCGGCCAAGTCGCGCTGGCCGTCCAGCGAGACATTCAACTGCTTGTTCTTGGCATCCAAGTCTTTCGCCTGGTTGTCGAGAGCCGTCTTCTCGCCCGTCAGCTTGGCGATGTCATTCGTCAAGTCGGTCAGCTTCTTGGCGGTGTCGGTTCGTTCCTTCTCGAACTCCGCCTGCTGGTCCTTCTGTTTCTGGCCGGCTTTTACAAGCTCAGCCTTTTTTGCTTCGGCGAACTTTCGCCAGTTCTGCTGTGCGGTGAACACGCCGCCAGCGAAGGCCATGAACAGGATGCTCAGCACCAGGTGCAGCACCACTAGAATTTTGCCAACCGTAGTCATCGAAGCACCTCATTCTGAGGGAACCGGTATTTCCACATCGAACTTCACAACGAAAGACCGTCCCTGCACTTGATCCACCGACTCGACCGGCCCCGCGTCCTCGTTCCAAACTTCGTCCGTTGGGCTGCGGCGGCTACTTGTCGTAATCGCCCGTCTGTTGTTTGAGCTGCTTCTCGCGCCGCTCCAGCCGCTTCAAATTCTCTTCCGCGCGGATCAATTCGTCTTCGAGAGACTTCTGCTGCTTCTCGGCCGCGAACAAATCGTTGCGGAGCAGTTCGAGCTGGTTCTTCAGGCGGAAGCCTTCTTCTCGTCGTTCTTGAGCCGTCTTGCGTGTTTGCTGAATCTCGCCACCTTTGGCAGTGAAGTCGGTCGTCGCAGCTTGAATGGCGGTATTCAACTCGGCGAGTTGTTTCTCGAACGCTTCGGATCGAGCTTTCACGCCCGCTTCATCGACGGGAATCAACGCCTTGATTCCGGCAATGACCGGTTTGATCTGGTCGATCTTCTGAGTCAATTGCGTTTGCAGTTCTTTGGCGTCTTTGAGCTGTCGCTGTCGTGCGGCCACGACCACTTCAGCCAGTAACGGAGTGGACGAACCAACCGCATCTCCCGTTCGGCGAGTCTTCACCGCGTAGGACGGTTTCTCGCCCGGTGTCGTGGTGATGACAAAGTCGTCGGTGATTTCGGCCGATTCCGCCTCACCCTTCCAGTTGGGACCACCGCTGACCAGCGACAGCGCGAACGCCGCGAAGCCGAGGCTTGTCGCCGTGACGAAGACCACCAATGTTTTACCGAGGCTGTTCATAAACCGCTCGCCGCCGATGTGTCACGGAGGATGAGTTTGTTGACGGGCGAAATCCTACTGGTCTGCGGAGACGAGCGTCAATCAGCGAGTTTGCAGCGACTCATCACAGAACAAGCGGGGCCGGGAGTCGTTTTGAGGTTGCTGCGGGAGTGAGATCACGTCGATCTTCACCAGCGTTACCACATCAATCAGACACCCGACCTCGTGATTCGCGGAGGAATCGCACTCACATTGGAACGCTCGACGAGATGTCCCCGTTGACGTTTGGAATCCGGCTCCTCATTCGTCGGCAGTTTCGGATCGTCGCTGCAGACTGCCTCGACCCTTCAGGGAAATCGTCGTGTTCGCGCGGCAGCAAATGGCCCGGCTTGACGACTATGCCGATCGCACCGCCGATGTTCATCGTCTTGGTGTCTCCGGACGAGAGCACTCTGCGATTTTGCACGGGCCACTTCTCACATTGCACTCTTGGACAACTGCTTCGCGGCGAATTCACAGAAGTTGCGAACAATGAACCTACTGGTCGGCCAATTTGTGTTGCCCCCTTGCGTCATACTACTCGCCCTCAAACAAGCGACCCCACCGGGCAAGCCCGGTGGGGAGCCTGCTCAAAATCAAAACAGCGCCACGTCACCACAACAGCGCACGTCCTCGCTCACGCTTCGGGTTGGTGATTGGTGATCTCCCAATCCCCCGCAGACAACCGGCCATCGTGGAGAGCCGAGGCCACCAAGACGTGCTGAACACCGGCCGCTTGCCAGTCAATCAGGTCCGCCCGACTGCGAACGCCGCCGCCGCAGATCAGGTGGAGGGACGGGAACTCGGTGCGGATCGACCGGCACAGCGCACCCGTTCGCGTCCCACATCCCATCCCGACATCCGCCAGATCGAGCACGATCAGTCGAGAGACCCCGCAACCGATCACCTGACGAACGATCTCACGCGGGTCGCGGCTCCAATCGCTCGCCGACTCCGCCAACATCGGCTCGCCGTTTTGCAGGTCGAGACTAAACGTGACCGACTCACACGCCGCGACCATCGTGGCGAGGTCACTCGGCGAACGTGACGACTCCAAACCGACGACCACTTCGCAACCGTGTGAACTCCATCGCTGAACGTCCTCAACCGTCTCGACCCCGCCGTCCACGAGCAGCTTGAAACCCTCCTCAACAAGCTGCCACGCGACATCCCAGTTCGGACGCCGATGGACGATCCCATCCAGATCAGCCACATAGAGCCGCTCAAAACCGAACTCACTCCGCAACGCACGAGCCACATCAAGCGGAACAGCCGACGACGTAAGCCGACTCCGAATCGGCTGGTACTCTTCCCGCCTCCCCGCCACACCTCGCACGACCACGCCACCGAGCAGGTCGAGAACGGGCAGCACGAATGAATCGCGCGACTGCGGCGGCGTTGAAGTGGGGGAGACAAGATCATTCATCAGGAAGGCTCGGCATCGACAGAGGTCCGGTGGACAGAGGTGGAAACGTGCGGTGATACTATCCGCCCACTCGTAGGGTAAGCGTCTCGCTTGCCCATTTTGTCTCGTCCATAACGTTTGTTCATGAACGAGCGGAGCAAGCGAGACGCTTACCCCGCGTTTGCCGAATCCTGATGACTCATTGCGAGGCGGCACATGCCTGAACCACCTCCCGACTCGGTGACTCCCGCATCTCCTGACACCGCCAAAGGCAAGGCGACTGCACTGACGTGGCGGTTCTTCATCTCCTCTCTGCGGATTGTCCTGCTGTTGCTCATCATGCTTGCGTGGTTCCAACGATCGCTGATTTACCATCCGGCCAAGGTCAAAGAGTTGCCTGCGGCGGGGAGCCAGCTCGCGCATGCGGTCTTCGATGTCACAGTGAAGTCACACGATGGACTGACTCTGCACGGCTGGCTCATGGTGGCCGGACAAACTAAGTCCGCGCTGCCCGTCGATCCGAAAACGCTGTTGAAAAAGGGGCGAACGCTGGTGATCGTCTTCCCCGGCAATGCCGGTCATCGCGCGTACCGGTCTCACTTGTTGCACACGTTCGGTGAGCTTGGCGTCGATGCGATGATCTTCGACTACCGAGGCTACGGCGAGAACCCGGGCAAGCCGTCCGAAGCGAACTTCGCGAAGGACGCGCGAACCGTGTGGGACTTTGCGACGAAAACGCTGGGAGTCTCGCCCCGACAGATCGTCTTCTACGGCGAGTCACTCGGTGGCGGATCGGCGGTGAGGCTGGCAAGCGATCTCTGTCGCGACCACATCGAACCGGGCGGACTGATCGTGCAGTCCACCTTCAATTCGCTGGTCGCTGCGGGTGGACATCACTTCCCGATCCTGCCCGTCAACTTGCTGCTGATCGACCGCTTCGAGTCCTCGCGCCACATCACCGCCGTGACGTGCCCGATCCTCCAACTGCACGGCGAGCGTGACCGCATCGTCCCGGTGTCGCTCGGCCAGAAGCTGTTCGACGCCGCACCGGCTCTGTCGTCGAGGAAGATTCCCCAGCGACAAGTCCTTCTGCCCAACTCCGACCACAACGATGTCTACGGCCCCGACCTGCCGCTGGTCGTCGATGCCTTGCGAGCATTCTTGAAGCAAGTCGCCACGCAGGTCGCACACTGAGGAAGAAAGCGAAACACGGATGGAACTGATGACACGGATGAAGAGTCCGCAGGCCAGCGGAGAGTGCGTGAGCCTCAGCCAGTAGGGTGCGTGAAGTCTTCGGAACGCACCCTCGCGGGAACGGTGATTTTTCGCCGGTGCGTTCCGAAGACTCCACGCACCCTACTTGGCTCCATCCTCGGCCATGCCATTGACGTTGGATGGCGATTCACCCATAGTTCCGCCCCGTCGGAAACGCCAGAAAACCCCTATTTCACAGACAGAAACTGCGAATCATGTCCGACACCCCCGATCGTTTGGAAGCCGCCCGTCTCGACAAGCTCGCGAAGATCGAGGCGATGGGAATCGACCCGTGGGGCCAGCGGTTTGATGGGCACATCGCCATCGAAGAGGCTCGCGAAAAGTGTCCGACCGAAGCGGGAACGGAAGGTCCGGTCGTGCGCGTCGCCGGGCGTATCCTCCGCTGGAATGACAAGGGAAAGCTCCACTTCATTCACATTCAGGACTACACCGGCCGCATCCAGTTGATGCTGTCGAAAAAGGACGCCAGTGAGGCGATGTGGTCGCTGCTGGAGTGCCTCGATCTGGGAGACCTGATCGGCGTCGATGGGACGACGCGCGTCTCGAACACCGGTGAGAAGACGATTCTCGTGACGGGCCTCACGATCCTCTGCAAGTCGCTCGCGCAGCCACCGGAAAAGTTCCACGGCCTGCAAGACAAAGAGCTGCTGCTCCGTCAGCGCTATGTCGATCTGATCTACACCGAGGGGGTCTTGGACCGCATGTTCAAGCGGCTCCGGATCATCGACTCGATCCGTCAGACGCTGCGGGGCGAGAAATTCTTCGAAGTGGAGACGCCCGTCCTGCACGCGATCGCTGGGGGCGCGGCGGCGCGGCCCTTCACGACGCATCACAACGCGCTCGACATCCCGCTCTTCCTGCGGATCGCCCTCGAACTCCATCTCAAGCGTCTGATGGTCGGCGGGGTCGAGCGGGTCTACGAAATGGGTCGCGTCTTCCGCAACGAGGGCGTCGATGGGACTCACAACCCCGAGTTCACGATGATCGAGCTGTATCAGGCGTACGCCAACTACGAAGTGATGATGGAACTAGCCGAGAAGCTGATCTCGAACGCCGCGATCGCCGCGAACGGAACGGCTGTGCTGCCGTGGGGCGACAAGACCGTGGACTTCACGCCGCCGTTCCAACGAGCCAAGTACGGCGACCTCTTCCGCGAACACGCCGGTTGCGACATGCACGACGCCGAGGGAGTGATCGCCGTCGCGAAAACGCTTCACATCGAAACGGCCAACCGTCACCACGACGTGGTCGTCAACGATGTCTTCGAGGCCACCGTCGAAGACAAGCTCGTCGGTCCGATCTTCGTCTACGACTACCCCGCGTCGATGTGCCCGCTCACGAAGCGGAAGCAGTCGGACCCAAACATCGCCGAGCGGTTCGAGATGTTCGTGGACGGCATGGAACTGGCCAACGCCTACACCGAACTGAACGATCCGCGTCTGCAAGAAGAACTGTTCCGCACTCAACTTCAGGGACTGGCCGAAGAGGACTCGATGGCCAAGATGGACCACGACTTCGTGCGAGCCTTGAAGGTCGGCATGCCCGCCGCCGGTGGCATGGGAATCGGCATCGACCGCCTCGTGATGCTGCTCACCAACACGACCAGCATCCGCGACGTGATCTTCTTCCCTCTCCTCAAGCCGGAACACTCGGCGTAGGTTGCGAACGGAGAGGACCGACTCTTCGCAAGAAGCTCTTCCCCGAATGGGCTGTCTCGATCACAATCGGTTTGTGAACCGGCAAGTTGCTTAGGCAATTGCCCAAGTGCTGAATGAGTTCAGTTCATCTGGGCGATCAATGGCGACGGACGACATCAGGACAAAATGACCGACGGAACGAACGCGGCAGGCGGTTAACGCCCCGCGACTCATTGCCAAAGGACTGGCTCATGTACAAGTTGATTCTCTGCCAGCGCTATCTGCGGACGCGCTACATTGCCTTGGCCAGCGTCATCAGCGTGACGCTTGGCGTGGCGACGATGATCGTCGTGAACTCGGTCATGGCCGGGTTTAGTGGCGAGATGCGGGAACGGATCAAGGGCGTTCTCGCCGATGTCGTCATCGAAACCCGCAGCACCGATGGCGAGCCGGACGCGGAGTCTCACAAGGCTCTCGTTCGCGAGCTGATCGGGAAGTACGTGGCGGGCGTCACGGCCACGGTCGAGATGTACGGGATGCTCAGCTTTGAATACGGCGGCCAGTTCATTCCGCACCCCGTCACGTTGATCGGCATCGACCCCGAGAGCAAATCGGAAGTCGGCCCGTTGGTCGATTACTTGCAGAGCTATCACGCTCAGCCCGACGGGAAAGAGGTCACTCCCGCCGAGCGGCCTCTCGACCAGAAACCGGGTTGGGAATTGACGGCCTCGGCGATCGAGCGACGACAGCGCGTCGCTGAGATCACCCACCAACGCGCCCAGATGTTGAGAGAACTCAAGAAGCAGCGGCATGGCGAAGCGGGGCAACACGAACCGGCCCCGCGCGGCGCGGCGGATGACCCATTCGCGGAACTCGACGGCGCTGTGCAGAACGTCGCGATGCAAGATGTCGCCGCGATTGCTCAGCCACAGGATGGACGTGTCTACATCGGCGCGGGACTCATCAGCTTTCCACACAAGGACGAGCAATCGGGTGAGATGCGGACCGTCTTCATGGTTCGCCCCGGCAACGATGTGAAGATCACCACGGCGACGGCAGGGATCCCCACCGGGGCCTATTTCGACGCGACCGTCGTCGATGTCTTTCAAAGTGGCATGAGTGAGTACGACTCGAACTTCGTCTTCTGCAACCTCGAACATTTGCAGAAGGTTCGCAAGATGATCCGAACCAACGAGGACGGCTCCGAGTCGCGGGCGATCACGTCCGTGCAGATCCGACTCAAGGACTATCGCGACTCGGACAAAGTGGTCGAACTGCTGCGAACCGAGTTCACACCCGATCGCTACACCGTGCGCACCTGGGAACAAAAACAGGGGCCGCTGCTGGCGGCGGTCGATGTCGAATCGTCGATCCTGAACATCCTGCTGTTCCTGATCATCGCCGTCGCGGGCTTCGGCATTCTGGCGATCTTCTTCATGATCGTGGTCGAGAAGACGCGCGACATTGGCATCTTGAAAGCTCTCGGGGCCAGCTCCTCCGGCGTGATGTCGATCTTCCTGAGTTACGGCCTGTCGCTCGGAATGGTCGGCAGCGGTGTCGGCGTCGTCGCGGGGTTGCTCTTCGTTCACTACATCAACCAGATCGAAGGAATCATCACGATCATCACCGGTCACAAGGTGTTCGACGAGCGGATCTATTACTTCAAAGAGATTCCAACTCACGTGGACCCCTTCACGGTCTGCTGGGTCGCATTGGGTGCGATCACGATTGCCGTCGTGGCCAGTATCCTCCCCGCTCGCCGCGCAGCACGACTGCAACCGGTGCAGGCACTCAGGCACGAGTGAACGGTAGTGTGAGACAGACGACCGCGTGAGATGTGCCACTGCTTCGGAGTCTTCGGAAGAAGCAGTGACGATCGAGTGACGACCGCGCGAAGAACACTGCTTCTCCGAAGACTCCGAAGCAGTGGCATTTGACTGACTCAACGGACCCGCCTCACCGGCCAGGAACGGAAACCATGCCTACCGCCAGCGCGACCTCTCATCCCTCTTCAACTCTGTCCACTTCCACGGCCCCAGTTCGCGAGAAGCCACTCATGCCCGAACCGCAGATTGCGGCAATTGCCGTTGAAAAGGCGTACCGCAAGGGAGACCACCAAGTCCCCGTGCTGCACGGCGTGGACATCTCGGTCCACAAGGGTGAGTTCCTCTCGATCGTCGGTCAGTCGGGGTCGGGCAAGAGCACGTTGCTGCATCTGCTCGGTCTGCTCGACGCGCCCGACGTGGGCGAAGTGCAGCTCGACGGCCAGCGGATTGACGACCTGTCCGAACGGACGCGCGACGAATTGCGGAACCGCGTCTTCGGCTTCGTCTTTCAGTTCTATCACCTGCTCCCCGAACTGAGCCTCATGGAAAATGTGCTGGTTCCGCTGATGATCCGCCACTCGATCTGGGGCTACTGGCAGCGGCGGCGCGAGTACCAAGATCGCGCTCGCGAAATGATCGACCGCGTGGGACTCGGCCATCGTCTGACGCACCGTCCGTCCGAACTTTCCGGTGGCGAAATGCAGCGCGCCGCCATCGCGCGATCACTCGTCGCTCGCCCCGAAATCCTGCTCGCCGATGAACCGACCGGCAACCTCGATCAAGCGACCGGGCGCGGCATCATCGAGCTGATGGCCAAGTTGAACGAGCAGGAACGCCTCACTATTATCATGGTCACACACGACCAGCTCATCGCGGCGGAAGCACATCGCACGGTGAAACTACGTGAAGGTCGGATCGAACCGGCGTGAGAGCGATGAAAGGCTATTGCAAATTGATCATTGGTAATTGCTAAATGCAAAATGACGAACCAAAAGACGAGACGCGAGTCTTTCATTTATCAATTTGCAATTGTCATTTGTCATTTGTCATTTATCAATCGCTTCTCTTCAACAGTGATCGTTCCACGAATCCGACTCACGTCGATCAACCTTCCGTTGGTCATTCATTGACAGTCACGACTCGCAGCCCGGCCCTGTGCCGGGCTGTTTCATCACGGGAACCCTTTCGATGGCCTTGAAGATTTACCTCGGCGGCAAGTTGGTAGACGAAGCCGATGCCAAGATCAGCGTGTTCGATCACGGGCTGCTCTACGGCGACGGCGTCTTCGAGGGGATTCGCGTCTACGGCGGCAAGGTCTTCCTCCACCGCCAGCACATCGACCGACTCTTCGAGAGTGCCAAGGCTATTCGACTCGTCATCCCGATGACGCCCGAACAGGTCATCGACGCCGTCGAACAAACCGTGAAGGCCAACAACATCGGTGACGGCTACGTGCGGCTCGTCGTCACGCGCGGAGCGGGGAGCCTCGGCTTGGACATACGCCGGACGAGCAACCCGCAAGTCATCGTCATCGCCGACACGATCTCGCTCTATCCGCCCGAGACCTACACCAAGGGGATGAACCTCGTCACGGCCAGCACCATCCGCAACCATCCCGGTGCGTTGAGCGCCCGGATCAAGTCGCTCAACTACCTGAACAACATCCTCGCGCGGATCGAGGGAACCGACGCTGGCATGGTCGAGGCGCTGATGCTCAACCATAAGGGCGAGGTGGCTGAATGCACCGGCGACAACATCTTCCTCGTGAAGAACGGTGTCGTGCGGACGCCCGGTCCCGACGCGGGGATCCTCGAAGGGATCACACGCAACGCAGTCATGCAACTCGCGACGGAAGCGGGCTATCGCGTTGAAGAATGCTCGCTGACGCGCCACGACCTCTACGTCTCCGACGAAATGTTCCTCACAGGCACAGCCGCCGAAGTTGTCGCCGTCGTCAGCCTCGACGGTCGCACAATCGGATCGGGCGAACCCGGCCCCATCACTCGCGACCTGCTCGCCCGCTTCCAAGCACTCACCCGTTCGGGCGCGTGACTCTCCGAGTGATGACGCAGAAGTTCGACCACTGATTTCACAGATGGGCACAGATCAGGAAGCAGACCGAGAAGAATCATTGGTCCCCGTCTTATTCGTGTATTCAGTGTCATCCGTAGTGGAATTTCTTGGCCTTGATTGCAGCTCAGAACGGAGTCGCCATGAAGACTGCTTGGTTGTCGGTGTTGTTCGCGGTGGCATGGCTTCCGATCAGCGGCGTGTTCGGTGCGGATGACGCCGCGCGGGTGGTGGCCAAGGTCAACGGCAAGACGATTACGGCGGGAGATGTCGAGTTCGCGGCGGTCACTCAGCAAGTGAAGCCGGATGAACGAGCCGCACGTGAACCGCAACTCATCGAACGCCTGATCGAACGACAGCTCGTCCGTGAGTTCTTGGCCAAACGCAAAATTCAGGCACCGGCCGACGATGTGCAGTTCCAAATTCAACATGCCGAGTCGGTCCTCAAGAAGCTGGGCGAAGACCCCGAGGCGTTCTTGGCGAAGCTCGGCTACACGTCCGAGCGGCTCAAGCAGGAACTCGGCCTACCCCTTGCGTGGCAGGTCTATGTCCGTCAGACCGTGACCACGCCGCAGGTGCGCGAGTTCTTCGAGCAACATCGGGCCGAGTTCGACGGAACTCAGCTTCGCGCCCGACAAGTCTTCCTCAAACGCGACGCCAGCGCCACCGACATCAACCCCGCTGGCTTGGTCGCGCGCATGAAGGAAATCCGCGAGCAAATCGTCTCGGGCAAGCTGTCGTTCCCCGACGCGGCCAAGCAATTTTCGGAAGCCCCCAGCCGCGAACAGAGTGGCGACGTGGGCCGCTTCGGTTTTCGAGGCAAGCTCCCCGCGCCGGTCTCTCAAGCCGCGTTCGCTCTCAAAGGGAACGACATCAGCGAGCCGATCGTCTCCACGTTCGGAGTCCACCTGATCCAAGTGACCGAACGCCATCCAGGCGACCTCAGCTTGGAAGATGTTCGCCCGCAAATCGTCGAACGCCTCGCCGACCAACTCTGGCAAACGACCATCACGCGCGAACGCACGACCGCGAAAATCGAGTACCCCGCGAAGTAGCCAACAACGTCGTTTCGCGCGTCAGGCCGTTGTGATTGAGGACGTAGCGCAGATCGCGACCGGCTGACGAACCCACAACCGGGATGAAGGAGTGACTCCTTGCGACCGCATGTCCGCATTTCACTCGATTCCAAGATGCTGCTTTAGGAACAGGACTTCTACCGCGCGTTGATAGTCGCTGTTGTCCCTCTTGGCGAAGCCGTGGCCTTCGTTGTTGGCGAACAGTGTCCAGACCGGCTTGCCGCTGGCTCGGACTTTGGCGGCGATCTGTTCGGCCTCGAAGAACGGGACGCGCGGGTCGTTGCGGCCGTGAACGACCATCAAAGCAGATCGAATCTTGTCGGCGTTGTTGAGCGGGCTGATGCGATCGAAGGTGGCTCTCATGCGGGGATCGCGTTCATCTCCGTACTCGGCGCGACGGAGATCGACTCGATACGGCGCTGTCCGTTCGAGGAACGTCACGAAGTTGGCAATGCCGACAATGTCGATCCCCGCCTTGATCCGGTCGCCAAAGTGAGTCAGTGACGCGAGGACCATGTAACCGCCATACGACCCCCCCGAGACAACGACTCGCGACGGATCGAGTTCGGGCTGCTGTGCGATCCAGTCGAGCAACGCGCCGATGTCCTTCACGCTGTCCTCGCGCTTCTCAGCATTGTCGAGTGCGAGATACGTCTTGCCGTAGCCGCTCGATCCGCGCACATTCGGGCAGATCACCGCGATCCCCAGCTCGTTCAAGTGGTACTGAATGATCGGCGAGAAGAACGGTTGGTACTGAGACTCCGGCCCGCCGTGAATGCTGATGAAGACGGGAACTTTCTTCGACGACGAGGCAACGCGCGGGCGGAAGTAGTAGGCCGGGATCATCCGGTCATCGAACGACTTGAACTGGATGCGGCTCGGCGCGAGGAACGACGCCGGGTTGAGACCGCCGACTTCGCTGAACGTCCAGCGTGTCAATTCGCCCTCTGCGACCGTGAGCGAGTACGCATCGGGTGGCGAGTCCGGGCGAGCCAATGTGAACCCGAGCCGCTTGCCGTCTGGCGAGAACTCCAATCCCGAGACGATGCCGAGCGGCAGCTTCAACGCGCGGCGCGAACCGTCCCCATGGGACAGCAGATAGAGGCGACTCGCACCGTCTTCGTTCACCACGACCACGATGTCACCGGTGATCGGTTCGACCGCGATGTCGCTCACGTCCCACGGGATGTCGTCCGTCAGCCACGTGTACTTCTGCGACGCGAGGTCAAGCCGCGCGAGGCGACTGAACTCACCACCAGCATCGCTGGCGATCAGGATCGACTTTCCATCGGCCGCAAACGCCATCGGCCCGAACGCCGCCTTGTCCTTCGTCGGTCGCGGCAACTCGGTACGCTGGCCGCTCGCCACGTCGAGCAGCGCCGGGTACGACTCGTTCGCCGAGACATACCGATTCAGCAGCAGCGTCTTCCCATCGCGCGACCAGTCGTACGCGCTCCACGTTTGCTGATCGACCTGCATCACGAGCTTCATCGAACCGGGCTGACGCGGATCGGCGAGATACAGGTCCACATCGCGACCGTTCCGCTGGTTGCTCGTCACAACGATCTGCGAACCATCGGGCCGCACGGCTCCGAGCTTGTTGCGCGACTTGCCATCGGTCAGCCGCGTCGTCGCGAACTTCTGTCGGTCGAGCAGATAGACCTGATCGTTCTCGTTGCCGCCTGAGTCCATCAGCATCACGATCGCACCGTCGGTTGCTTTGGGGAGGAAGCTGCCGGAGACCGGTTCATCGAAGAACGTGATCTGCTCCCGTCGCCCTCCCGGCTCATAGACCCGATGCAACTGCGATGAGTTGCCGAACCGCGTGCCGATCAAGATGCCGCTTCCGTCGGGAGCGAACCCGCGAAAACTCGCCCCGCGCACGCTCTGGTACTGAGCCAGCTTGGCCATCAGTTCCGCAGGGACCACGGGAACTTCTTTGGCTTCAATCGCGGCAGGCCGACGCGGATCGGTCTCTTCAGCTCGCACGACCAATGTGCCAAGGAACGCGATACTAAACGTGAAGGCCAACCACGCTGGCCGAACTCGATGTCGCTCCGTCATGACTCGATGTCCTCTCTGCGTAGTTCTGGGGGCGGGCGCGAAACAAAATCAGGCATGGGCACGCGAGACGCTTACCCTACGTTGCGTGACCCGCTCGGCGGGGATCGGTGGCGGCGATGATCTCGCTGATTCCCTTCTGATTGAAACCCTTGTAGCCATCGTTGCGCTGGAGGATTTCCAAGTGAGACCCCAGCGCGCCGTTGGCGACGAACGTGTGGGCCTGCTCGTCGGTGATGAGGCTCGCGGCGCGGAGACGTTCGATACGGTGAGGCTTCACCGGCCAATGGTCGCCGCGTGTGAAGGCTTGTCGCAGATAGGGGTAGTCGGTGAACGGCGGCATCGTGTCGATTCCCGCCAGCTTGAGTTGGTCGCGGGTCGCGCTGAAGTCGAACTGGCATTCGAGATGATGCAGTCCCGCCTGCAAGAAGGCTTCGCCGTGCAGACCACACCACAGACCGACGGTGCCGAGCTGGTCGCGCGGCGAGAGCGGCTCGTGTGAGAAGTCTTGCGAGAGTTCCTCGGGAGACATGTCCACGTCGGCGAAGATGATGATGCCGGTGACGGGATGTTCGATGACTTGCGCACCCCAGCCTGCATCGCGTCCCGCATAGAACCGCTCGCGACAGACGAAGCCAAGTCGTTCGAGGAACCCGATCAGCAGCGCGAAGCAGGCTCGGCTCGAACGGTACGTGTGGTGATCGTGATTGGCCCAGCCCAAGCCGAGTCTGTCTTGCCGTCCCTTTTGAACTCGACCCGCTAGGTTCCGACGGAGCCAGTATTCACGCTCGGCGGCGAAGAACAAGTCGCAGGTGCGGTCGCGCCCAAGATCAGCGATCGCGGCGTCCACGAGCTGCGTGGCGTGAGCGAACCCGTCGGCATCGTGCTCGAACTCACGGTGCCGCAACCGGAACGCTTCGGAGTGGTGAGCGATCGCGCCGAGCGGAACGTCTTCGCTCAGAGTGGACTCAAAGGCGAGCGCCCCGTGTCGTTCGACGACCCACAGTTCGACACCGTTCTCGCTGGCGACTCGCGCGCGGCGCAGAGACGCGAACGAAGGCCCTTCGATCTCGACCTGCGTCAGTCCGTGAGCCGCCAGGAAATCGACGACCGACTCAACTTTGATCGCGAGCTGACGGGTTATTCCGTTCGTCGAACAGGTCGCGGGAAGAGACCTCACACGCGGGAACAGTCCGAGCGGATGCTCCCACGTGGCATTGAGGCAATCGGAGCGACCCCGCTCGTCGCGGTCATCCGTCACGACTGCGTCTGCGGTATTGAGTTCATCGACCGCGTGGCCGTGTCGATCCGAACAGGCACCCGCGACGCAGCCTGGTCCGTTCGATGATGCCGTGGCGGCTTCCAGAGCAGACCTCACATAACCGACGCGGCTGAGTTCACCGACGACCGGATCATTCGAGTCCAAGCCCAAGTGATCGATCCAATCGAGCAACCTCGTCCCGGACTCAGCGAGCATCCGCCGCGCGAGGTCCGCAGCGAACGAACAGCGTTGCAGCGAGTCATCCAGCAACGCTTGCACAAGCCGCGCCGGTTCGGGCTGCGGCGACCAAGAGTGCTCCATCAGTGCTGCCAGTGAATCAGTAGTCAGTGAATCGGATGCCATCGTCTACTCCTTGATGTTCAGCCCGAAACAGTCATCCGGAACTCCAGCCATGCCTCGCGCTGCAGATGACGAGGCCTCCGAGCGGGTCGGCGTCAGCCCAATGGCACTCACTTTGAGCGGCACGGAGTGAATGACAAAGTGAGTGCCATTGGGCGTTAGCCCTGTTTTCGGCCTAGTTCAAACAGGTGTGGCTTTGGGTCTCAGTTGTCTTCTCCGGTCCCCTCGCCCCGGCTTTGCGGGGCGAGGGGACCGGAGGCTTCTGCTTGGCTATGACCTCCAGTTGAACCAGGCCCTGTTTTCAGACGACAGGGAGATTCAAAGAACCGGGGGGCTGACGCCGCCCCGCTCGGAAGACAAAGGCAGAGGCTATACCTCACGCGACCTGAAATGAGGCACTGCCCAACGTCGGTCTTGATGAGCCGGGTGGCGTCAGCCCCTGGACTCTTCATCACGGAATCCGGGGGCTGACGCCGCCCGGCTCACCAAGAAAGCCTCATGACCTACCGCGCAAAGTATAACGCCAACTACTTACCGCTTCTGCACGAGGATGTTCGTCCCCTTCTTGTTCGACAGCACGATGTCCGGCAGTTTGTCGCCGTTGATGTCGCCGACGAAGAACTGCGTCCCAACGCCCGTGTCGGTTCCGGCGTCGATCTTGTGCTTGGTGAATGTCGGTGCGGCTTTCTCGCCCTTCTTCACTTGGTACCAGCACATCACGACTTCGCCGAGTGCGTCGGGATCACCCTTCGAGCCGTGAGCATAGAACCGCTTGCCGGTGATCAAGTCTTTCACGCCGTCGCCGTCGATGTCTTGGTAGTGCAGGGCGTGCGTCTGCGAGTAGCTCGTGTCGATCTCGTGCTGTTGGAACTTCCCTTCGCCCTTGTTCTCGAACCACCAGACACCGTGAGCGTGCGCGGAACTCATCATGAGATCGCTGTCACCGTCGCCGTCGAGATCATCGGCGTGCATGTCGGCGGCCGCGTGTGAGCCTCCCTCACCGTTGGCACTGAGCGTGTGCTTGTGGAACGCCCAAGGACCTTCGAGCTGGGCAGGCTGCTCCCACCATCCAGCGGGAATCAAAATATCCTGCTTGCCGTCGCGGTTGAGGTCTCCTACGCCGAGACCGTGGTAGTAACGATGAGCCAACGGGCCGAGCTTGTCCGCGCTGACTTGCCGGTAGTCCCACTTCTTCTTCGCCATCTCGGGCGTCGGGACTTCGAGATAGCCCATCATCTGTTCGGTTTCGGAGGTCATCACCAACTCGGGCTTGCCGTCGCCGGTGACATCCAGGAATTGAGGCGACTCGCCCGCCGCGCTGTGCCAGATTTCGTATTGGTTCCACGGGCCGGGCTTGTTCTGGGGGTTCTCGAACCAGTGACACGGCACGCCGGGGAAGCCGATCACGATGATGTCCATCCAGCCATCGCCACTGATGTCGTGAGTCCACAGCGCGAAGTTGTTGCTGTACGCGCCATCGTTGATATAGCGGCGAATCCCCTCAGGCCGCAGCGGCCTCATCGCCCAGTTGCCGGTCTTGTACATGTTCGCGTCGGCGGGAGCCTCATACCACGCCTCACCATTCGTGATGTCGAGCCGTCCGTCCTTGTTGAAGTCTCCGACCGCCACCCCCTCGGCGCGGAAGGCGTCTTCAAACTTGATCCGCTCCCATTTGACGGCGGTCTCCTGCGCAAAGGCGGAGCCCGCCCAATGGGAAACCAAACAAACGGCAATCAACCCGAACACAGAGCGTGGCATGTCGTCTCTCCCGTGGATGTAGTGTCTGTGGAGCAGCGTTCTTGAACGCGAGACAATCTAGCGTAAGGCTGGCTTCGCTTCACGTCACGCGCACGAAGTAGGGGCGTGAGACCGTTGACAACATCCGCCTCAGCAACACCCTGTGGCAACAGCAATGCCGGAGTGATCTCTTCGCAACTCGCGCCGTTCCTGCTACGGTTTTCGGTGTTGGAGACGCAGTCATCACTGGTCACGCTGTGACGAACGTTGAATCCGCCTGACTGCGGCGGAACGGGGGAACCACACTTTTGGGGCTAATCCGGTTGGGAAGAAAGATCCTGCCCGAGGGAGATCACTCGACTCCCAGCCCGTCAGCTAACCTCGTAAGCGCGTCGAGGATGAGAGATCGAAAGTCGGTACACGGACACTGCGGGTGACATTTCCGCAGTCGTCGCGAACCGCGTTCGGTCTGCTTCTGTTACCGGTCCCTTGGTCGGATCGGCCTCGCCCGGCAGACCAGTGCTGCGTCTCGGAGTTAAAGACATGTTGGTTCATGGGAATCGTCCGCGCCAGTTGACCTGGTATCACGCCGGACCGATGTTGTACGGCGATTGGGGGACGAGTCGGTTGTACGTGCTGGGACTGTGCTTCATGCACACGCGGCACGCGGCGTTGTGGTTCATGCTGGCGATGTCGGCACTGCTGTTGGCGGTCGGCTGGGCCTACTCGGTGATCTGCCGGTTGTATCCGGATGGCGGCGGCGTCTATTCGTCGGCGAAGCAGAAGTCGCAATCGTTGGCGATGCTCGGCGCACTGTTGCTGAGCGCGGACTACGTGGTGACGGCTTCGCTCTCGGCGCTGGATGCCTTTCACTATTTGAACATCCCGTACCCGGCCTTTTGGGCGGCGGGAAGCATCGCCGTGCTGGGGCTGGTGAACATCTTTGGTCCGACCAAGGCGGGGACCGCGGCGTTGGTCGCGGCAGTGCTGACGATCGCGTTCAGCATGGTCATTGCCGTCGCGGCTGGACCGTCGTTGCCGCAGGTCCATCTTGAAGCGGCAACCGGTTCACCGATTCAATGGTGGACACAGTTCACCGCGATCATCCTCGCCATCTCGGGGGTCGAGGCCGTGGCCAACATGACGGGCATCATGGTGGAACCGGTCGAACGGACGGCGCGGCGCGCCATCTGGATCGTGCTGATCGAGATCGTCGTGCTGAACCTCGTCCTCACGCTGGCGATGCTGGCGATCCCGTTGTCGGTACTGGGCAAAGGCGGAGTCGATCCGTACACCGCTCACAAAGAGGACATGCTGCGCGTCATCGCCGACTACTACGTCGGGCCGGCCTTCGCGGCGGTTGCCGCCGTGGTTTTCGCGCTGTTGCTGCTGTCGGCCGTCAACACAGCCATCACAGGTTTGGTGAGCATTCAATACATGATGGCTCGCGACCGTGAGTTGCCGCAGTCGTTCGGCGGCTTGAACAAATGGGGGATGCCGCTGATCCCGCTGGCCATCGCGACGATCATTCCGCTGCTCACCGTCCTGGCGGTTCCCGATGTGGGGCATCTGGCCGACCTGTACGCGATCGGTGTTGTCGGAGCTGTTGCCGTCAACTTGGGGAGCTGCGTCACCACGTTCACCCTGCCGTTGAAAAGGTGGGAACGAACCCTGATGTCGATGCTGGCGGTCTTGATGATCGCCGTCTGGATTTCCATCGCGTACGAGAAACCCCACGCACTCGCCTTCGCGGGCGTCATCGTGCTATCAGGGATGGCCGCGCGCTGGATCACGCATAATCGTGGAGCAATCGGTGGCAAGGTGTCGGCGCTGGTCGAACAGCTTCGAGACATCACGACCGTCGGGGCGGAACGGCCTGCCGATACCAGCGGCCTGAGATTCCTTGTCGCCACGCAGGGCAACCCGAAGCTGGTCGCGTTCACGTTGGAACAGGCCAAGCAGGCGAATGCCGAAGCGCTGTTCCTGTACGTCCGCCACATTGCCGTTCCAATGCTCGGCCCCGCCAACCGGCCTGATCTTCGTGAGGATCCCGAAGCACAGAAAGTGGCGCTGCTAATTCAAGAGCAGGCCAAAGCGGCGGGTGTTCCCGCGAAGTTCCTCTACACCGTTGCCGACAACATCGCCGAGACGATCGTGGACTTTGCCGTCACTTACGGCGTGAACCGCGTGATTCTCGGAACATCCAAACGTGGCGCACTCTGGCGCACGATGAAAGGCGACACGATTCAAGGTGTCGCCCAACATCTGCCCGAACAGACGCAGTTGTTGATTCAGGCGTAAGAGAAGCCATTGGAGTTTGCTTCCCCGGCACCGGGCTGATCCCGGTGGCCGGGCTGGCTCGCGATTGCCGGTCGATACGAGAGCTGACCACCACTGCCGATTTAATTTTGGTACTGCACGGCAAGCAGGTCTCTCGCTCTTTGTATGCCAATGTATTCGTCGATCTCACCGCGCAGGTGTTCGATCACGTCCATCGGGCCTTCCAATTGCAATGCCAATTGCGAAGGGTGCATCGCTTCGGCCTGTCGCAGTAATTGGGCGACGACCTCTTCCATGTTTCGCAATTGCTGGCGGGCCTGAGTCAACGCGGCGGCATCCTCGATCATGGTTGTACCCGTACAAGACCTTTCGTTTGCTGTGGTTTGTTGCGGACTTGGCTGAAAAAATCCACGAACCGCTCAAATTCCAACGACTCTGGCATCACAACGAATAGATCCAATCCGTATGCCCGTTGAACTCGCCGTCTCGATCGTAAATTGTACTCGAACGGTGACACACATTGGCTCAGATCGTATCCGTCAGACAGTACCAACACGACATCAATGTCGTTCGGCTCCGGCTCATCGGTCACGAAACTTCCATCAATCAACACCGCTTGCGCCAACTTCCAACGATTCAATTCAGAGAGATACTGACCAAGACCTTGCAACAACTGTCGCCGCGTCAATGATCCGCCGAATCGCTCGGTCACTTCCGTCAAATTCGCGTCGTGAATTCCTGGTGGCAACAAGCCCGCGACGTTGAATACAGGCAATGTCATGGGCAGCGAAACTCCCGTTTCAGCCGAATTTCAGACCAACGGCACGGTCAGTAAAGTGATTACGGTGGAACTGTTTCAATGGGGCAGAGAGTCCCATCCCAACGGATCAAATCACCCGATCAGTTCGGGGATCGGCCGGTGGCTGTCGATCAGATAGCGCGGACGCCCGGAGGGATCGCGGACGGTCGCAGCGTCGATGTCGATCCCGAGGTTGTGATACAGCGTGGCGAGGACTTCGCCGTAATGAACCGGTCGCGTTTGAGCAGCCTCGGCAAGGCGGTTGGTTGAACCGATCACCTGACCGGTTTTCATACCGCCTCCCGCGAGCAGGGCACTGCTCACCTGAGGCCAATGGTCGCGACCCGCCGCCGGATTGATGCGTGGCGTGCGACCAAACTCACCCCACGCCACGACGCTCACATCGTCCGACAGACCGCGATCGTGGAGATCGTCCACCAGCGCGGTGATGGCTTGATCGAAGACCGGCAGCACTTTGCGACCGTGAGCGAAATTTGCTCCATGCCAGTCGAAGTCCGCGAACGACACAGTGACACACCGCACGCCCGCTTCGATCAAACGGCGAGCCACCAGAAACCGCGAGACCAGTGCCCGATAACCGAGGTACGAGTAGGGCAGAATCTTTTCGTCGTCGGTTCCATACCGCTCGCGGACCTTCGGATCTTCGCGATTCAAGTCGAGAGCCTCCATCACGCGGCTGGAAGTGAGGACATCGAGGGCCTGCTCGACCTGTGTCTCCAACCCGCCAAGCGTTCTCCGCGCATCGGTCTCGCGCCGAAAACGGTCAAACGTCGTGAGTAACGAGCGGCGGTCGTCCATGCGCTGCGATAGACCTTCACGCAGTTGCATGTTCTCCTTCGTCTCACCGTCCGGTCGGAACGGCTGATGAACCGAACCGAGGAACCCCGGCCCGCCGATGTTGTACGGCGCGTGCTGCATGATTTCGGAGAGATCGGCGACGGCGGGCACGGCGCGATGTGTCTGCCCCTGCACGGCCGAGACCAGCGACCCGAAGTGAGGTGCGCCTCCCTGCACCTTATTCCCGTAAGGCGCGCCGGTGACACACAACGACGAAGCATGAGCACCGTCCGAACCGACCAATGACCGGATGATCGAGAACCGGTCCATCCGCTGCGCCAGTCGCGGCATCAGTTCGCAAATGTCGATGCCGGGGACGGAGGTCGCGATCGGATCGAACTCGCCACGCACTTCAGACGGCGCGTCGGGCTTGAGATCGTACATGTCCTGATGCGGCGGCCCGCCCGGCATGTAGATCATGATCACGCCGCGCTGGCGCTGACTGCCCGACGGGACTCCACCGGATGCCGCTCGCGCGCTACTTGCCTGTTCGGCGTGCAGCAACCGGGGCAGTGTCATCCCACCCAGAAACAGCCCGCCGATCTGCATGAACGATCGCCGCGTCACGCGATCACAAAACGAGGAGAGTCGCGAACCATTCAACGTCAGCATGAGAGACCTCACGAAATCCGGAGCCAACCAAGTGCAGGGCGGGCAAATATGACATCAGTATCGACCAACGGGAAGCCGGGTTGTGAGGACGTGCGACATGATCGAAACGATCCTCCCAAAGTGACGGCTGTCGCGGAAGTGCTGTTGTTCATTGGCGTATGCCCCGAAAAACAAAATGCCCGGCCGCTTTACGCGGCCGGGCATCCGTTATTCAGAACTCATCGTCGTCATGGAACCGCTATTCAACTTGTCACAGGAACTGGTTGATGATGTTCTCGAGCATCTCTTGGCGGCCCGATTCGTTTGGGTTGAGTTTCTTCTTGCCGAGGACGTATTTTTCGAGCGACTCGAACGTCGCTTTGCCGCTTTCGATTTCGGCACCGATCCCTTCATCGAAGCTGCGGTAGCGATTCTTGACGAAGTTTTTGAGGACGCCGTCTTTGCGAATGGCGGCGGCGATCTTGGCTCCGCGAGCGAAGGCATCCATCGCGCCGATGTGAGCGTGGAAGAGATCGATCGGCTCGAAGCTTTCACGACGGACCTTCGCGTCAAAGTTGACTCCGCCCGGCGCGATGCCCCCCTGTTCGAGGATCACCAACATGCACTGCGTGGTCAGGTAAATGTCCGTCGGGAATTGATCGGTGTCCCAACCGAGCAGTGGGTCGCCGGTGTTGGCGTCGATGCTGCCGAGTGCCCCTTGGATGCGAGCGTATTCCAACTCGTGCATCATCGAGTGACCGGCGAGCGTCGCGTGGTTGGTCTCGACGTTCATCTTCACGTGCTCCATCAGCCCGTTCGCGCGGCAGAAGTTCAGACACGCGGCGACATCGAAGTCGTACTGATGCTTCGTCGGTTCTTTGGGCTTTGGCTCGAAGAGGAACTGGCCCGTGAAGCCGATCTGCTTGGCGTAATCGACCGCCATGTGCATGAACTTGGCGAGATGATCGAGTTCGCGTTTCATGTCGGTGTTGAAGAGGTTGTGATAGCCCTCGCGACCGCCCCAGAAGACGTAGTTGGCTCCGCCAAGTTCCTTCGTCACTTCGAGGGCCTTCTTCACCTGAGCCGCCGCGCACGCGAAAACATCCGCGTTGCAGGTCGTCGCCGCGCCGTGCATGTAGCGCGGGTGCGAGAACATATTGGCCGTGCCCCACAGGAGCTGAATGTCCGTCCGTTCCTGAGCCGCCTTGAGTGCCTTCACGACGGCATCGAGGTTCCTGTTCGTCTCGGCCAGCGTATCACCTTCCGGAGCGACATCGCGGTCATGAAAGGCATAGAAGGGGCAGCCCAGTTTTTCGATGAACTCGAACGCCGCATCAACGCGCTTGACCGCATTCCTCACCGAGTTCGTGCCATCGTCCCACGGTCGTTGCAACGTCGCCGAACCGAACGGATCGCTACCGGTCCCTCGGAACGTGTGCCAGTAACAGACCGTGTACCGCATCAAGTCCTTGAGCTTCTTTCCCTCGACCTTTTGCTCGGGGTCATAGTGCTTGAACGCGAGTGGGTTCTTGCTCTTGGGGCCTTCATATTCGATGTGAGGGACGTCAGGAAAGAATTGAGCCATCGGTGTTTTGCCTGCTGGAGAAGGGCTGAAATAGGGGAATCGCGGGCGGAGTGTACCCGCGACGAAAAGAGGTCGCAAAGGAGCGGGTTGCGGGACTGTGGGATGGGCACTCTTGCCCGCCCTGTCTTCAATCAAGCGGACGGGCAAGAGTGACGTGACCGACAAATAGTCGCCTTCATCGCTCCGCGTGAAGAAAGCCGAGTCACCAGCGACCCAAATCCCGAAAAACGCGTCGTTCGCCATTCCGCTCACTTCACGCGGAGCGATGAAGGCGACTTTTGGCGGGCGCATCAAGAATGCCCGTCCTACGTATCGACTACGCCATCACCCCGGTCACGATCTTTCCCGCCGAGATCGGGAGTGGGTGGTTCAGCTTGTCGCGGACTTCCGTCTCGGGATCGAGGCCCATCAGCGCGAAAACCGTTGCCGTGAGATCATCCAGCAGGACGGGATCCTTGTCGGGATAAGCGGCTTGCTTGTCGGACGTGCCGTAAACGAAGCCACGCTTCGCGCCGCCTCCCGCGAGCAGCGCGGTATAGCACTGTGGCCAGTGGTCGCGACTGATGTTGTCGTTGATCTTGGGAGTCCGCCCGAACTCGCCCATCCAGACGATCAGCGTGCTGTCGAACAAGCCGCGTTCCTTTAGATCGTTGATGAGCGTCGGCAGCGTCTGCTCGACCAGTGGCAGGTGATAGTCCTTCAGAATCGGATACATCCGCGTGTTGTCGAAGCCGTGCGTGTCCCAACCGTCTTTTGGGAACCTCCCGCCGATGCTGTCCGAGTAGTAGACGTTCACAAACTTGACGCCCGCTTCGACGAGTCGCCTCGCCAACAAACAACTTTGCCCATACGTGGTCCGTCCGTACCTGTCGCGGATCGCCTGCGGCTCGGCCGACAGATTGAAGGCATCGCGGACCTTGGACGAGTTCAACATGCTCAGCGACTTTTCGTAGTAAGCCTCCAGACCTTTCGCGGCGGCGGAGTAATCGAGCAGCTTCGTCTGGCGATTCACGAGCTGCTGCATCTCACGCCGATTTTGAAGCCGCTCGGCGGTGAGGCCACTTGGCAGCGACAACTCAGGAAGTGAGAAGCCACGTTCGTTCGGGTCGCTCGTCACGAGCAGCGGATCGTGCGCCTTGCCGAGAAAGCTGGCGTGCTGCCCCGGCGTGATCTCGCCATCGCGCAAGACATGCGGATACGCGACGAACGTCGGCATCCCGTTCGTGGTGGGGGCGAGTCGATCGACAACCGAGCCATACGCCGGAAACAACTCTTGCGAGTCGCGCAGCCGGATGTCGTCGAGCGGCGGCGCATGGCCGGTCAGCGCGTAATATGCTGCCGAGTTGTGGTTCTTCATCGTGTGATGGACTGTTCGCACCAGCGTCACGTCGTTCATCACCTTGGCCATCTTAGGCAACTGGTCACAGATGCGAATCCCCGGCGCGGCGGTGTCGATCACCCCGAATTGACTCCTCACACCGGACGGTGCGTTGGGCTTGGAATCGAACGAATCGAGATGACTCGGCCCACCAAACTGATAAAGAAAGATGACCGACTTGGCACGCGTCGCGCGAGCGGAAATCGCGTTCTCACCGCTGGACGACTCCGACGCTCGCAGTAGCTTCGGCAGCGTCAGCCCCAGCATCCCGAGGCCACCGATTCGCAAGGCCGCCCGGCGTGTGTAATCGTGAAACATGGCTTCTGCACCTGAATGATGTTGTGAGATGTGCCTCACGTAACACTCGATCCCGAAATGTTGTCGGGCCGCGCACATTGGGATTGTCTGAAAGTCGCCTTCATCGCTCTGCGTGAAGAGAGCAGATTGGGAGTGGGACGATGACGATGCCAATCCCTGACCGCATCACACTCGGCTTCCTTCACGCGGAGCGATGAAGGCGACTTGTTTGCGACCAAAGGTCGCGTCGTTTAACCCCCGACACGCCAACCCGCAGCGTGAGCGAGGACGATCACTTATGTCGTCGTTCAAGCGAGTCCCGCGAACGCCTGTCATTCCGAATCGCACCTTCTCGCTCACGCTGCGGGTTCGTGTGAATCGTGGCCGGAGTGTAACCGAGTTCATCGGCCACGGACCAACTCGAACACCGTCTGTTCTTGGAATCAGCCGCATTGCATGTCGTCGCAACGACCGGTATGAACGGCTCGGCTTTATCGCCATCGAGACCGACAATGTTGAAGCGGGGCTGATTCGCATGTCGCAGAGTGTGCCACCGGCGGGAGCGCGTTGCCCTCGGTGCGATCGCGTGTCGCTCGACCTCGCGTATTGCGAGCATTGCCAGTCGGAGTTACCCGCAGCGGTGAACGATTCCCCGCTGGGATTCCCTGCTCTGTTGATCGACGCCACCTCCACCGTGAATTCGGCGATGGCTTCCGAGTGGAGTCTCGCGGCACTGAGTGTCGGTTGGCCTGATGACCCGAGTCGTGCATTCGAGGTGAATGTGGGTGCCGCCGCGTTCCGTGTCCGCGCAATTCGCCCCGCGCTGTGGCCGGACCTCGCGCCGGAGGTGAGATCACGTCAAGCGGTCTCGCTCCCCGTCTTGCCTCTTGTGCATGTGATCGAACTCGGCGGCGGCGCAATCATCGCGGCAGAGTCTTGGAACAACCGTAGTCCCGACGCTCCGCCGGCGGGACCGAACGATCTGAACAGCAATCTCACCATACCAACCCGCAGCGTGAGCGAGGACAACGGTGCCAGCGAGCGCGATGAATTCATCGGCGTCGAATCAACTTCATCCTCGCTCACGCTGCGGGTTGGTGTGGATGAGAACAGTCCTATCTCCGCACTGCTCGAAGAGACGCTGCGAGTCGCTCGTTTACTCAACATTGCCATGACGGGCCTCCATGACTCGGGGCACGTCTGGCTGGAGTTCGATCCGCAGGCGATCGAAGTGGGCGAGTCGCTCGTGCGCGTCACCAATCTCGACTGGCGGCTGTTCCCGATCGGGCGTTGTCCCAGCCATCTCGCACGCATCTCGCCACAGTACTCGCCCCCCGAAGTCTGTCGCTTTCACGACGACTGGATTGGGCCGAGGACCGATGTCTATCACCTCGCCCTGTTCGTCTATTATCGCTTGGCTGGGTTGTGGCCCGGTGGGTTTGCTGGTCGCGGGTTGGAGGCGTTTGAATTTGAGTTGCCGCCGCTGCGAGTCTTTCGTCCAGACTTGCCCGTCGGAATCTGGCCAGTCCTCCGTCGCGCCCTCTCAATCAACGTGGCCCATCGTCCGGCGACGACGTTTGAACTGATCGAGGAACTCGAATGCGCGGCCGCTTCCACACCAACCCGCCGCGTGAGCAAGGATGTTCTCACAGACGCAGTCGCAGCATCCTTGCTCACGCAGCGGGTTGGTGTGGATGACCCGTCGTTTGGGCCGCGCTCGCAAATCGACCTCGGCTGGCTCACTGCACCCGGTCGCGCGAAGTCGGCCCTTGGCGCGGTGAACCAAGACCAAGCCGTCGTCGTAAGCGAGACCGTTTGCGGGCGCGAGATTCAACTGCTGATCGTGGCCGACGGTGTGACGCACGCACGGGTCGGAACCGGTGAACTGGCGAGCGGCCTCGCGTGCGAGCTGCTGCTCACATCGATGCGAAGCCAGTTGGCCACGCTCGCCGAGGCTGACGAACCCGCGTGGCCGACAGTGTTGGACGCCGCGTGCGTCGCCGCCAGCGAAGCGATTGTCCGCGAAGCCCTCTCACTCCCGGACCGTCCCGTCCCGACGCGCGACAACGACTTGATGAGTACCACCGCGTTGATCGGCATTCTTGATGGCGACGAATTGCATCTCGCGAACGTCGGTGACAGTCGCGCCTATCTCGTCGCGAACGGCTTCGCCGAGCAACTGACGGTGGACGGCGATGTCGCCTCGTCACAGCTCGCCCTCGGAACTCCACCCGAACAAGTTCAGGAACTCGGCGCGGCGGGCAAGGCGCTGCGGTTTTGCTTGGGAGCGTGCCGCGAAACGGAGTCTGGTGAACTGGTCGTCGATGTCGAGCGAGCACGACCGCAGATCAGCCACTGGCGACTGAAACCCGGTGACACAATCGTCCTGTGCTCGGACGGCCTCGTCGAAGAGCGGGTCTTTCTCGAACCGGAAGACCTCGCCACGATCATCGACGCTCGGCATGACCTCACCTCACAACAGCTCGCGGAAAATCTCGTCGCGGCGGCCGATGCCAAACAGCGCCTGCCCTCATCGACGGAACCGAATGGTTACGGAGACAACATCACCGCGATCGTGCTGCGGTTCGCCGAATGGCAAATACACCAACCCGAAGCGTAAGCGAGGACGCGCGATGATCATCTCTCCGAATTGTTGGTCGTTGGCGACGTTCGCCCTCGCTCACGCTGCGGGTTAGTGTGCCTCGGGCAATCGCTCTGTCGCTGGGTGCTTCGTCTGGAAAGGACTGATCGTGGCCGAAGAATTTTTGTTGGAGTGCAAGCTCGACCAACCCGCCGTGTTGAACGGCCGGTCGGCGGATGTCTATAGCCTCGTCACGATCAAGCCGAACGGCGCGCGGCTGGGGTCGCTACTTGAATCATCGGGCGGCGCGAGTCTCCCCGCGCATCTGATCGTGATCGTCGATGTCAGCGGCTCGATGAACACGCTGATCGAACCCGATCCGCACGCGAGGATCGTCGGTTCCGCCACCGTCGAAGGCCGGACAATGACCGAGGTTGTCGCGTCGGTCCCGAGTCGCCGAATGGTCGCGGTCAACGTCGTCCGTCGTTTGGTCGAGCGAATGGAGCCGTCCGACCGCATGACGCTGGTCGCGTTCGATGAGGGGGCTTATCCACTCGCGAAGGGACTTTCACGCGGCCGCGAACTCGACGACGCCGTTCGCCAACTGGTCGATGTCGGCGGCGGAGGAACATCACTGGGACTGGCGTTTGGTGCCGTGAAGAAGTCACTCACGGGAGCCGAGAGTCGGTCGGAGACGCGGCGGATCGTGTTGCTCACCGACGGCGAAGACAGCGATGAAGACTCCGCGTTGCGCGAGGCGACTCAGTTAGGAGAAGAATTCCGTTTGCCGATCTTCGCGCTCGGCACGGGCGACTCGCGAGCCGACTTCCTGATGAAGGTCTGCGGCACAACTCTCGGCGGCGCGTTCGACAATCTCAAGAACGAGCGCGAGGCCGAAGACTGTTTCGACAAAGTCTTCACCGGCCAGAAGAACATCCTCGCGACCAACGTCTCGCTGCAACTCTGGCTGTCGCCCGAAATCTTCGTCCGCGAACTCTATCGCACCAAACCCGAAGTCCTGTTCGTCGGCGATATGCAGCCCGACGCAGGCAACACGGTCTCAATCCCGTTGGAATACATGGAGCGCGGCAAGGTCTACGAGGTGCTGTTCCGCAGCACGGTCCCCGCCCGCGATGCCGGCCGGTTCCGACTCGCCAAAGCGACGCTCACGTTTGACGTTCCGGCTCTCGGCGTGATCGGCGGTCGCGTCGAAGCGAACATCGCCATCGAATCAACCGCCGATGAAGCCCGCACATTGATGCGCACCGGCGACGTGCGACGAGTCATCACGCAGGCGGAAACTCAGCGCCAGTTGCTGTTCCTCCAAGAGAAGCGTGATCTGCTCGAACGAGGGCAGGCGACTGCCAAAGACAAGAACGTCGTCGCCAAGTTGCTCGATGCCCTTGTGAAGAAGTTTGAAGAACAGGGCGATCAGGCGAACCTCAACATCTACCGCCAAATGCGCGACGACTACGTTCGGCAAGGAACGATCACACAAGAAATGATGAACCGCTCACTGGCCGCCTCATCGAAAGTCGAGGGAGCCATCGCCGTCCAAGAGGTCGATGATTTTTGAGCCGGAACGATCCTCGTACTACTAGGTCTCGAAATCTTGTCGGGCTGCGCGCATTTGATTTGCCTGAAAGTAGCCTTCATCGCTCCGCGTGAAGAAAGCCGAGCGCGAGTTCGGTGCCGATTTGTCAAATCATGGTTGACTCACATTCGGCTGACTTCACGCGGAGCGATGAAGGCTACTTTGGCTGCGGCAAAGCCGCGTCGTTTCACCGTCCCGATCATCCCTCCTCGCACCACTCGTAAAGGAAGCCTCCATGCCTCAATGCGCCGTCTGCGATGAAGCCCTTCAGCCCGAGCAGAAGACCTGCCATGTGTGCGGTTCGACGGTGGAAGCGACCGCGCCCGCGAGTTCGCCTCCCGCACTCCCGCCCCTGCCACCGATGCCCCCCGCGTCGCTCGTGTCCGTTGAGAGTGACGGCGCGGCAAGCGACAGTGCGGAATCGACTCACGGTGAACGCGAATGTCCCGCGTGCGGCCTGACGTTTGGTGCGTCTCATCAGGACGAGTTCTGTTCGTGCGGCACCGAGCTTCAAGCACGCACGAGTTCGTCGGTCGCTCCCGCTGGAACAACCTCCCCATCGGCGACCTCGCTGCCACCGATCCCCGCGCCGCCCGAGTCCGCTCCCGCAGCCCTCGCCGGAACAACACGCCCTCCAGCCGGAACGGTCTGCTTGGTCGTCTACTCCGACACCAAGCCGCGCCAGCCCGTGCGCTACTTCCCCATCAACAAGGATGTCGTGGTCCTCGGCCGACAAGACGCCGTGCGCGGTGACTTCCCCGATCTCGATCTCAGTTCGTTGGTGGACGAGTCCCTGTCGCGCAAGGTCTCGCGCCGCCATGCCGAAGTCCTGCGCGCCCGCGACACGCAGACGTTCACACTGCGACCGCTCCCCGGCAATACGGGAACTCAAGTCGGAAAAGAACTCGCCCAACCCGGCCAGAACTACCCCCTCACCGATGGCACCCCCATCATCCTCGGCGGCGTCATCTGGCTGAAGTTCGAGACGATCGCGTGACCCGAATTAAACGGCAAGCGTCGGTCCAATGCCTCTGACACTGAGTAACATTGTTTAAACGAAAGCGCCTCGCTTTTGACCGCATGAAGTGGGAGTCGGCCAGACAATAGCGATGACGTTACTTTCGCCATCCAGTTCAAACCCCTGTCTTGAAGGTTTTCAAGTCGGTCATTTTTTTACTCCAGCGGGCTTGGCAAACTTGCCGGGCGTATTTAATATCACTCAACAGGTCGTGCTTATTTCTCAAGCCGCAGGACAGGTACAGACGATGAAGCTGTCACGCAAATCTGATTATGCCCTGCGTGCCTTGATGACGCTCGTCGAGCGATTCGGGCAGGGGCCGGTGTCGATCCGGGAATTGGCCGAGATCAATGATGTTCCTCGTAGGTTCTTAGAGCACATCATGTTGGAGATGAAAGCGAAGGGTTGGGTCAACAGCATTGCCGGGCGGATCGGTGGGTTTGAGTTGGCCAAGCGGCCGGAAGAGATTTCAATGGGGCAGATCGTTCGGCATTTCGACGGCCTGCTGGCTCCGATTGGGTGTGTGTCCGTGTCGAACTATGAAAAGTGCAGCCAAGAAATGACTTGTCGTTTCCGACGCATCCTGCTGGAAATCCGGAATTACACGTCCCGATTGATGGATGAGGCGAACTTGGCAGAAGTATTTGGGAGTGCTCCCGTGACTCAACTTGAAGTCTTTTCAGCAGCGTTTATCGGTGGCGACGGCATCTGAGTTTTCCATGTCCATAAATATCACCTACCTAGTGGGTGATTAGAATGCAGGCTAGAAAAATGAACCGAGTTTTCTCAATGAGCGTCCTGTTGCTGATCGCTCTGACGAGTGCTGGCTGCCAGTCACGAACGAACACCAATCCGTCAGGCGAAACCCTCGAACTGTTGAATGTCTCGTACGATCCGACTCGTGAATTGTGGAAGGATCTGAATCGGGCGTTCATCCCAAAATACCAGCAGGAGACGGGCAACACGCTCACGATCAAGCAGTCACATGGTGCGTCGGGTAGTCAGGCGCGATCCATCGTCGATGGCTTGGAGGCCGATGTCGCGACGCTCTCGATCTGGTCGGATACGGACGCTCTTCGCAAGCAGGGGCTGCTGAAGGATCGGTGGGAAGAGGGGTTGCCGAATCGATCGTTGCCCTACACCTCAACGGTTGTCTTCGTCGTGCGGAAGGGGAACCCGAAAGGGATCAAGGATTGGTCCGACCTGTCCAAACCCAACGTGGTTGTCGTCACTCCCAACCCGAAGACCTCGGGCAATGGAAAGCTGAGCTTTCTGGCTGCGTGGGGAAGTGTGGTCTTGGGTGGTGGCACAGAGGAACAGGCGCGTCAGTTCGTCACGAAGCTCTATCGCAACGTACCGGTGCTCGACACGGGAGCTCGTGGATCGACGGCGACCTTCGCCATGAAGGGCATCGGCGACGTGCATCTCACGATGGAAAGCGAAGCCTATCTCGAAGTGCAAGAAAACAAAGGAGAGCTGGAGGTGGTCTATCCGCCGCTCAGCATTCTGCACGAACCGCACATCGCCATCGTGGATCAGGTCGTTGATCGGAAGAAGACTCGCAAGGCCGCAGAAGCGTACTTGAACTTTCTCTACACACCGGAGGGTCAGGAGATCATCGGGAAGCACTACTACCGGCCCACCGACGAGAAAGTGGCCGCCAAGTACGCCAGTCAATTCCAGTCAATCAAACTGTTCCCGATCACCGACTTGGTGGCGAACTGGGACGAAGCCCAGGGCAAGTTCTTCGCGGAAGGCTCGATCTTCGACGGCATCTATCGTCCGGCCGACATTCCGAACAAAGAGTAGCCGCTGACCAGTCACGACTCGGCAGAACGGCTTGGTGAAAGGAGTCGCCAAGCCGTCCGGAGTCTCACGGAATCCTCCCCCGCTCGTATGTCCATCGCCTTCAAAAGGAGACCTGCATAATGTTGCGTTGTTGTTGACGAAGCCCCCCACAACTGAGGAGACGTGTGCGATGGATCGCCACGCCTGCCGTGTTCTAGCAGCACACTAAAGCCTTTCCATTCGTTACCTAGTTCAGTTCACAAGGGAAATCGTCATGAAGAAGATCCAGTTTGAATCGAGTTTCTCGCGAACGTCGGTGCATCGACGTTCGTTGCTCGCCAGCCGCGCCGGCTTCACGCTGATTGAGCTGCTCGTCGTGATCGCGATCATTGCGGTGTTGGTTGCGCTGTTGCTGCCGGCTGTGCAACAAGCTCGTGAAGCGGCCCGCCGTACTCAGTGCAAGAACAACCTGAAGCAGCTTGGCATCGCCGCGCACAACTTCCACGACACGTACAAGCACCTGCCGTCGAGCAACCGTCCGCCGGGAACAGGGACCAAGCGGATCTCTGGTTTGACTCGATTGCTTCCATACATCGATCAGGCTCCGCTTTACAACAAGTACGATCAGACCCTGCAGTGGAGCGATCCCAACGCTACTCAGAGGGCTGTTGTTTCAACACGGATTTCGTCTTGGATCTGCCCATCCAATCCGACGCAATCGGTCCTGGATGGTGACCCAGATACTGCTACGACTCCATCCGGCTATGCCGCGAACATGATCGCCAACACGGACTATTCGCCAAACAAGGGTGTGAATGCCGCCGTGCAGTTGCTGCCGACAGCCGTTTTCCCGGCTGGTTATTTGACCGGGCTATATACCGATCCGACCACTGCGGGGACCGCAAACGTCCACGAGTACTATCCCGGTCTGCTCACGCAGAACAGTGACCCGAAGCTGGCCGACTGCACGGACGGTTTGTCGAACACGGTGATGTATTGCGAATCGGCCGGTCGTCCTGCGGTGTACCGCAGGGGGCCAAAGGTCCAAGGAAGTTTGCCGACAGCCCGAGTGAACGGTGGCGGCTGGTGCCGACCTGCCAGCGATATTTTGACGACCGCTCAGCAAGCCGATGGAGCAGCGATCGCGTCGAGTATCACCCCCACCACGGGCACTGCGGCAGTCACGACGATCACTGGTAACCCGGTCCCATTCAACGCCACCAACGGTGCTCAGGCTAGTGCCACCTATCCAGACCCAACGTTCCTCACGCACTCCACCAGCCAGTCGTTCTCCTTCCACACGGGCGGAGCTCACTTCTTGTTTGGTGATGGCAGTGTGCGATTCCTGGCCGAGAACGTGGACTTCAAAACCTTCATTGCTGGCCTCACCCGCGGCAACGGTGAAATTGAAGCGAATACTCTGGCCAATTGAAGTGACTGGTTTGCAAGAGTCGGGTGGGAACAACCCCCTCGACTCGTGAGTCACGAGGAACCGGACAGATGACCGTCCGGTTCCTGCTTCCAACTCGGAATGCCCAACAGGGCGACCTTAGACAGCAGCAATTGGCTGAGTGATGTCGGTGAACTCGGGAGTTGGTTCAGTGATTCAAAGAGATTCCACATCACTTTCGGGGCGGCCGAAACATCGAGACCCAAACCTGGACGAACGCCCGGACATGGTAGTGACGCTGGACTGTGTGTCCCGCACAGGTTCCGAACCGGTCCCAGTCAACGGCGGTGCCGACGAGTGGTATTGCCGTTTGAGTGGCGCGGAACTCGGCCCCATGAGTTTCGATGGCCTCGTGAAATGCGCACAACGCGGGCAGATGTTGACGGACGATGAAGTGAGATTTGGCGCGAAGGGCCAGTGGCGGCAGGTCGGTTCGGTGGGGCGGCTGATGGCGGAGTTGCCGTTTCAAGCAGGCGAAAAGAAAGTCACTCCAAGTGCCTCGAAGTCGAAGACACCTGCCGTCGATCAGCCTGATGTGGTTGATCAACAATCCGCCACCAGCACCGCGCCGCCGCCAGCCACCATGTACACGGAACGGGATTGGGAGATCGCCTATCAAGTCGCGTATGAACAGGCCAAAGCTCAGATCGCACAAGCGTTAATTGCCCAAGGCGAAGCCGCTTATCAAGCGGTCGAAGAACAGGCGAAGGCCGAGTTGACACGGTCCACCGCCCAGAATCGGGAGCGTGACTGGTGGGGTTGGATGAACGGCATCGAGTTCGGCCCGGTCGATTTCATGCACGTGTTTACGCTGGCCAAGTTTGGTCAATTGAAATCGTCTGAGTTCGTTCGCAACGGTCAGTTCGGTCAGCCCGTGGCGGCAGCCAACGTTCCCGGCTTGTTCAACGCCGCAGCAATGGTGGCTCGCGCTGCGGAAGTACTCAATATTGCCAAGTCACAGGCGCAGGCCGCGGTGACACTCGCCGGACCTCCGCCGAAGATGCCGACTACTGGAACTTCGATCTCTGCTGTGGTGGTCAAACCCACCGAAATCTCACAGGTGATTCCAGTTGTCTCTTCTAGCCGAGTGTCGGCGTCCGCCACCGTTCCACCGTCGCAGCGCGAGCCACAGGAACGCTTCACGCCAACCGCTTCCGCAACTTCCGTCGTTACGGAACCGCAGCATCGAAAACCTCCGAGTGACAGACGCCACGCGATCGTCGCTTCCACCGCGACTACGGCATCTCGCCTAGCCCCCGCCTCGGACATCGAGGTTGTTCCCTCGGATGACGAAGTCTTGCGAGGAGTGGCAGATTGTCTGGCACAGCAGAAGACGGCTTCATTCGCTCGAATTGGCATGGACGTGAAACGCGGCGTGATTACCGTCCGTGGCGATGTGGCGTCCGAAACGGAGCGACTCACGCTGCTGATCCTGTTACAGCGAATTCCGGGTGTGATTAAGGTGAACGACGGACTGTCGATTTCCAGCCCGGTTGCACGACGGCCCGTGTCGCAGCAGATTCCGATGCGAACCTTCTCGGGAGGTTCCTCGACTTCGCTGTCCGATCTCACCAACTGGACCGATTGGCAACCTCACATTCGGATGGTTGCCGCCGTGTGCAGTGTTTTGATCGTGGGACTGCTCGGTTATTGGTACGCGACCCTCGGACCGTCTCGACCCGTGGCGGTTCACCCGGTGAAGGGACGGGCCTTGTTTGAGGGCCAGCCCATGTCGGGAGCGAATGTCGTCCTGCACCCCAGCTCAAGTTCCAAGGTGCCTGCGGAGCTGCGTCCCCGCGGAAGCGTGGCGGCGGATGGCACTTTTGCGCTGAGTACCTTCGATCCGAATGATGGTGCCCCGAGTGGTGACTTCGTGATCACCGTCGTCTGGAGCAAACCAGTCGTCGTCGATGGCGAGACTCAGTTCGGACCGAATTTGGCGCCGGCGACATACAGCAAACCAGAAAGCTCTCCACTGAAGATCACAATCGCACCGGGGACCAAGGAACTCAAACCGTTGGAACTCAAACATCTTCCGAAATGAGACGTGTTACCGCACAAAACTGAGTCTTACCCCCAATTCCAACTCACACCTTACAACACGCGGGCTTTGGTCGCGGCCGACGCGAGCTGGGCACTTAAGGTGTGGGATATCAAGGTCAATCATGATGAACACGCGGCGCATACTCCCCGGCATGAGGATCAGTCTGAGCATCACGCTGTTTTACCTGAGCATCCTCGTTCTCATTCCTCTCATCGCGCTGTTCACGAAGGCTTCGTCGCTGACGGGCGAACAGTTGGTGAAGGCTGTCTGGACGGAACGGGCTCGCGCGGCGTACCTGTTGACGTTCGGAGCTGCGGCCATCGCCGCGGCCATTGACACCGTGCTCGGTCTGCTGCTGGCGTGGGTTCTCGTCCGCTACGAGTTCCCATTCAAGCGGGTCTTCGATTCACTGATCGATCTGCCGTTCGCGCTGCCGACGGCGGTCGCCGGTCTGGTGTATTCGAGCTTGTACGTCAAGAACGGCTGGCTGGGGCAGTTCTTGGTGCCGCTGGGGATCCAGGGAGCCTATTCGCGATTGGCCATCGTGCTGGTCCTGACGTTTGTCGGCCTGCCGTTTGTCGTCCGCACGGTGCAGCCGGTGCTCGAAAGCCTCGACGCCGAATTGGAGGAAGCCTCCGCCTGTTTGGGAGCCACCCGCTGGCAGACGTTTACGATGGTGTTGCTTCCCGCGCTGTATCCCGCACTGATCACGGGCTTCGCGCTGACATTTGCCCGCGCGATTGGTGAGTACGGTTCGGTCGTGTTCGTGTCGGGCAATATGCCCTTCAAGACGGAGATCGCTCCCGTGCTGATCGTCTCGCGATTGGAAGAGTTCGCCTACGCCGAGGCGACGGCCATCGCGGTCGTGTTGCTCGTGGCATCGTTCGCAATGCTGGGTGTCATCAACCTGCTCGAACGACGGACACAGGCGGCCAATTCGTCGGCTCATTGAGTGATCGAGGTGTGCGGACAGGACTCTTGCACTCGATCAAAACCAGAAGACCCCTCACCCTAACCCTCTCCCGACCACCGAAGCGGCGGTGCCCAAGCCGGGGCGAGGGGACTTGATGCCAACAGAAATCGAACAGGTCACCATGCACGGCGTTCCCTCGCATCTACCTCCGGTGGTTTCCGTGTCGAAAACGCACGGCCGCGCCGCGCAGCAGGATCCGGCCTGGCTCCGCTACTCGTTGATCGGTACGGCGATGGCGATCATTGGATTGCTGATCATCGTACCGGTGGTCAGCGTCTTCTATCAGGCGTTTGCCGCGGGACCCGGTGTCTACTGGAAGAACCTCACGGGCGATTCCGACACGCGGCACTCCATCTATCTGACGTTCCTGGTCGTGCCGGTTTCGGTGGCCGCCAACGTGGTTTTCGGAGTCGCCGCGGCTTGGGCCATCACGCGCTTCCGATTCCCCGGTCGCACGCTGCTGACAACGCTCATCGATCTTCCGTTCGCGATCTCGCCGGTCGTCGCCGGGCTGATGTTCCTGTTGTTGTTCGGTATGCAGGGCTACTTTGGCCCGTGGCTGCGCGAGCACCACATCAAGATCGCCTTCGCGCTGCCGGCGCTGATTCTCGTGACGACCTTCGTGACGCTCCCCTTCGTCGCGCGTGAGCTGATTCCCGTGATGGAGGCCATCGGCTCGGATGAAGAGATCGCGGCGATCAGCCTCGGTGCGAACGGCTGGCAGATGTTCTGGCGCGTGACGGTCCCCAACATCAAGTGGGGGCTGCTGTATGGCGTGATCCTTTGCAACGCCCGGGCAATGGGTGAGTTCGGCGCGGTCTATGTCGTCTCGGGCCACATCGCCGGACAGACCGACACGATGCCGCTGCGTGTCGAGAAGCTCTTTCAGGAATACAACAACCCCGGCTCGTTCGCGGTTGCGTCACTGCTGACCTCGCTCGCGCTGGTCACGTTGTTCATCAAGATCGTTCTCGAACGAAAGACTCAGCAGGAATTGAAAGAGGCGGCGGAGCCACAGGCATCAACGTGACACCACCGCTCATGTCTCCCGCACTGTTCCGATGTGGCTAGGGTGAGGGGCGAGCCAAGACAGAAGCCCCCTCACCCTCAGCCAGCAAATCCGGGACGAGGGGACGTGACAGACCACTCACCACAAACACAGGCCATCATGAGTATCGTCGTCAAAAATCTGACCAAGCATTTCGGCAACTTCACCGCGTTGAACGATGTCAGCCTCGAAGCCCCCAGCGGTTCGTTGCTGGCGCTGCTCGGACCTTCTGGTTCCGGCAAGACCACGCTGCTGCGCATCATCGCAGGTCTCGAAGGAGCCGACCGAGGTCTCGTGCTATATCAAGACGAAGATGTCACGCATCAGTCGCCTAAAGATCGGCAAGTCGGGTTCGTCTTCCAGCACTACGCCCTCTTCCGCCACATGTCGGTCTACGAAAACATCGCCTTCGGAATGCGAGTCCGTCGAAAGCCACAGGCTGAAGTCGATGCCCGTGTCCGTGAACTGCTGCACCTTGTCCGGTTGGAAGGGCTTGGCCAACGCTATCCGTCGCAACTTTCGGGCGGTCAGCGACAGCGAGTTGCCCTGGCCCGCGCACTGGCCGTACAGCCAAGAATTCTGCTGCTCGACGAACCCTTCGGGGCACTCGATGCCAAAGTGAGGCAAGAGCTGCGCCAGTGGCTGCGACAGCTCCACGATGAGATTCACCTGACAACCGTCTTCGTCACGCACGATCAAGAAGAGGCCTTCGAGGTGGCCGATCGGGTCGTCGTCATGCGCGCCGGTCACATCGAGCAGTCTGGTACGCCGCAGGAGGTCTTCGATCACCCGGCCACTCCGTTCGTGATGGACTTCCTCGGCAACGTCAACGTCTTTCACGGACGAGTCGAGAACGGCATGGCCATGCTTGGCGCGCTGAATGTCGCCTATCCCGAATACCCCCACGCCGAGTCCCGCCAAGCGACCGCCTACGTGCGACCGCACGAACTCGACATCGAACACACGCCAATCGGTACATCGAGTCTCGAAGTCCGCGTCACGCAGATCAACCCGGCCGGATCGGTCGCCAAAGTCCGAGTCTTCTCGGAAGAGTTCGGCCTCGCCCTGAACGTCGATCTGAATCTGGAACGCTACGCGCAACTGCGCATCAAGACGGGCGACCGAGTCTTCGTCGCCCCTCGCAACGTCCGTGTCTTCATGCCTGAGGCACCCGACTACGTGATCTGACGGCGGGGCGAGACCAACCATCCGAGAGATGCTGTGAAGACCCCGGTTACTGAGTTGCGGGACGTTGGAAGACGGCCAGTTCATAGATCGCTTCAAAGTCCGACGGCCCTTCAGAACCGGTGACTTTGATTTGCCATTTGGCCGTTTGAGTACCGGACTCATCATTCCGCAGCGCGGTTCGAGGCAGACCGCTGGGCGACGAGAGACGAAACGCGGAACCGGTGCCATCGTTGGAAATGCTGGTCGCTTCCCGGAACAACGTCGTGTCCGGACTCTCCTCGGTAGTCGACTTTTTGAGGACCGTCAGCTCGATGTTGAGGTCGGGTGAGCAAGGTCGTACGGCGGGAAAGTCGATCGTCCCCTCAATCGGATCGCCCAAGAACAGCGGCCAAGGACGAACGGTCAATACGGGCAGGCCGAAACGCAATCGGTGCCAAACCGCCTTCACGGCCATCCATGCCATACCGGCACCGATGACCGGGAACAGCATGAAAAGCCACATCCACGAGAAGCCCTTCTTCCACTCCTCGATCAGAACAGTCAGTGTCACCGTCCAACTGATCGAATTCCAAAAGAGGGCAATCAGCACGATCCCCACCCAGCTTGCCTGTGGTCGATACATCCCGTCCTGCAGCCTCTCGTCCCAAGTCCACGGTTCAGACGGACGGAGTTCGCGGGCGTCATTCATGCGCCGAGTTTGGCGTGAGACATAGACCAGACCACACAGGCCTCCCACGCCGACGCCACCGAAAACCAGAACGAACATCAGCAGGAACCCGACCATCTCAAATCGAACGTCGCGATAGAGGACGCTCGACGCAGGGTCATTCGGATCGACGAAACAACGAAACGGACGGCCCTGCTTTTGGCACTGCTCCAGTTCACGATGAGCATTCTCATGAAAGCCGCTGATGTTGTCCGAGCCGGTCCCAAACCAAACGCGGTCTCCAGTGAAGGGCTGGTCGTTGAACTCGTACTGGTACTCGGCCTCAACCTTGTACGTCGTCCCTTCACCGTGTTGAGCCTTCAGTTCGGCCCGCACAATCGTGCAGGGTCGCTCCGTCCAAGAAGACTGAGCATCCCAGCAACACCACATGTGCCAAACCGCCATCACGGCGCAGGTGACTCCCGTCGCCGCGAACGGCAGCAGAAACAGGATCGCACACCCCATCCCCGCGCGGTCACTCCAAGGTTTCTTGACCACGGCCATGCCGCATCCTCAGTGAGTCAGTTGCGAAACGAGGTCGCCTTCAGTGAGGGAATGCCGAGTGTCAACATCGCATTGCCAACAGCTCACTTTGGAATTCGATTCAGGGTGTAGTACGCCTCTTTGTGGAGGAGCGGCTGGCCGTCGGCGGACTTCACTCCGGCTGAGGTCAGTTCGTGGATGTTGCCGGCTTTCAGGCCATCGACTTTGAGGTAGACCGACTTGTTGTCGGGGGCGACCGTGGCCGAGGTGATGGTCGGAGTGGAGGCATCGACTTCGGGGCTGCCGTAGGCCGATTGGAAGATGTACGTGTACGAAGTCATCGCGTAGCTCTTCAGGTCGGACGCGGTCGCCGGGTTGACCGGTTGAGTAAACGTCAGTTCGAAGCCGTCGGGTTTGGCACGCATCTCGTGGATTTCAAACGGAGTCTTGCCGGTCCAGACGAGCCGTTCAAACGCTCCCGGTTTGGGGCCGCGCGAACCCCAGCCTCGGTTGGTGCCGCCGACGAACATCGAACCCTCTGGACTCATCAGCATGGCAAGGGTTCCCGAGCCGAAGCCTTCGCGAAACTTGAAGCAAGCTCCCTGATAGTTGCCGCCGACCTCTTCGACAAAGCAACGCATGACGGTGCTGTCGCTTTGGTCTCCGACGAACATCTGGTTCTGAAAGGGACCGAACTTCCCGCCGGTGGTGTCGCACGCAATGCCGCTCGCCGATTTGCCCATCTTCGTGTAGGGGAACAGGATCGTCGGCGGAACGTACTCGGGAATCTTGGCGGCCTCAGTCATGAAGCGACTGCCGCTCTCGGGTTCCTTCGGACGCGGACCCATTGCCGCTTTGACGGCTGGTTCGTCGTACCACTTGAACCCGCCGGGATGCCCGACGAACTTGCCGGGGATAAGTTGCTTGAGTGCGCAGGTCCCGTTCCACGGACCTTGGTTATCGGTGTAGAACATTTCGCCGAGAGCATTCATCCCAATGCCGCCGGGCGAACGAACGCCACTGCACGTGGGGATCATCTTGCCGTCGGGCGAGATCCGCAGACACCAGCCTCGGTACTTGCTGTTGCTGCTGAACGAACCGGTCAGACAGAGCACGACCCAGATGTTGCCCTCCTTATCGAACCGCGATCCGAAGGCGTACTCGTGATAGTCGCCGTCGATGTGCCAGTCGTCGTTGACGGTCTCGAACAGATCGGCCTTACCGTCCGCATCGGTGTCCTTCAGCCGACTCACTTCGCCACGCTGCGTCACGTAAATCCAGCCGTCTCGCTCGACGATCCCGAGCACCTCATGCAACCCATGCGCGAAGCGGCTCCACTTGGCATCGGCCACCTTCCCCTCGGCCCCCGGCTCGGCAAACGGCTTGTCGAGCATCCAGACCTCGCCGCGCCGAGTACTCACCGCCGCCCGCCCATTCGCCAACAACTCGATCCCCCCCGCTTCAAGCATGATCTCCTTCGGGATGTCGAACGCGATCAGCTTATAGAAGTCATTCTCGACGAGCGGCTTATCCGCCGCTTGAGCGAACGACGCCGAGAGCAACAGGAACGAAGCGGTAATAGTCAGTAGGAATCGCATTCTCAGAACCTCGGTCATGTGATCGTTGAGGAGATTGTGGAGCAACTGGCAGTCGTCTCACCATACGTAGTCTTGAGTGATCGTCGTCTGTCTCTTCACAGGAACGAGCAGTTCCCATTTGTCGCCAGCCTGACGTAGCGTGGCCGCTTCGCCGCCGGTGAGCTTCATCGTCCAGAAGCCATCGAGTTTGTAGTGGCCTTCGGCTGTCTTCTCGATCTTGGAGGCAACGGCGGCGCGGTAGTAGAGCTGGCCGTCGGTGGTGCCGGTGAAGTGGAGCGTTCTTCGCAAACCGGCGAACGGTTGATCGTCGGCCTTCAGCGGCGTTGGCTGATCTTCGACCGTAATGCCTGCGAACGAGTACCGGAACGTCGGCTGTTGCTTCGCGTCGAGCTTGTAGCCGAGGAACCTGAAGCCACTGTCTCGCGCGGGCGTTGTCGGCCACGGGTCGTTGGGCGATGCGAGCTTCGCCAGTGGCGCGTGCGGTGCAAGCGGGATCAGGTGATCGCCCAGAGGAGCTTCGTAACCGACGCCCCGTCCGGTCCAGTGGCGGCTGGCGTCGATGAACGCTCCGTGCCAGACGAGGGCGAGACGCATCTCATTCGCGTCCCATGCGAGATTCATCTTCTCGGGATAGCCGACGCCGATCGCCCGTGATCCGGCACCCTCGATGAAGTTGCGATAGACGATCGGCGCATCGATCGGCGTCAGTTCGATTGGCTCGCGCACCAGACCGACCGGGACCGCCGCCTTGCCTCCGTCGCCGAGGTACATCCAGACCGCACCGATCTGCAAATTGACGTTGGCCGCCAGCACATCGCGGATCGTCGCCTGACCGAACGGCCACGGCGCGGGCATCCGCGTGCCGGGTCGGAAGAGCTGCGGATCGCGCATGTACCGATCAAACCATTCGGGCCGCAACCTCGCGTGCATCCGAGTGAGATTGATCGCGCGGATGCCGGTTGAGGGATGCTCGTTGAAGTCGTGGCACTTGATGCACGAGAGAGCCTGCCCGCCGACGAGATGTCGCCCGGCCGCTTTCGTGCGGTACTCGGGTTCGGGGTACTCGCGCTGCGGCAGCGGATCATTCTTCGTGTCGAGGGCCGTCAGTTGTTCGGCCAGTGGGTTGACGTTCGCTCCGCCAAACTTCGGCATCTTCGCGAGCATGTAAATCTTCCGGTCGTCGCCCCCATTGTTGAGGACGTGCTTAAGGAACTCGGGCCGCAGTTTGTCGCCGACTCCCGTGAGCTGCGGTGGCAATCGGCCTTCGTCCCCCATTTCCTTCTGCGTCGTCTCGAAGAACGGATCGCGTTCCTTCTCGACGCCGCCCAGTTGCCCTCGCTTGTGACAGGCGTAGCAGTTGAGCGACGCGAACGTCCGATGAATTTTCTCGTTGGGCGATTCCTTTGTTCCGGCCTCTCCCTGTGACGAGGCGATCACCGCGACCAGCGACGCCCGCTGCTTGGCACTCAGTCCGTATCGCGGCACGTTGGCGAGACCATTCGTCGCGATGTTCTCGGCGAGACAGCCGCTCGCGCCACTCTTGCCATTCATGGCGAGTTCTTTCCACGGCTTCGCCTTCAACATTGAAGCGACTTGCTTCCCGTCCTCATTTAACTGGTGACACGACGCGCACCCGATGGACCCGAACAACGCGCGGCCTTTGTCGGCCAGAGCCGCATCAATCGCGAACGCCGGTTTGTCCGACTTCGATCCCGTGTCACTCGCGACGGCCGCATCCTTCGCTTCCAAGAACGCGAAGTTCGCCAGCGGTTGCTGCTTCAAACCCCCGCCCGACAGATCGACATCGAGCGTCCATTCGCCTCCCCCTTGGAAGTAATCGACGATGAGCGGATGAAAGCCCACGTCGAGAATGACCTTCCCCGACTTGGACGTGTGCGGACGAACGCCGCCGTTATCGACAATTAAATCCTTCCCGACATACGCCCGGCTCCCGTCGTCCGACCCAAGATGAATCTGATACTGACCGGGCTTGGTGATCTTGAGAAACGTCGTGAAGCGCACGGCAAAATTGTTCTCGCGCCCCGCGACCGTCAGATCGAAACCGGCACACGTTCCCGACGTTGTCGGAGTGAGCTTGTCGTAGTCGGGGAAGTCGTTGCCGCCGACTTCATACACGGCGTACTTCACGTTCGGCGACAGCTCGACCGGATCGACGAAGTGCTGCGCGATGTCCCGATACTCTTCATCCTTCAGCCCCAGCGCTGGCATCCGCCCCGAAGATCGGACCTTGAGCGGGTCTTTCAGGAAGGCCATCAGACTCGGGACTGAATACTTCTTGCCAACGTCCGGCAACGGGATCGTCGTCGCCATGTCTGCCAACTTGCCATCGCCCGGCCTGTCTCCCAGAGGCGCATGACATGCCGCACAACCCACCTTCCGAAACGTGTCGGCCCCCTTTTTGGCGGCCCCGCGATCGGGATGCGACTCGGTGACCGACCCGGTCGTCGCTAGAAAGTGAACGAGCGCCTCGACCGTTCCCGCGCGATCCGCCTCGGGTAACGCGGCGATCAGGTCGGGCATCGTCGTTCCCGGTTTGATCGAATGCGGCTTGGCAAGGTACTCACGCAGCCAGTCAACCCGCGCCCGGTTGCCGATCTCGTCGAGAATCGGAGCCTTCTTCGTGCTGACAACCTCTTTGATCTCGTTCTCGGCCGAGTGGCAGCTCAGGCAATTCAACTCACCGAGCAACAGCCTCCCGCCTGTGACCGGATCGACCGGGATGACTTCCTCGTCCAGCGTCATCAGCGGCGCAGTGTAGAACCGCTCGAACCCCGGCACACGCGGCGGTGTCACATCGGCGGCGACGAGAATGGAAGTGATCAGAACAGGCGAGATTCCCGCGATAAGCAGGAGGGATCGACAGGCACGCAGCACCATGTGAAAAAGCCTTGGCAGGAGTCTCTTCGAGGCGGGACAAGGAAGGGCGGGGATC
>CAMAYU010000006.1 GCA_945862235.1 Schlesneria paludicola DSM 18645
GGCCCACCAGAGTTTGCAGGTGTTCTCAATGTTGGGCCGGCGCTCGAAGCGAGCTTGTCCCACCCTACCTCAACTGCATGCACAACACTGACTGATACGAGTTCCCGCTCCGCCGACGGGACGAGCGGCAGCGGGGCGAGTCCTCGGGCGCAGCGAATCGTCACCGGGCGGTTGGCGATCACGCGCACGACGCTGTCGTCGATGGGCTGGCTGATGTCGCGGTCGTGATGCAGGAAGAGGTCCGCCACTTCGCGCAACCGATGCTGCGCCTCATCGACTCCCGACGCGAGCGGTTCGCCGTCCTTGTTGCCGCTCGTGCAGATCAGCGGCCGTCCGGTCAGTTCGGCGAGTCGATCGTGCAGCGCCGTCGTCGGCAGGAGCAGGCCGATGTCACTCAGCCCCGGATTCACCTCCGGCGCGAGAGAACTCCCACGTCGCTGCCGGCCCAGCACGATCGGGTTATGCGACGCAGTGAGTTGCCGCTCTTCAATCTTGCTGAGATCGGCCAGCGTGCACGCTTCGTCGAGCGTGCGACACAACACGGCGAGCGGTTTGGCAGGCCGTCGCTTGCGTCGTCGCAGTTCGGCGACGACTCGCGACGAAGTCGCATCGGCGAGAAGCTGATATCCGCCCACGCCACGCAAGGCGACGATCTCTCCCGATTGCAGAGCCTCCACCGCGCATCGAACCGCATCGTCTCGGGAGGCGACGCGATCCCCTTGCGCATCGGTGGCCCAGACCTGTGGACCGCACTCGGGACAGCAAATGGTTTGCGCATGGAACCGCCGGTCGGAAGGATCTTCGTACTCGCCGCGGCACTGGTCACAGAGACCGAACACGCGCATCGTCATTCGTCCTCGATCAAACGGCATTGCGAGCAGCACGCTGTAGCGCGGGCCGCAACGGGCGCAGCTCGTGAAGGGATGGGCGAATCGTCGGTTGGCGGGATCGCGAACCTCGGCCAAACACTCGTCACAGATGGCCACATCGCGCGGAACCGGCGCGGCGAGCGAGCCGGTGGCGTCCGAGTCTTCGATGCGAAAACCCGAGCCAGCGAACTTCGGGACAGTCGTGCATGTCAGCCCCGTTGTCACGGCTTCGAGCGGCAGCGCGTCACGGATCAGGGCCGCGAGCAACTCGTCTTCGGGCAGGTCACCGGACAAGACGAACTCCACTCCGACCGTCGTGTTCCTCACCAAGCCTGACCAAGCCTGCCGAGCTGCCAGCCGCGCGAGTGCCGGTCGGACGCCACAGCCTTGCACGGCTCCCGACAACAAGACTCGTACGGCACGTTCAGGCATGACTTGTTCACCGGTCGAGGTTGGCGTCACGGAGAAGCTGCTGGCGCTGAGCGACCAAGAAACCGCACCACGCGGCGATGCCGTCACCGTTCAGTGCGGAAACCGCCATCACCGGCAGATCGCTGCGCACGAGATGGGCATCTTCCGTAACGGCACTCAATGAAAACGGCACATACGGCAGCAGGTCGATCTTGTTGATGACGCAGGCTTGACTCGTGCGAAAGGCTTTCGGGTACTTGCCTGGTTTGTCATCACCCTCGGTCACGCTGAGGACGACGACCCGTAGATGCTCGCCCAGGTCGTGAGAGGCCGGACAAACCAGGTTGCCGATGTTCTCGATGAACAGGAATTCCAGGCCGTCCTGATCCAGTTGGTCCCAGCCGTTTCGGACGAGCGGCAGTTCCAAATGACACGCCCCTCCCGTGGTGAGTTGCCGGACGGGAACCAACGGAGCGAGGCGTTGGGCATCGCGATCCGTGGCGATGTCGCCGACAAGGACCGCCATTTTCGGTCGGCCACTCCAGTGCCTGGCCATCGCCTGCAAGAGAGATGTCTTTCCCGCACCCGGCGATGAGATCATGTTCACGCACAAGATGCCTCGCGCCGTGAGCGACCGCCGCCACGCCTCGGCCTCCGCCCGGCGTTGGCTTTGAATGTCTTTCTGAATCGGAATCGTTTCGGCACTCATGGTCTCACTCCTTCGCAGGCAGTCTGACGCTCCGCTAGCACGCTGACGAGTCGCAGCTCTTCACCGGCAGTTACCTGGACGTTGCCGCCGCCACATCGGGGGCAGACGAATCGAAAGCTCTCCACGTGAAAGGCTTCGCTGCAAGTCAGGCATGTCGCCGTGAGCGGTACGACTTCGACCGTCAATCGGACCGCGGTGTCCCATGACTCGGACGCCATCTCCGCGAAGGCCGATTCGACGAGTGATGGCTCGACACCCGAGAACTCGCCGATTTGCAGCCGGACCTCGTGGATTCGCCCGAGACCCCGGACTCGCCCTTCTTCGAGGACTTGTTCGATGAGCGTCTTCACCAGCGATCGCTCATGCACGTTGGTGGTCCTTCCAAATGGTCTCGGCCACGCGCGCGGCGGCTGACTGGACTTCGAGAGAGGGTTTCGAGCCGGCTGACCATGAGACTGTTTGGACCGTCCAAATCTGAACCCTCTCCGGAAGACTGCCAAGCCGCTGTCCGAGTTCCATCACGTCGGCCAGCGACAGGTCGTGCGATCCCGCTGGTCTCTGATAGACCATCTTGTCGGTGGGCCAGCACAAACTGCGGATCGTGCCGGGTGAGTCACCGCCGACGCAGGCATCACAGATCATCACAGATGACTCGGCGTCGATGACATCGAGCAAGTCGGCGGGATGCTGGAGTCGAGCAAGCCGCGTTGCGGGGTAGCCTCGCTCTCGAAGTCGGTCCAGCACGAGCCAACCGGCTTGATCGTCTCCGTGGTGACTTCCCAAACCGACGATGAGCGGCCACGTCATGTCGGCTCCTCCCAACGCACCTTCAGAAAGTGCGTCGAGCAACTGATGCACGGATCGTAGGTCCGCACCAGTCGCTCGCAATCGAGGGCCATGTCGTCGCGCGTCGCCCCCGCTAGGAGGCGACCCGTCAGATAGTCGGTCACATCCCGCTCGATTTGTTTCTGATTCTGTGATGTCGGTGGAATGATCCGTCCCGAAACGATCTTTCCGGCGGCGTCGATGCGGTACTCGTGGAAGAGCAGCCCGCGCGGGGCTTCGGTCGCCGCGCAGCCGCTCCCGTCCTTGGGTTGGTAGGGCATGTAAGCTGGCTCAGACGAAAGCGGCCCCACAGATGCGTAGTCGCGCAGGATGGCCAGGGCCTCCTCATAAGCATGCACAAGTTCGAGGCTGCGGGCGATGATGCTTTGGAACGGGTTGCGGCAGTGGAGTGGGAAGTTGACTTCATCCGCCAGCCGCTTCGCCGTGGGGGACAATCGGTCACGATTGAGGTTCACTCGGGCGAGCGGGCCGAGGAAATACGGCGTCCGCTGGTCGCGTCGCACGGCGTGGAGTGCCGTCGAATGCGCAACGTGTTCCTCCACGAAGTGCCGATCATACTCGGTGACCGGAATGTGCAGGCCGTGGCTGGAGACGATGTCTCCCTCATTCATCGGGTACTCGTCGGGATGGCTGAGTGAGACGAACTCGTAGGGCTGCTCGAAGTCGGGGAACGAGAAGGCCGCCACCCAGCGGGTTGTCTCGACGGCCGCCTGCACTCCCCACTCGAAGTGCGGGATCAGCGACGCCATTTCGTCGCGGCTCGGCAACCGGTGAAACCCGCCGACCCTCACGCTGATCGGGTGGATGGCTCGCCCGCCCAAGACCTCCAGCAGCCGGTTGCCGAACTTCTTGAGTTGCAGGCCGCGTTTGATTTCGTTCGGAAAACGTTGGGCCAACTCAATGCCGCTGGCCGCGCCGAAGAAGTCCGGTGCGTGGAGCAGATGGATGTGCAGCGCATGGCTCTCGATCCATTCGCCGCAGTACAGCAGACGCCGCAGCCGACGGATGGTCGGAGAGATCTGCACGCCGAGCGCCGCTTCGAGGGCATGCACGGAACTCATCTGATACGCGACGGGACAGATGCCGCAAATGCGCGCGGTGATATCGGGCGTGTCTTCGAGCGGGCGTCCCCGGAGCAGGGCCTCGAACAAACGAGGCGGCTCGTAAATGTTGAGTTCGACATTTTCGATAACCCCGTCGCGCAGACGGATCGTGACGCCCCCTTCCCCTTCGACGCGGGTCAGAATCGGAACCTCGATGATGTCGCGAGAACTCACAATGACTTTCCTTCGCCGTTCGTCTGAAGGACAACCAACTGTTCCGAGGCTCGACGAAACTCGGGGGTTGTCGCGTTGAAGTTTCTCAGCAGCGGAACAAGTTCATCGGGTGCGCGGCCGAGCTTTTGGAACTGTCTCAAGAGTGATGTCGTGTTCGCGGGATGGCTCGGACCGTAGCAGCCGTAGCAGCCGCGATCATACGCAGGGCAGAGCGCTCCGCAGCCGGATTGCGTGACCGGACCGAGGCACGGGATGCCGCGCGAGACAACGTGGCAGACCGTCCCGCGACGTTTGCAGTCGAGGCAGACGCTGTGACTTGGCACGCGGGGTTGGCGTCCTTCGGCGACAGCCACCAGAACATCCACCAGTTGATGATGGTTGATCGGACAGCCGTGCAGTTCAAAATCGACATGAACATGTGCGGCGATCGGAGTCGAGGTGGCGAGCGTGTGGATGAACTCGGGACTCGGGTAGACCGAGCGGACCCATTCGTCGATGTGTCCCCAGTTGCGCAGCGCCTGAACGCCGCCGGAGGTCGCACACGCACCGATCGTGATGAGGAACCGGGATTCCGCACGGACGCGGAGGATGCGCGCCGCGTCCTCGTCGGTGGTGATCGATCCCTCGACGAGCGCGATGTCATACGGACCGGCCTGCAGGTCGCTGCTGGCTTCCGCGAAGTGGGCGATGTCGATCCGCTCGCAGATCTCCAGCAATTCGTCTTCGGCGTCGAGCAGCGACAATTGGCAGCCGTCGCACGACGCGAACTTGAAGACCGCCAGTCGCGGTTTGCGGGACATCACAGTTGCTCCACAAACAGGTACGGTCGGATGTGATCGTATCGCAGCACCGGGCCATCCTTGCAGATGAACTCCGGTCCCAGTTGGCAATGTCCGCACAGGCCGGTGGCACATTGCATGTTTCGCTCCAACGAAAGCCACGTCCGTTCGACGGCGATGCCAAGTCGCACGCCGCTCGCCGCCGCATACTTCATCATGACCTCCGGGCCGCACGCGACGAGTTGCGTCTGTTTGGGGTGGGGCAGTCGCAGCCGGTCGATCAGCGTTGTGACCACGCCGATCTGACCGGTCCAATCCGCAGTTGCCCGATCGACGGTCTCGTGGACATCGATGTCGTGTTGCCTCCAGAGATCGTACTCGCGTCGGTAGAGCAACGCTTCGGGAGTTCTCGCTCCGCAGATCAGCCAGACGTGGCCGTAGCGGTTGCGATGATGCACGACGTGGTAGATCAGGGAACGAATCGGTGCCATTCCGAGTCCGCCAGCCACGATGATGAGGTTGACTCCGGCGAGTTCCTCAACAGGCCAACCCGCCCCAAACGGACCGCGCAGACCGAGCGTGTCGCCTCGTTTCAATCCGGCCAATGTTTTGGTGACGTTTCCCGCGACGCGAACCGTATGCGTCCAGCCATCGGAGCGAGTGGGGTCGCCACTCATCGAGATGGCCGACTCACCAACGCCGGGCAAATACAACATGTTGAACTGGCCGGGGATGAAGCTGTACGCGGCTGGATCAGTGTCGCCGTCGAGCGTCAACCGGTAGGTGGCAACTCCAGGGGCCTCGTCGATCACGTCCGCAATGCGCACGGTGCGCGTGAGCCACGGGTTGGCATGCAGCGGCTGCAAGGCGGGCGGCGTTGGTGGAGCGGAGGTCATGGTGTCGGGGTCTCCCGGATCGCGGCCACTTCTTCCGTGAGGTCGATCCCAACCGGGCACCAGGTGATGCAACGGCCACAGCCGACGCAGCCGGATGTCCCAAACTGGTCGTGCCACGAGTCGAGCTTGTGCGTCAGCCATTGTCGGTAACGCGACGCCGTGTCATTGCGAACGGGGCTACCGCCGAGGTTGCTGAAATCGGGGTTGAAGCATGAGTCCCACACGCGCTCGCGTTCGACGGTCTCCATGTTCAGATCACGCACTTCGGTGACGGACGAACAGAAGCACGTCGGACAGACCATCGTGCAGTTCGTGCAGGAGAGGCATCGCTCGCCGACTTCCTTCCAACGCGGATGGTCCAGATTACCGAGCAACAGGCCGGGCAGGTCGCTGATGTCCATGTGCCGCGTCATCTGATCGACGGCCTGCTGGCGAGCGGTCTCGGCCGCTTGAAGTTGTGCAGGCGTCGCGGGTGCGGCGGAACAGGCGGCGACGACATCGCGCCCCAAGTCCGAACCAATCTCGCAGAGGAAGCCCTCGTCGATTTCCGTCAGCGCCAGATCGAAGCCACGCTCGCAGCGCGGGCCGGTGTTCATCGACGTGCAGAAACAGGTGCTGGCCGCCTGCGTGCAGTTCACGGCCACGATGAAGAGTTGCTCGCGCCGCTCGCGATAGATCGGGTCTTGGTAGGGACCGTTGAGAAAGACCTGATCCTGAATCCGGATCGCCGCCAACTCGCACGCGCGAACACCCAACAGCGCATAGCGGGTCGAATCGGCAGCGCGAGGGATGAAGGCCCAACCCGTCTCAGTTTTCTCCGCACTCAACAGCGTGGCTTTGGGGGGAAAGAGATACTTCTTCCACGAGTGCGGTCCCACCACGAAACCGAACCAGGCATCATCGTCTCGTCGCTTGAGGCGATACTGTCCGGGGGCCTGTTCGTCCGTCCAGCCGCGCGGCAACTCCTCGACCGACTGCAGTTCACTGTAGACGATCGCCTCTTGCTCAATGGTCGGCCCCACCACGCAGTAGCCGCGTCCGCGCAACTCGTTGAGCAATGCTTGCAACTGTGGTTTGGCGAAAAATAGAGTTGGTGAAGAGGCTGTCATGTGGAGTTGCTTGTCGAAATAATAGAACCTCTCACCCGAACCCTCTCCAAAGCGAAGGGCGAGGGGCGAGGGGACAAGAGTCAGCACTCGGGATCACCGGGCCGACCAAAGTTGGACGTGAACTCCAAGGCGGGGACATGCTCCCCAAACAGGTCGAGCAGTTGCAGTCGCGTGGCCAACAGACGCCGTGACAACGCCGACGCCAACTGCCGCATGATGTGATAGCCGACCTCGTGTTCCGCCTCGCACAGTTGGCGGAGTTGGTCGCCTGGTAAGGCGACGGTCTTCACGGCTTCGAGAGCGACAGCGGTCGATGTCATGATCGAGTTGCCCACCAACGCGGACCAGGCCAGCACGTCCCCCGGCCCCGCCGTCAGAATCGGGACGCGTCCCCGTCGCGGAACGAGCATGTCCAGCCGGACATGGCCGCTGGCGACGACATGGAAGTCCGGATGCGAGTTTCCTTCGACGAACAGCACCGCTCCCGGCTGGAAGACGCGCATCTGTGCCAGACTCTCCAGCCGCGCGATGAGGGGACCGGGAATGGCCCGCAGGAATTCGGAATGCAGTACGGGTTCCAACAAGGACATGATTCCTACCCGGCGGCTGACCGTCGATCTCGTGGACTCAGGGCGATCAGAGAATGAGTTTGGCCATGACAGTTGAACAGGAATTGACTTGGGAGTCACGGCTACGCAAAGCCGTGAACGTGGCTTTCTGAAAGCAGGTCGCTTCGTTTCAAATGGAATCCGACGGTGCGCCTCGTCAATCGATCTGCGGTGGTCCATTGAACAGAGCTTCGCGAACGTGAGGGATGATCTCGCCGCTTGCCAAGCAGACGCCGACGAAGCCAGCTCCCATCATCCACAGCGACGAAGCTTCCGAGTTCTCCACGATCACGGAAGCGTGGACCAGAGTCTCAGCGCCGAACGCCAACGCGTTCAGGACGTGCTTTGTTATGTTTGAACTCCTTCGTGAAACGCCGCTTCGTTGGAAAAACGCTGTCACGCGACTCGCATCGAATCACACAACACGTTCGCGCGGCGTCGCCTTGTGACATCCCTTTGCACTCGCAGCATTACATGAACGCTGGCGGCGGAATGGGCATGACGATCGGTTGCTTGAGCGGCGGCTCGTTGGGATCCCGGTCGCGGATCGTGACGACGGGGCAGCGGGCGTGTTGCAACACGTATTCGGCGACACTGCCAAACAGGAGATGCCGCAGACCGGTTCGGCCGTGCGTACCCATCACGATCAAATCGCAGCCGCGATCCTGAGCCATCCAGCAGATGACCTCGCCGGACATTCCCGCGTGTTGCAGCCGGTGGATCTTGGCCGCGTGGGGAGAGTTCGCCAGCACGGCATCGAGTTGCTGCTGCAACCGGGGATCGCGCGGATGCTCCTGTCCGGCGAGCGTCCAAGTGGCGGGGGTGTCGAAGGCGTGCATGAGCGTCAACTCGGCACCGACTTCGATGGCGAGTTGCTCCGCGTACTTCACGGCCTTCGCCGCAGTCTCCGAAAAATCGGTCGGACACAAGATGTGTTGAATTGCTGGCATGACGATCACCCTCCTTTGCTGCGGTTGAACCCACGGTGCCGCTCCCGTGCGGCGTGCCGTGGTCAATCAGACTGCTTTTGATGCGGTAAGCGCCCGATGCAGATGGTCCCACTGGCTGATGATGGACCGGTGATGCTGCTTGAACTTTTCATGATCGGCCTGCTCTTGGGCGTGCTGTTCCAATTCCTGGTGATGCGCACACGAACCGGGACTGAGTTCTTCGCTCACCCCGCATTGCTCAAATTCCGCGATCGCGTGTTCGTGCGTGGAGAGTACTTGGCGATGGTCCAAAACCTTTTGCGCGTGTGCCACCAGCTCTTGTCCGTGTCGTTCCAGCAACAACTCCAGTTGCTTGAGTTCCAATCGCATGCGGCGGATTTCGATCTGCCACTCGCCCAAGTCGTCCTGCCACATCGCGACATCGTTGAGCCACTCGCGGTGATCTCGGTGCATTTGGGGATGAGAACCCACTTCAGGTTTGTCAGCCTGCTTGCGTTGAGTGGTTCGTTTGGTTTTCTGCACGGGAGGTTTGGCTTTTAAGGTGGTCATGATGGAATCCTTGTTTGAATCACACTTCCAAATTTCAAGGGAACTTGAGGCACTCACCAGCTGAGGTCACTACGAAACCGGCATCGTCACCGACAATCTGGAACGGCACGAATGCTCGTTCATGGGCGACCTCGAAAGCCCATACGGCGGCGCGAGTCTTGGCCGGAATCGTGATGGCCGTGAAACAAGCATCCGTTCAGAAACGATTCCAAATCACCCGTGAGATGGCTCTCTATCGCCTCACGACGGAACGACAGTTCGATGTCGACTCGGTCGCTGTGGTCCACCCGGCGGCAGCTTTCAAAGTCCGCGACTTCCCGGGAGGAAACCATTTCCATCTGTTCCCAGAGGCTGGGACTGAGACGAGCCGGAATCGCGAGATCGTCACGCTTCTGCCAGGCGTGCGACTGGTATGTGTACAACCAGACCTCGCTCACCACATCGTTCTGACGTAGGAAGCGGAGTTGGAAACGAAATGCTCCCGCACGCATGGCCGTCGCCATCCGCTGGCAAAGTTCGCGTCGTGCCTCATCAACGGCCAAGGCGGGCTGAGATTCAACGTGGGTCGTCATTTCTTACTCCTGATGAACTGATCGGTCGGGTGATCGAAGTGGCCGCCAGAAATGGTTGTCGCAGGTTCCATTCCCAAATCAGGCGAAGTTCGTATCGCGTTGCCAGTCGATCCCGAATGCGACACTCACGGGGATGCTGCAGTCGGCAGTCCGTGGGATCTCGATCTCATTTCGCCGCCCGACAAATCTCTCGTGAGCTTGGCAACGACACGAAATCCGGCTTCCGACCGCAGAGGTGTTCGGCGCTCATTCGACCGAGAATTGGCCAACTGGTAGATATCCGCCACAGGTGCGAACAACCCGCCCATGAATCCCCTTGGGAGGAAGATGCAGTTCGTGCGTGGCAACGGCCTCGTCCCATCCGACTTTGAAGCGGGCGATTGCTCTGAATCATGGCGTGTCGGGTTGGTCCGGTACGACGATTGCCTCTGTTGTGCGAGAGATTGCTGGCAGATCAACAGTGAGGGAGGAACATCGTGCGCTATCGTGACCAACTGCAAACAACGATTGACGACATGGTTCAGATCGGCCGGGGTGTACTTGCAGCCGATGAAAGTGTGCCGACGATCGCGAAGCGTTTTCAGGCCATCGGTGTCGAATCGACCGAGGAGAACCGGCGCGCGTACCGCTCGCTTCTACTCACGACGCCGGGCCTCGGTGAATTCATCAGCGGCGTGATTCTGTTCGAGGAAACGCTGACTCAAAAAACGGACGACGGGACGTTGTTACCTGTGGCAGCTTGGAGTCAGAAAATCGTCCCCGGCATCAAGGTGGATAAGGGCAAGATACCGCTCTCGCTCAGTCCCGGCGATCACATCACCGAAGGCTTGGACGGACTGGCCGGACGGTTGAAGGCGTACCGCGATCAGGGGGCTCGCTTCGCAAAATGGCGCGAGGTCTATCCCATCTCTACCGACGCTCCCACTTCGTTTGGCATTGAAGCCAACGCGGAGATGCTGGCCCGCTATGCGGCAGTCTGTCAGGACGAGGGTCTCGTTCCGATCGTTGAACCGGAAGTTCTGATGGATGGTGGCCACGACCTCGGACGCTGCGCTGCGGTGACCGAGGCTGTACTCCACGCGGTATTTCATGCCCTCCACCGCCATCACGTCACGCTGGAACACATGCTGCTGAAACCCAACATGGTGGTGCCCGGTACAGAGCGGCCCAAGGCCAGTCCCGATGAAGTCGCCGATGCGACACTCCGAGTTCTCCGCCGATCCGTTCCGGCGGCGGTTCCCAGCATCAGTTTCCTCTCGGGTGGCCAAGAACCGGTGGAAGCCACGGCCAATCTGAACGCGTTGAACCGAAGCGGCGGCCAAGCCCCCTGGCGACTGAGCATCTCTTATGGTCGTGCCTTGCAGCAACCAGCCTTGTTCGCCTGGCATGGAGAACCGGCGAACATCCAAGCCGCCCAGCAGGCCCTGCTCAAACGAGCTCGCCTGAACAGTCTGGCCATGCGCGGCAACTACTCGCCGGACATGGAAGACGTTTGACCCTCAAGGCCGTATTCCTTCCCACCAAATCCAGAATGTGGCCAAACAACCGACGGCCAGTCCAAGCAACAGGCCACGGTCTCCCGCCGCCAGGTAACCGACGAACGGGCCGAGCAGCAGCACGAGCAGTGCGAACAACCAGTGTTTGCGAATCGCGGCCCAGTGCCCGACGACTCGACGCGGTGCGCGGTCATCCGGCGAAGGTTTTGGAATCGACATGTGAGTCCTCGCGAACATCAAAGTGAACGGAAACTGGACGGTCGAACGGCTGACAGAACGGTGTCGGAAGGTATGGCTTTTCCGCAACTGCCGCGCCGACGAGGTCCAATCTGTGGGTTGCCTTCCTCTTCAACTTGAGACGCCGCAGCGGATCAAGTTCTCAATCGTGTGGACCACGGACGGCAGGTCGTCCCGTGTGGTGTTCAGTGCCACGGAAGAGCATGCCTCGGACGGGTCCAGCGGTTCGGCGGTGGCGAGTTGTCTCTCAAGGACATCGACGTCCGCATCCGATGCGTCACGGCCGACCGATTGACGCTGCGAGACCCGTTCGCGCAGCACGTCCTCCGGAGCACGGCAGGCCACGATGAGGAACGGAACCGCGAGTTCCTTGGCCAGCGAAGCGAACGCATGGCGATCGGCGCGATTCAGAAAAGCCGCGTCGATGATGACCCGATAGCCGGCGCGGACGATCGTTCGGGCCAGCGACTGCAATCGCAGATACGTCTCCCGCGTAGCCCGAGCCGAGTACAGTTCCGTCTCGGGAGGGAGTGTCTGTGTCTGTGCTGGCCAGACTCCAAACAAGCGTTTCCGTTCCACGTCCGAGCGGATCTGAACGGCTTCCAGCGAGGATGCCAGATGTCGCGCGACGAATGACTTGCCGCTGCCCGAAACGCCGTGCATCAGGATAATCGCCGCCTGACTCGGTCGAGTCAGTCTCGTGGCCAGCTCGACGTAACTGCGCAACAGACTGTGTTGGTGCTGCTCTTCGGCCAATGGCACTTCGGGTTGCTGCAACCGGATGGCGGCCACTTTGGCCCGGACCAATGCTCGATACGCCAGATAGTAATTCAGAACCGGCAGCCCCCGGAAATCGCCCGTCTGTTCGAGCCATTCGTTCAGCACCCGCCACGCCAGCGAAGTCGCCTCCCGGTCGTGCAAGTCCATCACCAGAAACGCCACGTCACTGAGCACATCGATCCAACGCAACTGCGGATTGAATTCCAGGCAATCGAACAGCGTCGGCCGCCCGCGATACAGGACCAGATTTCCCAAATGCAGATCGCCGTGACACTCCCGGACCATGCCTTGCCGCTTGCGTTCCTCGAACGTCTCGTGCAGGCGCTGCCACTCGCATTCGACCCACTCACTCAACTGCTGCGACTGACTTCGCAGTTCATTTGGCAGTGAGGCGGTGGACAGCACGTCCAGACAGGCGCGAACCGTCTCGCGAATCAGATCGGCTCGGCCGAACGGCGTCTCAACCAACGCGACCGCCGCCTGACGGTGCAGATCGGCGACTTCATGAGCCAGCTCGTTGATCGTGTCGATCGACAACTCGCCACGCGAGAGACACCGGTCGAGCAAGTTCTCCTGAGCGAACTGGCGCATGCGAACGGCATACTCGATCACCGGCCCGGTTCCGTCGAATCGCGGCCCGAACGGGTCGGCCACCAACGGGACGACAGCGTCGTACAATTCGGGCGCAGTACGCCGGTTGAGCCGAACTTCTTCATGGCAGGCGGCCCGACGAAGCTCGAGCGTCGTGAAATCGACGAACCCAAGATTGACAGGTTTCTTCAGCTTGTACGCCCATTCCCCCGTCAGAATGACCCACGAGATGTGTGTCTCGACAAGCTGGAATCGTGACACCGGATGTGGATACGCGGCGGGATTCTGGAGAGCGTTCAACCAATCGGTGGACATCGTCATCATCAAAGTCTCTTTTTCAGAGGGCAGTCGGTCACCAATGGCCTCACCCACTTCAGTTCCAGTTTTCTGAACCGCTTCGTCCGGATCGTCGTGCTACTTCCGCCAACGGATCGAGCAGGCGGCGCAGGCGGCTCCGACGAGGTTGCTGACGAGATCCCAGCCGGTGTTGACGTAGCCGCCGACGTTCGTGTTGGGGAGCAGCAGCGTCGCCGTGAACTCGATCACTTCGTTCAGGGCACCGAAGCCCGTCGAAGCGGCCATGCACAGCACGAGAACTCCAAACGTCGGCTGTAATTGGTGGCGGGGAGAGATGCTCCTGACCACGGCGGCAAGGCCCTGCCAGCAGACGAACGTTGTCACTCCAAACCCGAACGCATGGACGACCTGGTCATACTTCAAACAGTTTGGGATCAGCCACCAACTGTAAACGACTCGAACGGGACCGTTGCTTGGCCACGAGGCCGGAATCGGGACGAGGCCACCCACCATGTGAGCCAGCCCCCACAGGCTGAGTCCCCACAACACAGGCGGACTGAGGACGCAGTTCCGATGCACGACAATCACGAGGAGGGCCAAGATCACCATCACCACGCTGTAGAACACGAACTCCGAGTTCTGAGTCCAGACCGCCGCCGCGATGGCCGGAAGCAGATACGCCAGCGTGAACAGCACGACAGCCAGTGGCATCTGCGGTATCGGACTTTGATTATCGTTCGCCATGACACGGGCAGCCAATCGTTGGAGTAGACGTGCGACTTGTCGCCCGACGCCGAGCATCGGCCAGGCACTGTTTTATTGTCCGGCACGAAGCGTACCGATCCCAAAAAATGGCGGTGATGAAATATCGCGTTGTCCTGTCTCGGAATTGCCGTGCGATCTGATGGCACGCGATACGTTGAAGCTAAGAACCTCGTGACTGAAAAAGACAGGAGAGCCAGGCGGAGTCAGTCCCCTTTGCGTTCGCTGACTGAGCGGCAAGGCGCTCGCCGCCGGTTCTTTGTTTGGAAGCTCAACACCGTCACACCAGCGGCTAGCGCCTCGCTGCTCAAAGTGAATGCCAATGGGCCGACACCGCCCGGCTCACCAACTTCATTCGGTGAAGACTTCATTCACTTACCCGTTGCTGGCGGTTGGCCTCGCCCGTCACAAGGCCGGGTTCCGTTTCGGTCACGTCGATGCTTCGACGACATGATCCAGTGTTCGGGGATTGGCCGGCTGGCAAAAAAACGCCAGTCGTTGTGGTCGTATCTTTCAACTCCACCACAACACGACGGCTGCCAAAAAGCTCGACACGCCCAGCAACCCTGCGATGTCGCGGAACAACTTGCGATCTCCCACAGTAAGCACGAGACCGAGCTTGAAGACCAGATTGGCAAGCGCCGCGATCAAGACGCTGCGCCAGCCGGCATCGACCGAAAGCCGCTCCGCTGCGACCATCCGCGCGGTGGACAGCGTGATCGCGTCGAGATCGGCCAGTCCGGACAACGCCGCGATCGCATACAGACTGGAGTGTGGCAGGTACTCCTTCGAGGCTGCAACGGAGATCAGCACTACGCCATACAACACGCCGAACAGGACCGCCGACTTCAGTTCGGACGGGTTCCCTTGTGACGGCATGATCTCTGACGGCGGGCTGCCGCGACGGACGAAGAGGACCGCGAACAGACCTGAGACCACCGTCAGGCCAATCAGCACCGGAGCCACCGCAGGCAGGAGGGCCCGCGAGACAACCGCCACTTCCAGCAAGATGCGAACAAAGCTGACACCGGTCGCCAGACAAATCACCGTGGCGGCGGCGGGAACCAGCGCGGGTTGCCGAGCCGTTCGTCGCGCATAACTGGCTGTCGTCGCCGTGCTGGAAATGATTCCGCCCAGCACACCGCTCAGAATCAGTCCCGCGCGAGGCCCCAGGAACTTGTAGCCGATATAGCCACCCAGGCTGATACCGACGACCAAGACGACCATCAACCAGATCTCATGCGGGTTGAGCACCTCAAACGGGTCGTAGGTTTCGTTCGGCAGCACCGGCAGCACGATGAACGTGATCAGGACGAACTGCATGATTGCCTTGACATCCGCGTCGCCGAGCTTCGTCACCAAGCCGTGTAACTGCGGTTTGAAGTGCAGCAACACGGCGACGCCAGCTCCCACCGCGACGGCCACGATCATCGGACCACTCACGCACAGCGCCCCCACGGCGAACATCACCAGCATCGCCGCTTCCGAAGTGATCCCCCGATCGGCTGCGGAGCGGACCTGCCAACTCCCCAAAGCAACCACCACGACCGTGGCCAACATTCCGGCTGCGAGCGTCCCGCCGCCAAACGGCTCCGACAAGATCGCACACAGCGAACCGAACACCGTCACCAACGGAAACGTGCGAACACCACCCAACGGCGAGTCCACATGCTGACGCTGCAATCCGACCAAACCGCCCAGCAGCAATGAGATCGCCAAGCTCTGAAACAAATGAGTATTCATGATTGCTGACGGGTGCGAATCGAGTACCAACGTCGTCGCCAAAGTTTCAAGGAGAAACAGAGGGGACAAAAGGGGACAGTCCCGAACGGCAGTGCCATTCGGACCTGACCCCTTTAGATTGACCCGTGAAGCAGGAACCTTTGGCGTTGATCAATCTCCGCTTGGTGCCAATATTTCGACGCTTGGTGCCAACATTTCGGCGCTTGGTGCCAAAGTTTGGTGCTTGGTGAAACAAAGTGAGCTTCTGCTGATAAAAAGTCGCTGATTTGTCTGAAAGTATTAACGATTGGTGACAAAGTTTCGCCGATTGGTGGCAACAGGTCAGCGATTGGTGGAAAGTTCTCGACGAATGTTTTGCCAACAACCGCTCAATAACTCAAAACAATTCGCGACAATGAGCAAACATTCACAATCCAACTCAGATTGACGCCTCAACCCCCGAAGCGGAGCACTCCAGAAGCGACCATTCGATGGAGAGGATCGTTGTTGATCGGCGAGAGGCCGGGGCGGAACCAACGGGAAGCCCCGTTGATTGAGAACTGGGCACCGGGTGCCATTGGTGGCGGCCGTGAGCCGCTAGCGTCTTCAAAGAACACTGGCGTCTTCGCCCGCAGCGACTCCGAACTCGCGTGCGTTTCGCTCGATGAGCCTTCTGAGTAGGGTGTTGTCGAGGCTTTGCGAGACGCACCTTCACACGAAGCCTTCGGGATTGGTGCGTCTCGAAGACTCGACGCACCCTACGGAACTGGCGGCGGCTTTGAGCCGCCAGTGGCTTCAAAGAACACTGGTGAGCGAAGCCCATCGTCAGTGGCACCGGCGCGGATACGATGAGGAACGTACATCAATCAATGTCCAAATTGGGGTGCCACGGTCACGGAGTCCTCGACGTGGCCGTGTGACGATGGAGAACACGTCCCACACTCGCACGGCCACGTCGAGGACTCCGTGACCGTGGCACCCGCACCCGGCAGCTTTGAGCCGCCAGTGGCTTCAAAGAACACTGGCGAGCGAAGCCCCACTCCGACCGCGAACGTCTACGAAGTGTTCTACGCCCACCAAACGCTGGGCCGGTTCGACGTGAGCCAAACCCCGCGCGGAAGCCCCGAAGTCTTAAACATCCACCGCGTTCTCCGCGAATGACCGTCGGTTGCTCACTCGTGGCAACCGGTCCCCCCCGGTCGCGCGGCGTGGGCGAGGCCACGCCGCAGACATTGGAACCCGTTCTCGTCCCCTTCAACCTGTTACCTATGTCCCCGAACGACTGCTACCCTTGTCCCCGGTCTAAAGAGAAGCAAGCTGGGCCACCCTCCGGTCCCTCCACGAACGCGAGCGAGTTTCGACTCGAAGGTGTCATGGCTAGAATCTCGCCCGGTTCCATTGTTCGGATTCTCAACCTTTTGTCTTCATTACCAAGGATTGCGACATGACTGTTCGATCGACTGTGTGGGTTCTGACCGCGTTGTTTGTCGGTTCATCGGTGAGTTGGGCGGCGGATGCGGCCAAGCCGAAGCCGCTCAAGGCATTGCTCATTACCGGTGGCTGCTGCCACGACTATGGGCGGCAAAAAGAGGTTCTCAAACAGGGGATCGAGCAGCGGGCGAACGTCGAGATCAAGTTGGTTCACACCGACGACAAGACGACGAAGGCGCGGTTCGAGATGTACGAGAGCGCTGACTGGGCCAAGGGCTACGACATCGTCATTCACGACGAATGCACGTCCGACGTGACCGAGCGACCCTATGTGGACAACATTCTGAACGCTCACAAGAACGGTGTCGCGGCGGTGAACCTGCACTGCGCGATGCACTGTTACCGCGTCGGGACGGACGAATGGTTCCAGTTTGTCGGGATTCATTCGACCGGGCACGGGCCACAGAAGCCGATCGATGTCACGTTTGTCGAACGCAATCACGGTGTGACCAAGGGGCTGGAGAATTGGACGACGGTCAACGAAGAGCTTTACAACAACGTCAAGCTGTTCGAGACCTCGAAGCCCCTCGCACGCGGTCGCCAGGACACGGGCAAGAAGGTCGATGATTTCGTGGTCGCGTGGACGAACGAGTACGGCAAGTCGCGCGTCTTCAGCACGACGCTCGGTCACAACACCGACACCGTCGCCGACGCCCGCTACCTCGACCTCGTCTCACGCGGTCTGCTCTGGTCGGTCGGCAAGCTAACCGACGATGGCAAACCGATGGCTGGTTACGAAGGGACCGGCGTCAAGCCGATCGTCCTCGAACCGCTCAAGCCACAGGCCGATCCGAAAGCGTCAGCCAAGTAGTTGTAGGCCAGTGTTCGACGTGATGCGGCTCGCTCATCAGGCGAGCCGCAAGCGTTGTTGGATTGCGGATTGAAGCCTGACGGGCAAGCGAAGGACGCTCAGCAACGGAACCTTCGCTTGCCCGTCAGGCTTCGAGGGTCGCGCTGATTCCAGCCGCGCGCCCAACAGGTCTCGATGCCGGGAGTTCTCTTGATGGGGGCGAGCATCCGCACGGCGATCGTGATGTCGAGGCTTCCGCGTCTCGTGCCGCCGGACGCGCCGTGGTTGCTCGGGGTGCGAGCGGGGCTGCGCCGAGTCCGTGATCGCGGCCAGCTCCTGCTCATCGGCACGGGAACCGCCGGGTGCGAATTCGTACGGCGCGGTGCCGAACTTCTCGATCTGAATCACGAACGTGTGAGTCCTTCGAGCGGCTCGATCGAACCAGAACAATGCTCGTCGCTCGACCCGACGATTGCGATTCCTGAGCGAGACCGAACGCTGGCGGCAGCGGCGGATGAGCTACTGGTGCTGGGACTGCGCAGCAATGGCCACTGGCATCGACTGCTGCGAGACCGACTGCGAACCGGTGCGGGCGGCGTGACACTGGTGGACCTTCCCAACTTGGAAGGAGCGACGGTGCGCGACGAGTTGGCGTCGCTGGGAGCGGCTGTCTGGAAGCCCACGTCAGTGGAGACGGGGCCGTTGTCGAGCGTTCCTGTCCGCGTGGCGACACTCTCAGAGGACATCCTCGAACTCGTGCCTTTCCTTGCCGCCGACGGTTGGGTCTCGCTGTCGCACACGACACGCGGTTGCCCCGGCCCGTGGCCGGAACAGTCGCCCGAGGACTACCTCGACAGTTTGTTGTTGTCGCGAAGTGACGCCGATCACTCGCCGGTCGGAACACTGGAGCGGATTCTTCAACAGCAGCGTTTGATCGCGTCGGCGCGAACCGCTCGCGAGGGTGTGCGCGTGGTTAGTTTCACTGCCTCGCCACTCTCACTCCTGCCGGAATTGAGGCGGTTCCGTCCGCATCGAAGTCGTTGGGACTTCGAGCCGTTCGGGTTATGCCTTCGCCGAAGTTGGCTTGAGGAGCGAGGTGCGCGACCCGTCATCTACGGCGATGAAGTGACCTGGCGCGATCTTAATACGAACGATCGTCCCTTCTTTCAACTGGCTCAATCGCAGCCGAGAGCGCCTGCCGAAGCAGCCGCCGAGGAACAGATGCCCGCACACATCGACTGGACTATTGAACGCGAATGGCGTCACATCGGCGATCTCGATCTGAGCCAACTGCCTCGCGAATGCGGACTGATCTTCGTTCCCAATTACGCCACAGCAAGACGCATTGCTACGGTCTCGTCGTGGCCGATCACGCTGTGGCCAGACCCGGCGGTTGAGGTGGGTGAGGAGTCGAGAGTCGGGTCAGGCCAGTAGCTCTCGCACGACGTTAGCCCGCGTGACTTCGGCGTCGGTCAAACTCGCGTCGCGGCCTTCGTGGGGATGCGTCAGTCGGTGGTGATCGATACCGAGTGCGGCCATGAGCGTGGCGTGGAGGTCGTGTACGGTGACGACCTCCTTGACCGCCGCGTAGCCGAAGTCGTCCGTCGCGCCGTGAACGTGTCCCGCTTTGAAGCCTCCCCCGGCGAGCCACAACGAAAAGCCGCGACGATTGTGATCGCGACCGTCGGCGCCCTGTGAGATCGGTTGCCGACCAAACTCGCCCGTCCACAAGACGATCGTTTCGTCGAGCAGCCCGCGTTGCTTGAGGTCTCGCACGAGAGCGGCACTCGGGCGATCCGTTCTCGCACACAGTCCCTTCAAACTTTCCGCGTTCTTGCTGTGCGTGTCCCACGGCTGACCGCTCAGGAAGAGTTGCACGAATCGGACTCCACGCTCGATCAGCCGTCGGGCGATCAAGCAGCGCGTGCCGTACTCCTGCGTCGCCGGGGTGTCGAGACCGTACATCTGGCGGGTGGCCTGAGTCTCACCCGACAAATCGAGCGCTTCGGGAACGGAGGCTTGCATTCGCGCCGCCGTTTCAAAATTGGCGATGCGCGCGGCGAGTTCGGTGTTCTCGGGATGCCGCTCGTGGTGGCGACGGTTCAATTCGTCGAGCAGCTTGAGTTGATTGCGTCGCGCGATCGGTCCCACCCCACTCGGCGGTTGCAGATTGAACACCGGCGACGGCCCCGATCGAAACGCGGTCCCTTGATAAACAGCAGGCAGAAATCCCGAGGACCAGTTCCGCTCGCCATCCACAGGAAGCCCGCCCGGATCGCCGAGTACGACATACGCGGGGAGGTTCGAGTTCTCGGTCCCTAATCCGTACACAACCCACGATCCCCACGCCGGCATTCCGGCCAAGAACTTGCCCGAGTGAATCAGCCGCAGTGCCGACTCGTGATCGACCGACTCGGTATTCATCGAACGGACGAGACAGATGTCGTCGGCGATCTTGGCCGTTTCTGGAAGTTGATCGCACAACTCCATCCCGCACTCGCCATGCTTGGCGAATGAGAACGGGCTACCGAGGACGTTCCCCTTTTGCTTGTCGAAGTGAACTTCGAGGTCTCCGCCGGGATACGGCTTGCCGTGCCATTTGGTCAGTTCGGGCTTGGGGTCGAACAAGTCCATCTGACTCGGACCACCATGCTGAAACAGGCAGATGACCGACTTCGCGCGACCCGTTTGCGTGACCGCTGGCCAGCCCGCCGGAGATGTTTCAGCTTGGACTCGCTCGGCCACCAGATGCGACAGCGCGAGGGAACCGATCCCTCCGGCATAGCGGCTCAGGAAGGCCCGTCGCGAGAACGGCGACCAATCGGGGATGAGCTGTGGCATGATCGTGTTCCTCAATGAATGCCAGTCCCTGTTGGAGTCCCGCAGTGGTGGTGAATCCAACTCGCAACCTCTTGCTGCAACGATGGGATACGCCGAGCTCAATGGCCAGTCGGTAATTGACAGTCATCAGTTTTCGCCTGTATAACCCGACGCCGATTCATCGTAAATGCCGATGAAGTCTTGTGGCCACACTGCTAGACCGGCTCCCGCCGACACCCGTTTCCGCCCAAAGAGGTTCAGCACCTGTCTGGGCTCCCGCCAAAACACTTTCGCTCCGGAGGTCGTTTCGATGTTTTCGATTCAAGGTCAGTACGGCAAAGACACCTGCGATGGCTTCAGCCGCCGCGATCTGCTCCGCGTGGGAGGGGCGTCCCTCATCGGGTTGTCTCTGCCCGAGATGCTGCGGATGGAGCAGGCCAACGCCGCAGAAGACGCGCGCTACGGCGGAGTTGGATTCGGAAAAGCCAAGCATGTGATCCTCGTCTACTTACAAGGTGGCCCCAGCCATCTCGACCTGTGGGATCCGAAGGCGGATGTTCCTGACAACGTGCGGAGCGTCTTTAAGCCGATCGACACCAAGTTGCCCGGCGTGCAGTTCACCGAATTGATGCCGAAGCTGGGCCAGCAGCTCGACAAAACGACGCTCTTACGAGCCGTCAGCTACACACCGAACGGCCTGTTCAACCACACGGCCGCGATCTACCAAATGATGACCGGCTATACGGCCGACAAGGTCAGTCCGTCAGGCCAGCTTGAGCCGCCCAGCCCGAAGGACTTCCCAAACTGGGGCTGCCACATTGTGAAGGCCAAGCCAACGACGGTCCCCATGCTGCCGCACGTCACCATGCCGCGACCTCTGCAAGAGAGCAACGTGATCGGCAAGGGCGGCAACGCCGGTTTCATGGGACGAGCCTTTGACCCGTACACGCTGTTCCCGGTCGGCGACGACATGGACATGGCCAAGATGGACCGGTTGAAGGTGGATGACCTCCAGCTCCGTCCCGAGATTCCTCAGGAGCGATTGGCACGCCGCGCGAGTCTGCGTGACACGGTCAATGCGGGTCTGAACGATCTCGAAAAGTCGGTCAGCAAGTACGCGCTCGACGAGTACTACGGCAAGGCTCTGTCGCTCGTGCTGTCGGGCAAGGCGCGTGATGCCTTCAATCTCTCCGCCGAATCGCCCGAAACGCGCGAGATGTACGGCAACAACACGTTTGGCCAAAGCTGTCTGTTGGCTCGGCGACTCATCGAAGCGGGGACGCGCGTCGTGCAGGTCAACTGGCCGAAGGTCGCCAACTCCGACAATCACTCGTTCGACGTTCACACCGGTCTCTCGACCCGTATGAAAAACCAGTCGGCACCGATGCTCGACGCCGGTCTCTCGGGCTTGATCGCTGATCTCGACCAACGGGGCTTGTTGAAGGACACGCTGGTTCTGGCAATCGGCGAGTTCGGACGCAGCCCAAAACGGGGAGTCAGCACGTCTGGCAACGGCAACTCGGACGATGGTCGCGACCACTGGCCTTATTGCTACACGGGCCTAATCGCGGGAGCAGGCGTCAAGCGGGGACTCGTCTGGGGCAAGTCGGATCAGACCGCATCGGCTCCCGTCGAGAACCCCGTTCATCCGATCGAGTTGCTCGCCACGATCTACCACAGCGTCGGCATGAATCCCCGCCGCATGGTCTTCAACCATCTCAATCAGCCGCGTGAGATGGTCAACGCCGATGCCGTGACAGGAATCCTTTCGTAAGTAATTTCTGTTCGGAGAGATCGTGCGCGATCCTCGAAACGAGAATTGGCCCGGCGGCTTCAAGCTGCCGGGCTATTTTTTTGGGATCGGTCGAAGTGGGGGATTTCGATCTTCGTCGCGGTCGCGATTTACGTTCATACCGGTGGTCTGCCAACTTTATTTTGAGGAGTTAAAGTCGTTCAACCGGGTGGGCAACGCAACCGAATAACTTAAAATTGGCGAACCACGGGCGAATGGGCAATCCCTGTTGATCCACGTTCTGGAGAACGCGATTGCGGCGGGGCGAGTCCCGAAGCCATTCTTGCTCGCCGTCGTTTTTTTGAAGCCGCACCTGCCCTTCGTCGCGCCAAAAAAAGTACTGGGATCTTTATGATCCCAACCCAATCCCCGTTCCCACCGTCGACCATTTCCCGACCGGCGTGCCTGAGTTCGCCGGTCAGACCAACGGCGAATTGCACAACTACCCCGGTGTGCCGAAGGGCGATCCGCTTCCCGCCGAGTTCGCGAAGACGCCGCGTCACGGCTACTACGCCTAGATCAGCTACACCGTCGCGCAAGTCGGTCGCTTGCTCGATGCGCTCGAAAAGGAAGGCTTGAGCGACAACACGGCCATCGTGCTGTAGGGCGATCACGGCTGGCAGCTCGGTAATCACGGACTGTGGCACAAGCACACGAACTATGAACTTGCCACCCGCGCGCCGTTGCTGATCAGTGTCCCCCGACAAAAGACCGCAGGTCAGAAGTGCGACGCGACCGTCGAGTTCGTCGATGTCTATCCAACGCTCGCCGATGTCTGTGGCCTGCCGGTCTCGACGGCAGCAGCCTGAAGCGGTTTCTGGACAACCCCGCCGCTCCGGCCAGCAAGGTCGCGATCAGCCAATATCCGCGCGGAGCGGCCAAGGCCGGTGGCAACGTCATGGGCTACAGCATCCGCGACGACCGCTGGCATCTGACGCTCTGGCGCGAGCGGAACGATCCGATCGAGACTGTGAACCTCGCCACGAATCCTGAGCACCAGTCGGTCATCGCATCGCTGTCGAAGCACCTGCCTCCGCAACCCTCCTCAGCAGGTTTGTGTTCTTGTGGTGTCACACTCTCTCGATGAAGAGTTGGCGAATTCGGGATGGAGTCCTTGCGACTGGCTCTGGTGAACGCATATCTCATGCGTTTCCCACTCGTGTCCCGGAGAAGCCCCATGAAAACTGTTGCTGCGAGAATGATTGTTGTCTGTTTGATGCTTTGTTTGGTCGTGAAACCGTGTGTGGCGTGGCACGAACCGGGGCATCACATTGTCGCGTTGCTGGCCTATGACTTACTCAGCCAGCACGAGCGGCAGCAACTGCAAGCGATCCTGCGTAAACATCCTCGCCTCCAAGAGGACTTCGCTGCACCAGCCAGCAAGTCGAGCAACTCGGAGAACGCTAAACCGCTTACTTTGGAAGAGAATGAGCGGTGGGTGATGGGTCGGGCGGGATACTGGCCCGATGTGGCTCGCGCGCAGCCGAACTACAACCGACCATCTTGGCACTATCAACTCGGAGCCACCCTGACGATCGGTGATCCGCCGAACGTCCCCCAGAATCCGGGACCGGCTCCAGCCACTGCGACGCTGGAAACATTGGAGCTTCACATTGCCCAAGCGGTCGAGGTCTGTCGCGCGGTGCTGCGAGACAAGTCCCGCTCGACCTCCGACCGCGCGATCGCCATTTGCTGGCTGGTCCACCTCGTCGGTGATGCTCATCAACCGTGTCATGCGGGAAGCCTCTACGTTGCCGGTGCATTTTCCGAGGGAGACCGTGGCGCGAACTCGATCCCGACGAAGCAGTCGAAGAACCTTCATGCCCTGTGGGATGGATTGCTCGGTTCTCAATATGACTCGGGTGACATCCGCCGACGTTGTGGAGTGATTCGAGCGGAGAGTTCTCGATGGACCGCTGCCGAAGCTGCCGCCAAGAAAGAGAACGGCTTGAATCCACTCACATGGCTGTCAGAAAGCGCCGAGGTCGGCCGCAGCCACGTCTACACCCCGGAAGTGCTGGAGCCAGTTCAAGCGGTCGCACGTGGTCTGACCACTACCGTCGCCGTCACGGAATTGTCTGAAGGCTACCTGACCTCCGCCGGTGATGTCGCTCGAAAGCAAGCCGCTCTGGCGGGCCACCGACTCGCGCTGATCCTGAGCCAAGATTTGCGATGACGATGGGGGGGGCAACCGAAACGTGCCGAACAGCCGATCGAAAAGACGTAGGACGGGCAGTCTTGATGTTGCCGGGCGCATCACTCTTGCCCGTGGGCGCTCAATCCGGAAGACGGGCAAGAGTGCCCGTCCTACAACGTGATTCGACCGGCGATTCTGAGGACGACAGCAACGTCACCCCAGCAGCCCGCGAATCACCCTGCCACTGTTTGTGATTTTGACAGGCCGACCTTCGGGCGTGTGGAATTCGTTGTCGGGATTGATCCCGAGGCAGTGGCAGATCGTGGCCGCGAGGTCTGCCGGGCCGGTGGTGTCTCCGACCGGTTTCTCACCGTGCGCGTTGGTCTCACCGAGAACAAGCCCACCGCGCACGCCGCCGCCGCTCAACAAGATACAGTTCGACGGCCCCCAGTGATCGCGACCGGCATCCTTGTTGACGCGAGGCGTTCTTCCGAACTCACCCATGACGACGACCAGTGTTTTTTGATTGAGGCTGCGATCGTGCAGATCTCGCAGCAGCGCTGAGAGGCCGCTGTCCAAGTGCGGCAGCAGGTCCTTCTTCAGCGTGTTGAAGTTGTCGTAGTGCGTGTCCCAGTTCGTGTGGTCGATGGTCACGCAGCGCACGCCCGCCTCGACCAGCCGGCGCGACATGAGCAGCGACTGGCCGAGCGAATGGCGGCCGTACTCGTCGCGCAGCTTGTCCGGTTCGAGGCCGATGTCGAACGCCGCCTTCGTCTGTGGCGAGGCCATCAACGAAAAAGCCTTCTCGCGAAACGTGCGAGTCGTGTTGGCGGCGGCGTTGGCCTTCGCCTCCTCCGACCGGGCGAAGCGGTCCACCGTCTGAAGCAGATCTCGGCGCGAGCCGAGTCGTCCCGCATCGACGGTCAGGGGCGGCAGCAGATCGGGGACGGAGAAGTCGGGCGCGTTCGGATCGGCTTCGACGACGAACGGGGCCGCCGTCGGACCGAGATACGCTGGGCCGCACGAACTGTGCATTCTCGGCAGGCAAACGTAAGGCGGCACCGAGCCGCGCGGGCCGAGCGACTTGGCCACGATCGAACCGAGCGACGGAAACTGGTTGTTCGGTTTGAGACTCGGATTGAAACCGGCGCGCGGAGCGTATCCGGTCAGCATCCAATGATCGGCGGGACCGTGATTGGAATCGGTGTGCGTGAACGACCGGAGCAGCGCGAACTTGTCGGCCACCCGTGACAGATGCGGCAGGTGATTGCAGACCTCGATGCCGGGGACGTTGGTCGCGATCGGATCGAACTCGCCCCGGAACTCGCTCGGCGCGTGCGGCTTCATGTCGAGCGTGTCGATGGTGCTCAGGCCCCCCTTCAGGAAGAGGACGATCAGCGACACGTCGTCGCGCCGATTGTCGATCCCCTTCTCTGTCGCCGCCGCCTGCCGTCGCAGGAGACTCTCCAACGTCAGCCCAAACGCTCCCGCGCCGACTCGCAGCGCGTCCCGGCGGTTGATTCCATCGCAGTAGTCACGCATTTCCATCTCTCCGTTCAGAGGGAAGTCGGTTCGTTTGTCGTTAATTCGAGAGAGGCATTCTGTCGCGCGGCGGCCTCGGTGATGTTTCCGCGCCAGACCCACGTCGGATTTCTGAGGGCCATACCGAGCTTGTAGAGCCGAGCAACTTCCCGCAGCCGCTCGTCGATGGCTTCCGGCGACATGTCCGGGTTCTTCGGATTGTGCGCGTCAGTGATCGGCTTCATCGGTCAGCCCCAGTTGTTCGAGATCCAGCAGATCCTTTCGACGGCCGGCAAGTTGCTTGAGCAATTTGAGTCCCGGCCTCGACACCACCGAGACTCGCTTCCCCGAGTATTCAACGACAGCGCGGTCGTTCCACGCCAGTTGCACCTCCTCGGCGGCAAGCATCAGGTCCAGCGTGAGCAACGATTTCCCGACGATCTTGGAAACGCGGACGATCTCCCATTTCGAGTCTTCACCATTTCCCATCGGCAATCGACCACCCTCTAGCGTGAACTGACGGGCTGCTGCTGCCTGCAACGCCCGTTGCTCGTCGGAGGGATGGATGAGCAAGTCGATGTCTTCCGTAAAACGCGGGAATCCGTGAATGGCCACGGCAATGCCACCACACACGGCATAAGGGACGGCGGCAGCGTCAAAGGCTTCGATCAAGGAGAAGAACTCGTCATAGAGGTCCATCGTCAACGTCACTCAATTGCTGAAGCATAATATGCGAGTGGAAGGACGGACGGGCAGGAGTGCCCATCCTACAGTTCCTTGTTTTCAATGGTTGAACGCAAACTCCAGGCTGTTCATCAGTGACCAAGCCAAGTCTTCAGCAGCCTTGCGGCGTTGGGAAGGCCCGGCGGTCAACAGGTGTTTCAGGCAGGCTTCGGCTTCGTCCGGCTTGGGGAGTCGGGCGAGGAACGTCAGGTATAGTTCTTCGACCAGTTGCCGGTCGTCCTTCCGGAATTGAGCGGTCAGTCGGGCGAGGCGGCCAGCGTCGTGAGACAGCTTCGCTTCGAGGTTCTCCGAATTCAATGTGTGCAGGATTTGGGCAACGTTGGGGGTCGAGACCCGCTCACACTCGCAAACGGTCGTGCGCGTCGGGCGGCCGGTTGTGGTGAGGAAGTAGTTCGTCGCCTGGCTGTCCCACAGTTGGACGGCTCGCACACCGGCTGGCACGCCGTCGAACTTCTCGGGGATGCCGGTCGTGTCGCAGATGGCGTCGAGCAGCACTTCGGCATCGAGCCTCCGCAGCAAAGAGCGCGAGTAGTTCTGCTCGTCGTTCGTGTTCGAAGCGTTGATCTCGGTCGATGCCTGATACGTGCGCGAGGCGACGATGAAGCGGATCAGCCGGTGGAAGTCGAATCGGCCCTGGACCAGTTCTCGCGCGAGGGCGTCCAGCAGTTCGGGGTTCGTCGGCGGGTTGGTCGAGCGGACATCATCGACCGGCTCGACGAGGCCGCGTCCCGTCAGGTGAGCCCACGTGCGGTTCGCGACATTCCGCGCGAAGTACGGGTTGCTTGGCGAGGTCATCCAGTCGGCCAGCACCCTGCGGCGGTCTCCTTCGGGATTCTTGTCGGGCATCGGCGTGGCGAGCGGATGCGCGAAGATGGCTTTGCCGGTGCGAGGATGATTCGTCGCGTCATTCTTGGATGCGAGCAGCATCTCACCGCGCGAGGTCGTCTTGAACGTGACCGGCGTGAAAAACGCCTGCATCCCGTAGTAGTCGTCCTGGCTCCAGCGGTCGAACGGATGATGATGGCACTTCGCGCAGTCGATCCTCACGCCGAGCAGTGCCTGCGACAGCATCGCCGCCGCGTCACCGGGGTCCTTCGCCACCTTGTAGAAGTGACCGGCCGGATGCTCGGCGAGCAATCCGTCGGCCTGGACCAGTTCCCTCGCAAATTGATCGAGCGGCTTGTTCGAGGCGAAGCTGTCGCGGACCCATTTGTAATACGAGTAGGCTCCCTTGTGACCGAGTGCCAGTCGATCGACACGCAGCCAGTCGGACCATTTGAGTGCCCAGTAGTCGGCGAACTCGGGCCGCTTCAGCAGCGAATCGACCCACCGCGATCGCTTGTCGGGCTGCGAGTCACTCGCAAACGCACGGGCCTCATCCGCCGTGGGGAGTTTGCCGATCAGATCGAGCGTCACTCGACGTAAATAGGTCGCGTCGTCACAGAGCGGCGACCCGGCGATGTTCAGCTTCTTGAGTTTGGCATCGACCAGCCGGTCGATGTCATTCTTGTCCCCTCGCCCCGGCCCGGTCACCGCCGCTTCGGTGGTCGGGAGAGGGTTAGGGTGAGGGGGCTTCTCTTCTTTCATCGCTTCCGTGCGCGGAACAAGTGCCGTGAACACCGCCGTCGTTTCGGAATACGCCGCCATAATCGCGACATCTCCCGCCACGTCCTGTGTCGTGACGAGCCCCGACTCATCGACCGTGGCGATCGCCTCGCGGTTCGTCTGGAACCGGGCATGCCGCGTCACATCGACTTCGTGTCCGTCCGAATAGATCGCCATCACCTTGAGTGGCTGCGTCGAACGAGCGGCCAAAACTTTCTCGGTCGGTTCGATGCGGAGCGATGTCACGCGCGGAGCGTCCTCGCGCCCGGCGGGCATTCCGAGGGCGATCCAGTCGCGCAGCAGACGGTACTCGTCGGAACCACGCGGGATACGCACGCCTCCGCCGTGGGGTGAGCCTCCCGACATCTTCAGCAGCAGCAAACTTTGGTCGGGGATCGCGGGGACCACGCGCCGGCCGCGCGACTCCTGCGTGAGGGCGATGTAGTCGGCCGCCGGATCGAAACCGAAAACCGACAGTTTGAACCCGTTCTGCCCCTCCGCCTTGCCGTGGCAGCCGGAGGCGTTGCAGCCGAAGCGACTGAGAATCGGCACGATGTCGTTAGCGAAGTGCATCCCGCGCGGAGCATCACCAGCTTCAACAGCATTCGCCATCGCGATCGCCGAAAACATCAGTAGACACGGCCATGTGACCACGGGTCGGAACATTGTGTGTGGGTTTCGCGGGGCAGAGCATTCGGCGGGAGAGATCCATCGGGCGAGTCGGATGCTATTTATGTTTCGACCCACTCGCAAGCTGGGCTTGATCGGAACAACGGCGAACACAAGCTAACAGCCCGTTAAAAAACGTCGGGTAAACGTCCCGCTAGTCCGTCTTGACCGCGAGAAAACGAGCAAGCCGGGAGGCTGACTCGACGCTTTTCAACAGGCTGCTAATCGCGGCAAGAGTTCACTTTTGGCCAAGGCAGTACAGAAACTCTTTGCGGCCTTGGCCGGAACCGGTGGCCGTGCGGATGAAGATCTGGTTGCCGATGATCGCGGGTGAGGGGAAGGCTTCGTCGCCGAGTTGGTTTTCGGCGACGGATTCAAACTTCTCGGGATTCGGTTTGAAGACGTAGCAGACGCCGCGCTCGTTGGCTTGATAGATGTGTCCGCCCGCGAGGACTGGAGACGAACTGACCGGACCTTGGAGGCGTTGCTTCCACATCTCTTTTCCATCGGTGCCGCGCCAGCAGAAGAGGACTCCGCTGCCGGTCAGGGCGTAGACGTATCCTTGGTAAGCAAGCATCGACTCTTCGTAGCACTTCTGGTTGTTACTCCACAGAACTTTGCCGCTGCCATCGGCCTTCACCGCGAGCGTCTCCGCCTTCGGATAGCCACCGCTAGCGAAGACGATGTCGCCGTCCCAAACCATCGTGCCGCAGGTGGCAAACGTTGTTCCGTCTGCGGCCCACAAGCTCTTACCGTTGGCGGGATCGTAGCTCGACACCTGATTGGTTCCGCTGATCAGCAACTGATCTTTGCCAGCGACATGCGCGACGACCGGCGTTGAGAATGTGATGCTGCTTTTACGCGGCGTCCGCCAAACTTGCTTTCCAGTCTGGCGATCAAGAGCCGTGATCGCGCTCTCGCCATCAAACTCCGTCGCGATGATGACGGTCTCGCGATAGAGCGTCGGGGAAGGAGCGTAGCCGTACTCGTACGTCCTCGGTCGAAACGGCCCGACCGTCTCCTGCCAGACTCGCTTGCCATCGAGATCGAGGGCCGTCGCCTGCACGGTGTCACGGTGATAGAAGGTCGCGAAGAGTCGCTCGCCATCGCAGGCGAGCGTGGAAGACGCCTCCGTGTTTTTGGCGTGATTCTTCGCGGGGAAACCGCCCTTACTCACATCCGTCTTCCACAGCGACTTGCCCGTCTGGCGATCAAACGCCAAGACCGAATGGACTTTTTGGGCTTCATCAGCCGTCGTCAGGAAGACTCGATCACCGACGATGATCGGGGACGAATGGCCTCGCCCTGGAACCGGTGTCTTCCAGAGCACGTTTTCGGTGTTGCTCCATTTGGTCAGCACAGGCTCGGCCCCGACGGCCACTCCGTTCCGAGACGGCCCGCGCCACCACGGCCAATCTCGCTCCGCCGACAGCTTGGGGAAGTCGCCGATGCCGCGATCTTGCGCGGAGACGACCTGCACGGCCAGTGGCGAGGCCGCGCAGGTGAGCGTGCCGAACAGCAGGCCAAGGCCAATCCAACGTTGAGCCAATCGCATGTTTGTCAGTCCTTCAGTGTGGAGTTGAGAGAGTGAGTGGTGAGGGGCACCTCCACAAGCAAGCGACCCCACCGGGCCTGTCCCGGTGGCTCGCGGGTGTTTGCACTACTCACGTCACGAGTTCGGGGAACACAAAACTAAAAGTAGTGCAAAGACCTGAATCCACAGGGGCAAGCCCGGTGGGGTTGCGCTTTGGTTGAGGACCAATGACTCAATCACAAACGTGGGTTTGCCGGTTTGACGGGGGCCTGCCAGCCGTTCGCGCCCTTCACCTTGACCTTGCGGCTGTAGACGCGATCGCCGCAGGTGGCGAAGACCGTGTCGAAGTTTTCACCGCCGAACGTCAGGTTGGAGACCTTGCCGTTGGGAGTCGGGATGATGCAGTTCACTCGTCCCGGTTGATCGCAGACTTGCAGGCCGAGTCGCGTCGCGGCCCACAGCCGGCCATCGCGATCGGTGCGGAGTCCATCCACGCCGCTGTCCTCGGCCGTGTCGGGGACATGCAAATGAAAGTACTTCTGTTTGTGAGCCAGCGAACCATCGGCTTGAATTTGGTAGTTGTAGATCCAGTGGCTGCGGCTGTCGGCGACGTAGAGCAGCGACTGGTCGGGGGAACAGCAGATGCCGTTTGCAAACTTGAGGCCCGCGTCCACGATCTTCTTCTCACCCTTGGGCGAGACGTACCAGACCTTGCTGTCATTGGGAGTCGCGAACGGGGCGGTCGCGAACAGGCTGCCATCGTGCCTGACCACGAGGTCGTTCCCCTTGAAGCCGTCCGCGAACACGGATGACTTCCCGTCGGCGTCCCAAGCGAGAACTTGTTCGGTCGCACCGGCGTTCGCGTACAGCCGACCATCGGGACCAAACGCCTGTCCATCACCCTTCTTGGAATCAGCGAGGAACTCCGTCACTTTGCCATCGAGGCCCACCTTGAACGTCTTGCTGTTGGGGACTTCGTTGTAGAAGACCTCCCCCTTCGCATTGACCGACGGACCTTCCGTGAACTTGTAGCCATCGGCCACGAGCTTCCAATTCTCACCGGGGATCAGAATCTCTTGGCACTGTGGCGAGCCTTTGCCCGCTTGGACGGGGTTCGGCCAGTCCTTCCAGAGCCAACGCATGGCGTCTGGGAAAATCTCTGTAGCGTGCTGGCCGCTGTGACCGCCCTCGCCCCAGTTGTGAGTCACTTCATACCCGGCGAAGACCAGCGAACGCTCCATCGCTTGGTTGGCCATCCACCAGTCGCCGCCGTAGATGTTCAGGTCTTTGCTGCCGTCTTCGAGGAAGATGCGGAGCGGCTTTGGCTCGTACTTGCGGATCAACGTCGAATAGTTGTGACCGCCGCGCAGTCCGACGTAGGTGCCGATGGCGCTGAAGACACGCTGAAAGGAATCGGGCCGCTCCCAAGCTGCGGTGAACGCACAGATCGCGCCGCTACTGGCTCCGCCAATCGCCCGGTCGTTGCCATCCTGAGACAGCTTGATCGCGCGACCGTCCTCGGTCTTTCGAGTCTCGACCTCGGGCAGCAGTTCTTCCAACAAGAACCTCGCATAGGCGTCGCCCAGCCCGTCGTACTCGAAGCTGCGGTTGAAGCGAGGCAACGCTTGGTCCGAAGTCCCCTTCACGACACCCGGTGTGACGAACACGCCGATCGTGACCGGCATCTCCTTCTTGTGGATCAGTTCGTCGAAGACTTCGGGAGCCTTGTACTGCACGCCATCCTGATTGACGTACAGACAGGCGGGCTTGGCCGGGTCGTACTGCTTGGGGACGTAGATCGAGTACTCGCGCACCGTGCCGGGGAAAACCTTGGATTTCTCGAACGAGTACTTCTTCAATTCCCCCTTCGGCACGTCACTCTTCGGTGACTCTTGGGCACTTGCGAGCGAAGGCCCGCAGCCGAGCAACAGGCAGAGTGAGGCGACAATTGTCCCGACGAAGCGCAGCATGAGTGAGTCCTCTTTCAAACGTCATGGTGATGACAAGCAAGGCGGGGAGGAAGTATAGCCACGGACTCCCCGCATCCCCACCGTTGCGCTCCGGCGACAGTTGAACAACGTCGGGACGTCTGTTGTGATCCACTCTGCGGGCTGCGATTTTGTTTGGCATTGTTTACGATCAGCCTCGTCCAATGACTGGCTGACTCACCGCGCGTAGCAGGAACACCGCCTGACCATGAAACTGGCCTCACTCATCGCCGAACTCCAGGAACTCGAACCGGAGGAAAAGTTGGAATGGCTCGTCGAATTCGCCGACCAGTTGCCCGAGCTGTCACCGGATTTGGTCCGTGAACCGTTTCCCGCATCGTGCCGAGTCCAAGAGTGCCAGACGCCGGTCCACTTGTGGGCGCGGTCGGTCGAGGGGCGAGTCCAAATCGAGGCGGATGTCCCTCGCAAATCACCGACGGTACGCGGGCTGGTTGCACTGTTGGTTGTTGGGTTGGACGGCGAGCCTCTTGAGACCGCGTTGTCTCTGCCGGAGGATTTGGTCGCTCATTGGGGGCTGAGTGCCGTGCTGGGAATGACTCGCCAGCAAGGGTTTCGTGGCGTTGTGGCTCGCATCAAACGGGCCTTGTTGGACTCTGCGGGTTAAGTCTGGACGATTAGTTCTCGTTCTCAAGAAAACAGCAAAACTCATCTCCCGTTGACGTTTTTTTCCTGTATGCTGCGACTCGAATTCCACTCTGCTTACGGGCGAAATGGGGTTCGCCCGCCCAATTCCTGCCTGAATATACGTTGAAAAACAAGGTTGTGACCTTCAATCCAACCGCATTCTTCTTCTTGAGTCGAGCGCCGCTAACAGTGGGTTCTCGACGGATCGATTCAACGATTTTCTCCGTCACAGATTTGTGCCCTCCCGTTTACCACGCCTTCGTCGGCCGAGGTAATTCGATGAGGTCGCCAGTTTGTTCCGGCCTGTACGACCGCGCGAGATGGCTCCCGGTGTCGGTTCATTCTGAAAGGCAACTCTGTGGCGAACGTCCTGCAACGAAAGAAAACTCAGATGACGGAAACCCCGGATCGCCCCGTGCGCATTCTCCCTTCCACGGAGCTGCCCTCATACACGTATGTCCCCGGTTCAGACACACCGCATCCGATCCGCGACCCGCGCGGACACAGCTACCAGCGTAAATCTCCTCCGCCGAAACAGTTGACGGCAGCAACGTGGGCCGAAAATCGTCACTACCTGCTGGCGCTCGACTACTTCAACCACGGTTACTACTGGGAAGCTCATGAAGAGTGGGAACGGTTGTGGCGTGCCTCCGGCCCCGACACGTTGATCGGAAAGTTTTTGAAGGGCCTCGTCAAGCTGTCGGCCGCAGGTGTGAAGGTTCGCGAGAACAGTATTCACGGTGTGCGGCGTCATGCGGCTTCAGCGGGAGAGGTCTTCGCAGACGTGGCTGCTGAAGTTGGGACCGAACATTACTGTGGCTTGGAGTTTGTCGTGCTGCAATTCGCCGCCGACCGCGCCGCTCAGATCGCCTACAAGGACCGAATCGGCTCCCCTCATAAGCCGGCTCGCGTCTTTCCGTTCGTCTTGGGAATTCAGGCGCCTCCGCTCGATTGATGCGGGCAATTTCACGACTGAGACTCGAATCGGACGGCCACTTCGAGTGAAAGAGAGCGGCATTAATGCCGCTCTCTTCGTTGTGAGTGACCGGAAAGAACTCTTTCAAACAACAATGCCGTCTTTCGCTCCGCGAAAGAACGCCCTTTCGCGGAGCGAAAGGCGACAAATAGCGGAGTCGTTCTTGGACAAATACTAAGAATTTGTCCGAGAACAACACCAACCCGAAGCATGAGCGAGGGCGAGAGTCGAGCGGCATTCGTCCTCGCTCACGCTTCGAGTTGGTGTCGTTCAAAACACGGTGTAATTTTTTCGAATAAGTTCTAAGAGTCGCATACTCACAACGCCGGCTGGACGCCGCGTCCGTTCGGCTCTGCTGGGCAAACTCGGAAGGACGGCGCGTCCATCCTACGGGTAAATCATTTCCTGCCGCTCGCGTGGGCGTTCAGAGAAATCAAAACGAGCCGTCGAGTAAACTCCCGACGAAGTGAAGGGCCACTAAACTTGGCAGAGTTATCCCCGCCACTCGAAAATTCACGGCCCAGCGAACACGGGTGTGCGTGCGAGCCAACAAGTGGATACTGGACAAATGTGTCTGTAATGTGACATTGGCTTGGAAATAATTGTGCTCGCCCAATTTTGGCGCAGCTCAGAGACGCATTTGGCCTCGTGCAACGAAGAGTTCTCGCCATGCGGCAGCCGCATTGAAACGAGACAGAAACAATCACCGGTAGCCGCCTATAGCAGCCTGTTGAAAAACGTAGGGTAAGCCTCTGGCTTGCCCCTTTTTCGACTGCATTTACGGGCAAGCGAGACGCTTACCCTACGTTTTCAACGGACGGGTCGCCTTTCACATCGCCACGAGTCATGTCTCGGAAAGCGAAGGAATCGTCACTTCGCACCACAGGTGGTGCTGCCTCAAAATGAGCCAGATTTGTTGGCGTGGTTTTGGGATGCCAGTGCTGACTGCTGGCCGCGCTGTGCTGAATTCATCGCCGAGCCTCGTGTGAATGACAGTCTTACTTGTAGTCGTTAAAACCGGTTGAGGAGTTAAAAAGTTGTCGCCGATCTTCTTAAACACGGTTTGAGCCCCAAGGCACATCGCGACGGCCCAAACGCGACTGCAATCAACTGATTCATGGAACCATCAATGAGCGTGCAAAGTTCATCAGATATTCGAGTAGTCGCGGATTGGGTTCGCCGGTTGAAGTTGAACGATTCGGAAGCCGCGTTTCAGTTGTGGGAGCGTTACTCGAAACGCATGTTGAGTCTTGGTCGCAAGCGTTTGCGAACCTCTCGTTCGGCGGCGTTCGATGAAGAAGACGTTGCCTTGAGTGCCTTCAACACCTTTTGCTCGGCGGTGAAGGAGGGCAAGCTCAAGCAGTCACAGGAGTACGATGATCTCTGGCCACTGTTAGCAACGATCACCAATCGCAAGGCTAACGACCGGTTGAAATCGGAGCGGGCGGCAAAACGAAGCTCGCCGTCGGAGCCGGTTGATACCAAATCAAAACAGCTCAAAGATAACTCGCGCCTGTCAAAAATTGCTGATCCAGAAATGGGGCCGGAAGTTCGCGCATTGGTGGCCGAGCAATGCAGTCGGCTGTTGGAGTCACTCGGGGATCCTGAGCTGGAGCAGATCGTCGTGATGAAGCTCGATGGCTACACGAACGACGAGGTGGCGGTGCAATTGGGCCGCACGCGACGGACCATTCAACGGATGCTGAGCTTGATACGCGAAAAATGGCAAGTTGAATTAGATCAAGCCTAAGTAGACCTGGCTCACCGGCACAACTTTCTCTTCAGGTCAATTTCGAAGCCGTCTTAAACCGAATACCGATGGATCAGGTTGAATCCATGCTACGTGAGAAAAGTGCGCCCGCATGACTCATCCTTACAGTTCCATTCCCGAGCTTTCGGACCACCAGTCGGGAGGGCCGATCATCCGGATCCCGACGGGCCAGGATGTGCCATTCACGGCGCGGGTTCGTGCGCTCGTCGATACGGCTGAGTTCCAGCGTCTGCGGCATATCACACAGCTCGGCTTGGCGGGCCGCATCTATCCGGGGGCGACTCACACGCGGTTCGAGCACGCGCTGGGTGTCTTTCACAACGCGCTGCGTTATCTGTGGCAACTCGGCAAGGACTCGCGCTTTGCCGCAGCCGTCGATGTGCATCGTGCCGAAGTGTTGATGGTCGCGGCGCTGCTGCATGACCTTGGTCACTGGCCGTTCTGTCACCCAATTGAAGACATGGGACTTCCCGATTTACCGCCGCATGAAGCCTTCGCGGACGAATTCCTGTCACCCGACCGCGAACTCGGACAAGTGTTGCGAGACGAATGGCGCATCGACCCCGCCGAGGTGCTGGATGTCCTCGTCGCGCGAACCGACTCGCTGCCGTTGCGGCTGATACGCTCGATCCTCTCGGGGCCGATCGACATCGACAAGATGGACTATCTGGAGCGAGACAGCCTCCACGCGGGGGTTCCCTACGGACGCAACTTCGACCGGAATCGGCTGATTCAATCGCTGCTCGTCAACGAAGCGGGCGATGGTCTCGCGATCTCGTCCAAGGGGAAGACGGCGGCCGAGCTGATGGTCTTCGCCCGATACGTCATGTTCAGCGAGGTCTATTGGCACCACGCCGTCCGTTCGGCGACGAGCATGTTCGCCCGCAGCTTCTTCGAGTTGTACCAGCGGCTCGATTTGCGAACGCTCTTCCAACAGAGCGAGTACGAGGTGATTTCTGCCTTGCGAAAGGAGTCGATCGATTCGCCGGTCGCCTCGCTGCTGGACGGTGTCTTCGGAGCGAAACGTAAGCTGCACAAGCGGGTGATCGAATTCAGCCTTTATCAAACGCCCGATCTGTACCGATCCTTGGCCGGTCGTCCCTATGCCGAGTTGATCGAGGTTGGAAACCGAGTTCTCGCGCAGGCCGAAATGGCTCTCGGGCGAACGCTCGCACCGACGGACCTGCTCATCGACGCTCCGCCCACACACAAGGAAGTCGAGTTCAAGGTCGATGTCTTCCAACCCAAAGAGGGCGTGTATCGACCGCTCAGTAGTGTCTCGCCCGTCGTCGCGGCACTGGCGAAGACGCAGTTCGACGACTACGTAAAGCGCGTCCGCGTGTTTGCCGAACCGGCGCTGGCAAAAGAATTGGCAGGCCGCAAAGAGTTCGTCGAGTGGCTGACGACTGCCGCGTCAGAATGACGGCTTGGATGGCCTTGGGGGCCATCGACTGGTTGAATTTGGGGTTTGGGACGCCACGGTGACGGAGCTTCGACGTGGCTGTGAGATTGCGAATCAGCCTCCACCTCCGGGCACGGCCACGTCGAAGCTCCGAGACCGTGGCACCCCAATTGAAACTGGCGATGGCCGTAGATGGCCTTGCCATTCGTATTGACGGACTTTCCGTTGGTCTCGATCATCCTTCCCATGCGAACACAGTTTTCAACGCCCTCTACTGACCGATCCACTTCGCACTTGATGCGGCTTCTCGTGCGACACGGTTTCATCGCCTCATGGGGAGTGACCGCCGCATTCGTCCTCACCGCATCGGGGTGCGGACGCTCGTCTGGACCGGCAAACGGTTCAGTGGAATCTCTCTCGGTGGCCGATCCGGTTTCCACCGCCATGCCCCAGCACAACGCAAGCGACGCGCCATCCATCACGATCACCGAGGACGTGGCGGCTGTCGAAGAGGGGAATGTGCCTCCCGTTGCCAAGGCCGATCCCGCGCCAGCGCCGGTTCCGTTCACGTTTGATGTTGAGCGACTGATCGGTTCGTGGCGGGACTCATTCTGCGGTCAGCGGACTCTCACGCTGAATTCGGATGGAACGGCCACGATGCTCTTGGAACTCGACTTCGCTCGCCGGCTGCTGTACGGCAAGCGATTGACGTTCGACATGCGTTGGACTGTGAATGAGTCGATCCTGACGTTCGAGATTCTCACCGGCAGCCCCCTCGACGCGGCGCGTTCTGCGATGAAGGTCTGGGGCGAGAAATTCGAGTACCGGGTGGTGCAATTGGACGGCGAACAATTGCAGGCTTGGACTAGCGACGACTCGACACTCTACAAGCTGAGGCGTGAGACGGACGACGGTGGTGACGCCCGCTGACCAACCGGCGTTGTGCGTCAATCTCAGCGTTGCGAGGCATATCACTCGTCGAAGTCGAACTTCATCTTGGCTCGCAAGACGTGAATCTTGACGTTGCGGGCGGCGGCTGGCTCCCCCTGCACGAGCTTCTCGCGCGACGCTTTCCTCGCATCGAGTACCGTCACATTGTTGTTGCCGATCACCTCAAACTTTCGCCCGTGAACGACGACGGCTGTTTCTTCGTCGATGCCAATTCCCAGCAGATCCGGATGATCGAGGACCGCGAGTGTCAGCCGATTGAAGCGGCCCTTTTGCAGGAAGTGCTGGTCCACGATCACCTCAGGCCAGAGCGCGAGGCCCTCCACGAGATACGGTGTGGACCCGGCACGCAGGCTGTCGAGGTCCGACCGTCCGCCGATCATGACCTTCGACATCACGGCCGCTCCCGCGCTCGTCCCGCCGACAATGGCTCCGTCGCGATAACGCTGGCGAATGGTCTCGGCGATGTCCGTCCCACGAACGCCGTTCATGAAGACGCCTTGCAGTCCGCCCGGCATCCAAATCAAGTCGGCCTCGCAAATCAACTTCGTCGCGAGGGCGGGCTGCTGCACGTTAATCAGCGACACACGAGCGGCCTTGGTCCCCCTCCAAGCAGCTAATGAAGCGGGGCCGTTCTCGCGATTGGCCTCGGCGATGACCGCCACCTTGGCTTTGGAGCCACCCGCCAAATCGAGAGCCTTCTCAACAATCTCCAACGTGGTGGGACCGCCACCCACCACCACCAGAGTCCCCTTCGCGGACACGGACTCCCCTTGCGGGTCAGCGAGCAACGCGGCGGCAACAATCATCATCCACATGCGGCAATCTCCTTGGAACATCGTCGGTCTGGAGTGAGTCGCAACGAGCGTATGTCACTCGCAAATGTGTGTGAAATATATCGCTGTGGCATCTGCCTCACTCCAAGAACACCGTCTCGCGGTGGCCCGAGTTGAAAGCAATGAGGCACGTCAGCAACTCGCTTCCGGTGTTCGTCAGGTTGTGAGTGACTCCCGCCGGAATGCGAATCGTCATGCCAGGCTGCAGCTCGATGAAGCCGTCGCCAAAACTGTGCCGCCCACAACCGGAAAGTAGGTAGAGCACCTCTTCACAATTCGGGTGAAAGTGCCTCGGGTTGGTCCGCCCCGGCAGGATGTGAGTGATCCCCAATGTCTGCTTCGCGCCGGGAGACAACTCCTCGTTGCACAACCACTGAATCGCTCCCCACTCAAACGTGGCAACGGGAAGGTCGGTGCGATCCGTCATGAATTGAGTCACGTCGAACATGGAATTCCCTTGGTGGCGAGTTCCCCGCATCACCGAACTGGGGTGCAACACACTGACAGGTCGTAGCTCTGGCGGTGCGTAGCTCTGGCGGCTCGCCTGAGATGAGTCAACGTCGGAAAATATCCTCTCAGGCAAGCCGCTCCTCTCAGGTAAGCCGCTCCTCTCAGGCAGGCCGCTTTAGAACCCGTTCAAGAACAATTCCACCGTATGTCGCCAATCGCTCCGCGACAGGGCGTTCTTTCTCGGAGCGAAAGACGACACGTTTTTGGGGCGAGTACCTAGGGCCGGCGCAACAATCACTGTCCCCTCGTGGCGGATGCTGCCAGCATCCCAGCTGACGCTGGCAGCGTCGGCCACGACAGTGATTGCTGCGCCGATCCTTAGCGACGGGGCTTGGCTTCGTTCTGTTCCGACAGCGCCTCGTAAAACTGCTTTACGAGGTGTTCGTACTTCGGGAGCATCCGTTCGCCATAGGTGTTCAGCAGTTGGTCGCGCAGATGGGAGGGGAGGTGTCCCCACACATCGATCTCCAATTTTTTCTTGCGAGCGGCTTCGGCGGCCGCCTTCCGTTCGGAGTCGGGTCGTTCATCCGAGCCTTCCGCGTCTTTGCGGTCTTTGCCACCCTGCTCACTGCCGCCACCTTGAGCCTGCTGTTGGGGAGTCCCTTCCTGCGGCTGGCCATTGGCGCCACGTCCACTTGCGCCGCGACCACCGGCTCGCTGTTGCTGACCGCCGCCGCCGCTCTTGCCCGACTTCGATGAGCCGCCTCCGGAACTGCCCCCCCCGCCACCGCCACCGGGCGGCGGGTTCTGAAGCTGCTTGATGAGGTCATCGAGGTCACGGATGACCTGCTCCTGAAGCTGGGTCGTCTCGTCGCCGGTCTCTTTCCCCTCGAGTTTCTTGCTGGCCGATCTCATGCCGGTTGCGACGCGATCGAACTTGTCTTCCTTCTCCTCCGGCTTGGGCTTGCCTGGATTCTCATCGACTTCCGTGAGCAGTTCCTTCGAGAGTTTGTCGAGCAGCGAAGGCTCCTTCGGCGGATCGGCCTTTTGCTCAGTGGTGCCCTTGGCAGCGTCGTCATCGGCCGACGAGGCAACAGGCAACGAGACTGTGAACAGGCTGACAAGCAACGCGGTGAGAAGGGACGCGTGTGACATGAAGGATGGGCACTCATGCCCGAGAGAAGTCGGTGAGTCGGGCGGCGTTAGCCCCCGGACTCTTCCGCGAAAGTTGCAGGTCCGGGGGCTAAGGATCGGCGCAGCAATCACTGTCGTGGCCGACGCTGCCAGCGTCGGCTGGGATGCTGGCAGCATCCGCCACGAGGGGCCAGTGATTGCTGCGCCGGTCCAAACGCTGTTTGGCTCACCTGAATTCGACGTTTGATCGGGCCGGTCAGGATTGCCCTTCATCCAGTAGCAGATCGGCTTCATTCACTCTTCCCCTTTCTCGGCTTGTCGTCATCCAAGAGCTTGTCCAAATCGAGCGGCTTGTCGAGGTCCAGTGCCTTGTTCGGTGAGTCACCCGATTTCTTGTCAGCGGGTTTCCCTTCGCTCTTCTCACCGTCGGCTTCCGGTTTGGGATCGTCATCCTTGTCCGGACGGCTTTGCAGAATCTTCGCGACCATGTTGCGCGTCAACTCGGCCAGCTCGTCTTGTTCGAGGGCGAGTTGCTCCAGTTCAGTGGCCGCTGCCGGGGAGAGGTTGCCTTCCTTGTCTCGCAAACCGTGGAGCAACTGTGTCCGTTCGAGATACTCCTCTTGAAGCAGCTTGAGCATTTTCAGTTGGGCGATCTGCGGGAGCGAGTCGCCCGGAGGACCGGCTTGCTCGGGCTTGGGCTGCTCGTCGTCGGGCTTCTGCTCGGGAGGCATCGGCGGCGACGCGTTAGCTGGATCGGGCTTCTCATCCTGCTTGAGGACTTCGAGCAGGCTTTCCATTTTCTTGGCCGCGTCCCGTTCGAGAGCCTGCGTCGAAGCATCGGTCTGCTTTTCGGCGAGTCGATCGGCCGCAAGCCTGATGTTGCGCGCCGTTCGTCGCAGAACCAATGAAAAGACTTCGGCGACGGTCAGCGACTTCTCCATCCGTTCGGCTTCGTTTTGCAACGCCCGTTCGGTCTCGGCGAGATCGCGCAGCGATTTGAGTTGGCCACGGCTGAGACTCCCCTTCGCCAAGCGTTCGGCTTCCAACCGTTCGGTCTCCGTGATGACGGACAGTTGCCGCGCGAGCAAACTCTTCAGTTCGTCCTCGATCTTTTCGAGCTGCTCGACCGCCAGCCGTTCCTGAGCAATCCGCTTCTCCAGCGCGAGGTCTCGTTCGACCTGTTCGATGTCATCGACCACCTCCTGCATTCCGTCGGCCGCTCCGTCGGCCTGGTCGGGGTCTTGCAGTTGCTCGTTGATTTTGTCGAGCCGTTCCTTCGCGCGAGCCGCCGCGTCGGCAGGCTGATGCAATTGCAGCCGCTCCAGTTTGCGTTCGGCCTGCGCCAGCTTCTCGCCCAGTTTCTGCTGCTTCTGTCGCAGTTGTTCGAGTTGCTCGCGACGCTCGGCCGAATCGGGCTGACCCGCCGCCTGCTGCGTCTGGTCCAGCAGGTCGGTCTGTTCCTTGCGGAGCGTCTCGAACTCCTGCTGCGCCTGCTCGACCTGTTTGACGAGCAACTCCACGTCGTCGGTCGGTTCGCGTTTAAGTTGCCGATCCAAGTCGCGCAGGTCTTGGAGCGCCTGCTGCTGCGCTTGTGATGCGGCTCCCATTTTGTTGTCCGCGATGTCGGACGCCGCCTCGCGCAGCTTGCCTGCCGTGCCGTCGTTTGTCAGCTCGTCGCGAGCCTCTTCAAATCGCTCGGCCGCGTCGGGGTCGCGCGGCTTGAGGCTGCCCGCAGTCTGATCGAGTTGTTTGCGGAACTGCTCGACTTGCTCGGCCAGCTTCCGCTGTTTCGCGGCCAGCTTCCCGAGGTCGGCCTTCTCTTGTGGAGAGAGCTCCGCAGCAGACTTGGTCAGCGTCTGTTGTCCGAGATCCGCCGACTCCTGCTGCACCTGCTCCTGTTCGGCGATGACGGCCTTCAGTTCGCGAGAGACATCGCGCCGATCGCGCCATTCCGCCAGCAGGTCCTGCAATTCTTGCAGTGTCTCGGCCGTTTGCTGCTGCTGTGTTTGAGCCTCCTTCAGCGACGAGGCGAGTGCCGGTGACTTGGTTGGCTTCGCGGAAGAGGAAGGATTTTCTGAGGTCGGCTGGCGGCTGTCTCCGTTTTTCTTCTCCCCATCAGTCCGATCAGTCCCTTGCTTCTCGTCCGCCTCTTTCGCGGCGCGGGTCAACGCCCGTTCGATCTCGGGGAACTGATCGCGACCCAAGCGGGCCAATTCTTCCACGATGCGTTCCAGTCGGCGTTGCGTTTCAACGTCGTCGAGCTTGTTTGCCTGGAACTCCTCCTGGAGTTGACGGGCCTGCGACTGCACGCCGTCGGCCGGATGAGTCAACCTCGACGCGGCCTGCCGCTGGTCCAGTTCAATTCGTTGCAACTGGTCGATGTCCTGCGGACGCAACTCGCCCGCTGTGTCGAGTTGCGTTTGCAGTTCGCTCGTCTGCTGTTTGGCTCGCTGTTGCAGAGTCGCCGCTTCCTGAAGGTCTTCGAGCAGCTCGCCGACTCGCCCGGCCAGTTCCTTCTGCTTGTCCTCTTTCGAGATGACCAGGATCGTGCGCGGTGTGCTGCGGCCGACGTGCCCTTCCGTCGTGAGGTCGTAGTCGTCGGTCGCTTCGGCTCGAAACACGATGCGACTGCCGGGTGTAAGTTCCAACTCGGCGAGCTTCCAGATGTGCTCGGGCGTGAGCGTGGTCGCGGGCGGCTCGCCTGCGACTGTCTTGCCATTTTCAGTTTCCGCTTGCGAAGTAGAAGTCGCAGGCGAGCCGCCCGCGACCACGGCCAGAGGGATCTGCTTCGGCGCGGCCTCGTCATTGAGTTGGTACACGAGGCGCACCTCGCGCAGGCCGAGGTCATCCTTGGCGAGGACCTTCACCGTCAGTTCGGCATCGGGCGCGAGCTGGATGTCGGCAACGGGCGATTCGATCACGACCTCGGGAACCAGATCGGCCCGTCCGCGCAGTTCGTAGCGCGGCGCTTCGCGATCGGTGAAACCGGCCGTGTCGGTCAACTCGAACCAGTACGCCGTGACGCCCGGCTCGGTGATCGCGAACGCCGCGTCAAACGACGCCCCGTCCTCGCCGATGGTGAGCGGAACGGACGGCTTGTCGCCGATGCGCAGCGTGGCCGACTTCAGCGGCTTGTCGGCTCGTCCGGTCAACTCGATCTGCGTGCCGAGCAGCCCCTGCACGTGACCGACTCCCGGCGGAAGCTGTTCGGCCGGACGCCCGGAGTATTTCGGCGGCGTGATTCCGACCTGCAACGCTTCGAGGGTTGGCGGTTCGACGACTTCGACGCGGACGAACGGCATCAGGTCGTCGTCGCCGCCGGTCGCGCGGAATTCGAGCGGCCCGCGCGCGGCGACCCAACTGATGGCGGCCGCCTCGCGGGAGCGGCCCTTGTCGTCGCGAATCGTCGTCTGCCGGAGGGCCTCGCGCGACGCTTCGGCTTCGTGACCGAGACGGTGCTCGAACCAGACTCGCTCGGGCAGACGGCCTCGCTGACTGATCACGTAGAGTTCCAGCGTGTCGCCGCGCGCGATGAGCAGCGGTTGGTCGGGAGTCGGAATCACCGGCGAGAGATCGCTACGCACGAGCCGCAACTCAAACTGACGCGGCCACGGCACGTCGGCGAACGGAAACATCAGCCGCTGGACCGACGTGGCCGCTTCCAGCGGATGGAGTGCCACAACGGTGGCGACGATGGCCAGCAGGATCGAACCGGCAATCGTCACACGGTGGACGGACTTCGTTTCGACGATGTCACCCGGTTCGATCGTCTCCAGATCGAGCAGCGCCTGCCCGACGACGGCCCGCTGAAGTTCGGGCGATCCCGACTTCGCGTCGAGCTTGTGTTGCAGGAACTCGACCGCGCTGAGGACTCGGCTGTGCAGGCCGGGAAAGCGGCGCTCGATGCGCGACGCGAGAAACGTCGTCCCCAGCGGTTGCCTAAGCGGCAAGATCAGTTGCCGCCACAGCATCGCTCCCGATCCGGCGAGTAACGCGAGACCGATCACCAGTCGCAGGCCGGGATCGTCAAAGTGGATCAGCCAGTCGAGTACCCCCGTCACGAGCAGCCCGCCAAACAGCACGAGCACCGTCCACGACAGTCCCGACACCCACGTCAGTAACCGCACGCGACCGCGCAGGTCCGACAGATGCTCGGCAACGATGATCTCTTCGCGGGACTGGTCGCGATCCGGCCGCATATGAATCCCTCCGTCCAAGGGGAGGTTGTTTCCAACCTCCCCGCACTGCCCTGTTGTGAGGATGCCTCGCGCAGCAGACATCAACGGTCAACCACGCCGCGCGAAGCATAAGGTGAGTGGCAAGAAAAAGCTTATCTAATGAAGCCTGACGCGCAAGCGAAGGTCGTTCGACATCCGAACCTTCGCTTGCGCGTTTTGAAGTTGCGCTGTTTCGATTCCTGGAAGGCTCCCCACCGACCTCGCGTTGGGGGAAGCGATGATTGACAGCTAGAAACGACAACAAAGTGAGGCTCGGGCCCCCGTCGAGCTGGTCTCGGTGGAGCCTATGATTGGCCTCGCTAGTAGCCAATCATGCGCTCCACCGACGCGAGGGCGGCGGGGGCGGGACGACACGCAACGGGGCTTGGTTCGCTATTTGGCTCAAAAATCGCAATTTCAAAACTTGCGTGTCAGGCCACGATCTTCAGCAGGACAAGTTTTGCCGTTCGCCCAACGCCGCGCATCAGAAAAGTCACCGAAATCCTCAAGGTTTGACATCCGGTGGCCGATGATGAACCGATTGAGTGATCCGAGTTCGTCCTCACGGGGCGTGACTTCGGAGAACGCAACTGATGCTCCGTCAGCGTCGGCCGCGAGTTTCCGATTGGATGAGGTGGCCAGTCATGAACGTCAAGAAGTTGGCTCTGTTGGGTGGTGTCGGACTCGCGTCGGCTGCGGCGGGGGTGGCCGTCCCGCAGATGTTGGGTGGCGGTGCGGCCAAAGTGGCCGCTGAATCGACGACCGGTGATGCCGCTCACGGAGACGCTGCTGCTCACGACAAACCGGCTGCCGCCAAGAAGGAAGCCAAGAAGCCCGCTGCGAAACCGGACGACCACGGCAAGAAGGATGACGGCCACGGGGCGGCTGGGCATGGCGATCCCAAGGGGGGCGACGCAGTTCCGCACGAGGGCCCGTACTTCGTTCCGTTTGGGCGGATCGTCGCCAATATCAATGAGCCGCTGCTGGCGAAGTACCTGTCGTTGGAGATCACCGTTCAGACCGACGCCGAGAATGAAGCAGAGGTCAAGGAGGCGATCGAATTGCGAAAGCCGATCCTCATGACTTGGCTGGCCGCTCACATCGCCGACAAAACGCCGGAGGATATTCGGGGCAAGGTGGGGGTCAATCGACTGCGGCGCGAGATTCAAGACAACTTCAATTCACTGCTGTTCACCGATGGTCGCGAACGACTGCAAGACATCTTGTTTGAAGAGTTTCACTACCAATGACCCTTTCCACGCACGACTTCACGCGGCCACCGCGTCTGCATCCGGATCATCAGTCGAAGCTCACGCTGTGGCTTCGACAGGCGGGTTCGTTTCTGGCGGAAGTGTTCACCGGATTGTCGCTGCCAACCACGATTCGCTTTGAAAACTGCACGACGGACTGGCCGGTCGATTCCATGAAAGACTGGCCCGATCGGACGCTGGCTTACCAAGTGATGTTGGCTGGCTGCGAAGCGCCCTCGATCTTGGCGATCCCGAATCCGTTGGCGGTGTCGATGATCAGCGGCCTGCTTGGCGAGACGATGACCGAGTTGCCCGCAGAGCGAGACCTTTCTGCCGGTGAAGCGTCGGTCGGCGAGTTTCTGATCTCTACGATCCTCGGCGGGCTGACCGAAGCGTGGGCGGATGAGACTCGCGGCATCCGACTGCAAACGGCTGAACGCGAACTGTTGCTCCGTCGCTCCAAGACCTTCAAACCCTCGGAACCAATTGCAGTCTGTCGCCTCTCAATAGAAGCGCCAGCCGGGGTGGCGCAATGCTGTTGGATGCTTCCCTTGGAGTTCGTGCAGACACTGTTCGGCAACACGCAACGAACTCGCAACGCGGCACCCGACGCCTCGACACGAGTTCAGTTGGAATCACTCGTGCGTGGCATGAACACCGAAGTCGCCGTCCGACTGGGCAGCGTTCAGCTTTCGACGCCGCAACTGGCCAACCTGCGTGTGGGCGATCTCGTGGTCCTCGACCAACGAGTGAGCGATCCGCTCCAGGCAACCATCGGGAACGAACCTCGATATCTCGGTTGGCCGGGTCAGGTCGGAGAGCGGCAAGCCTATTTGATCGATTCAGAGGTCCGAAGTCGCCAGCGTTCACCGGAGATGGCACGGGCCGGTTAACAGCCTGTTGAAAACGTAGGGTAAGCGTCTGGCTTGCCCGTAATGCGGTTGAAAAAGAGGACAAGCCAGAGGCTTACCCTACGTTTTCAGCGAGCGGATCAGTCGCTCGACGGCTTCAATCGAAGAGTTGTTAATTCAGAGAAAGAATGCGATGACAGAAACATTGGACGCCGTCCTAGCGGAAGTGGAAAAGGAGCTGAATCCGCAGGAGAGCCACTCGACCACAGTGGCCGCGAAGGCTCCCGCATTTTCTCAGCTCAGGCCGACGAAGGCCGCTTCGGGGAAGTCACTGGATCACTTGTACGGCGTTCGTCTCGACGCCGAAGCGGTACTGGGGCGAGCCACACTGTCGGTCGAAGAGATGCTCGATCTCGGGATTGGTTCGGTCGTCGAATTGAACCGCCTCGTTTCGGAGCCGGTCGATCTGATCGTGCAGAACGTCCGTGTGGCGCGGGGTGAAGTTGTCGTGGTCAATGACCAGTTCGCGATCCGCATCACGGAAGTGACCGGGGCTTCGCACTGACGTCGGACACTCTGCCAAGGAAGGCGGTCGTCATGCTTCGCAACCTGCGAGTTTTTCTGTTTGTCAGCTTTTCAATACTGACGTGTCTGGCGGTCACTGCTTACGCCGAGGAACCACGGATTCGACTCGCCGGTCTGGAAGAGGTTGTTCCTGAGGCGGTGGCGTCATCCGTTTTGATCACTGCGGAACTGAACGCTCTCGATTCAGAAATGACTTACAAGCCGGAGTGGCCCGCGCCGCCCGACACGGGTGCGATGTTGTTGCGGTTGGTCATCGGGACGGTCGTCGTACTCGGCCTGTGTGTTGGATCGCTTTGGTTTGGCAAGCCGTGGTTGATGCGGCTGCAACTGACGAACACGACCGGGCAACTGATGCAGATTGAAGGGACCGTCGCTCTCGGTAATCGCGCCGTCCTGTACCTCGTGAAGATCGGGGATACGCAGCTCGTCGCCGGGACCGACGCGACGGGGTTGAAGTCGCTGATCGCACTGCCCGCTTCGTTCAAAGACACACTCGATGGGCAGCAGCCCCATTTTGAAATCGTTCCATCCATCGAACCGCCGCCACACCTCGCTGTAAACCAGCCCGCCGCGTGAGCAAAGGACGTGAATCCCATTGGGCCTAGTTCAAGTCGAGGTCACCGCCAAGCAGAAGCCCCCTCACCCTCACCCCGCAAAGCCTGGGCGAAGGGACCGGAGAAGACAACTGAGACCCAAAGCCGAATTCGTCTGAACCATGCCTCCCATTTCATTGCTTACGCGGCGGGTTGGTGCCGAGCTTTCCCACACCCGCAACGCCGCCGACACGTTGACCTGACTCAAGACCGACCGTGCCTGCTCAAAGGATTGAGCCATGTCCAACATCGATCAGGTGGCCGAACGACTGGCCGAATCGAACTTCCTGCAAAACCTATCACCGCCGTTGCAGATGGCGCTGTTCTTGGGAAGTCTCGTCCTGTTGCCCGCCGCGTTGGCGAGCCTGACCTGTTTCACACGCATCATGATCGTGTTGTCGTTCGTGCGCCGCGGCCTCTCAACGCAGGAAATTCCACCCAACTCGGTCCTGATCGGACTGGCGCTATTTCTGACGGTCTTCGTCATGGAACCGACACTCACCAAGTTGAACGATCACGCCGTGCTGCCTTATTTGAAGGGGGATCTCTCCGGACTCGACGCATTTCGCCGGGGAGCCGACATCCACAAAAGCTTTATGTTGCGGCAAACCCGGAAGCACGACTTGGCACTCTTTGCCCACATGTCAAAGGCGGGGCCGATCCATTCGCCGAGCGACACGCCGATTACCGTTCTGATTCCCGCATTTATTATCAGCGAGTTGAAGACTGCGTTTTTGATGGGCTTCTGCATCTATATCCCGTTTCTGCTTGTCGATATCGTCGTCTCCACCGTCTTGATGTCGATGGGCATGATGATGATGCCGCCGGTGATTGTCTCGACCCCGTTTAAAGTGTTGTTGTTTGTGCTGGCGGATGGCTGGCATCTCGTGTCGCTGTCGATCAATCAGAGTTTTGGGTAGCGGGCATTTCCAAACCAGCCTGACGCGCGAGCGAGGGCTTCACCATCGTCGAATGCCCAGCCCTCGCTTGCGCGTCGGGCTAGTGTTTCGAGGCACAAACAGGTTTTGAAACACCCTCAAGTGGCCTCGATTGTTTAACCGAGTGGGCAACGCAACTGGACCACAATCATGACCGAACTCGATGCTGTCACGCTGGGGCGTGAGTTCTATTACCACGCGGTAATGCTCACGCTACCCGCTCTGGTTGTTAGTCTGGTTGTTGGCTTGGCTGTCAGCATTTTTCAGGCGGTGACGAACATTCAGGAACAGACGCTCAGCTTCGCTCCGCGCATGATTGCGCTAGCGGGATTGCTGGTGTTGACGATGCCGTGGTTGTTGCAGATGTCGATTTATTTCACGGTGCAGATGTTTGCACGAGCGGCTCAGATCGGGCATTGATGTTTGGGGTCAGGATCAGCGTGAGACTATGGATGGTCTACTGGAAACATGGTTGATGACGTTCGGGCTGATCTTGGCCCGTGTCTCGGCATTTATGGCGACGATTCCGTACTTGGGTGGACGGTTTGTGCCGGGGATGGCGAAGGCGGGAGTGGCTCTGGCGCTGACCTGCTTCTGGTTTATCGAGTCCGGCACGCTGTCGGTGAATGTCGTCTTGGCGATGCACGATCAGCCGTGGTTGGCTTTCGCGCTGGCGGTCGGTCGCGAAGTGATTGTGGGCTGTGCGTTGGGCTATGTGTTCGGTTTGTTCCTCGTGCCGTTTCAAGTGGCGGGGGCATACATCAGCCAAGAGATGGGTCTGACGCTCGGCACGATCACGGATCCGACTCGCCCCCAAGTCACGACGATCATGGCTGAAATATTCCAACTGTTCGGTGTGATGCTGTTCTTTACGCACAACATTCATCACGTCTTTTTGGCGGCGCTGCACGCTTCGTTTGCGAAGCAACCGATTGGCGGGCCATTCCTGTCGGTGCCCGTTGACACATCCCTGCGTGCGATGTCGGCGGCGACGGAGTGGGGCGTGATCTTGGCCGCCCCGGTCGCGTGCTGCCTGTTCATCACGTCGCTGATCCTAGCGATGATGGCGAAGGCGGCTCCGCAGTTGAACCTGATGTCGTTCGGCTTCGCGTTGCGACTCTTGGTTGGATTGGTGGCGACGTGGACCCTGTGGCCGAATCTTGCGCCGCGGATGAATGTGATTTTGCAACAGTACTCGGGATTGTTGATCGGCCGGTGAACGATGGCGGACGGACACGACAACGAAAATACATTTCTCCCCTCACAGCGTCGTCGCGATGACGCGCGTGCTCAGGGGCAGTTCGCGTACAGCCCCGAGTTAAACAGCAGTCTGCTGTTGTTTGCCGGCGCGTTCGGATTGTGGTGGGGCGGTCTCACGTTGGCGCAGGGACTCAGCCACGACTTTCGGTCGCATGTGTTGGCGGCTCGCGTGGAGATGAGTGTTGATGAGGCTCAGTCCTTGTTTGTGGAACTGTTCGGGCGCGGGCTGCAATTGGCGGGAGCGTTGATGGGCGGGCTGTTCGCGGTGAGCCTGGCTTCAAACCTCGGGCAAGCGGGCGTCCACATCAATACCGAGTCGCTTGGACCGAAGTGGGAGCGGCTGAATCCGGCCGAAAACTGGCAGCGGCTGTTGTCGATGGAGGGGCTGACACGCGGCGGCATTTCACTGGCCAAGATCGTGCTCATTGGCTCGGTCGTCTGGTGGGTTCTCAGCGGCCGAGAGGACCAGATTGTCTCACTCGGAGAACAACAACTCGCGACGATTGTGGCCACCGTGTGGGGCTTGGGAGCCGAACTGCTCGTCTCAACTTCTGCGGTGCTGCTCGTGGTGGGGGCGAGCGACTACGGGATCCAATGGTTCCGCAACGAAAAGAAATTGATGATGTCTCGTGAGGACGCGAAGCGGGAACACAAGGACGATGAAGGTGATCCAAGGCTGGTTGCCAAGCGGAAGCAACGCGCCCGTGAAATCGCGATGCAGACGCGGATGCTGGAGGAGGTGCCGAAGGCGACGACGGTGATTTCCAACCCGACTCACTTTGCCATCGCACTGCGATTTGAAGCGGGTCGGATGAACGCGCCGGTCGTCATTGCGAAGGGACGCGACCAGTTCGCGCTGCTCATCATGGCGCGGGCGCGGCGTCACGGAATCCCGGTGATTCAGCGAAAGCCTTTGGCTCAGGCCCTCTACAAGACGGTGGGAGTCGGCCAGGAGATTCCGCAAGCGCTCTTCTTGGCTGTGAGTGAGGTCTTGAATTACGTGTTCATGCTGCGAGGTGCGAGGGCGTAGGGGCCGGTACGGTCAATGAGGAGACATCTGAGCGGGGCGGCGTAAGCCCCCGGTTCTTCCAAAGTGGGCTTACGCCTAAGGACCGGGGGGCTTACGCCGCCCCGCTCAGAAACCTCTCACTTTGTCCCGCGTGAGATTTAGTTCAATTCAACGGTGTGATTTTCGTGGTGCGGGCGGTGTTCGGCCGAACCACGGGTGTGACAGAGATGCGTCTGGCGGTTGATGTGAATGAGGACGACGAACAATGTCGATTGCGACGGCACCACCCCTGACGATGAACCAGCGTAGCGAGCTGGTGTTTCCGCTCGCCGTGATGGCGATCCTTGTCGTTTTGATCGTGCCGTTGCCGACGGCCGTGCTAGACGTTTTGCTGACGCTCAGTTTGAGTTTCACAATCCTGCTGTTGCTGGTGACGCTGGGAGTCGGCTCTCCGATGGAGCTGTCCGTTTTTCCGTCGGCGTTGCTGTTGCTCACGCTGACACGGCTTTCGCTGAATGTTGCCACCACTCGATTGATTCTCACTCAGGCTGATGCCGGGCAGCTCGTGGAGGCATTCGGCAATTTCGTCGTCGGCGGGAATTTGGTCGTTGGGCTGGTTGTGTTTCTGATCTTGATCATCATCCAGTTCGTGGTCATCACGAAAGGTTCCACACGCATCTCGGAAATCACAGCGAGATTCTTTCTGGACGCGATGCCCGGCAAGCAGATGTCGATCGACGGGGACCTCAACTCACACGCCATCAACGATGCCGAAGCCAAGCGTCGGCGCGAGGCTCTGTTGCAGGAGGCCGATTTTTACGGATCGATGGACGGTGCGAGCAAATTCGTGCGCGGTGATGCCGTGGCGGGCCTCATCATCACGGGTATCAATCTTGTTGGCGGGATCATCATCGGTCTGATGAACGGGATGCCGCCTGTGCAGGCGTTGAAGGTCTATTCGGTTTTGACGGTGGGCGATGGTCTGATCTCTCAAATTCCGGCGCTGATCATTGCGACGGCGGCCGGTATTCTCGTGACCAAGTCCTCCAACCAGGTCGGCCTCGGTTCTCAATTGGGATCGCAATTCTTTTCCAAACGCCAGCCACTGCAAATTGGCGCTGGGCTGCTCGGGCTGCTTGCTCTCGCGCCGGGAATGCCTTCGCTGCCGTTCCTTTTCATCGCAGGTGCGCTGTACTACGCCTCGCGACAGTTGACGCCGGCGGCCATTGCCGCAGCGGCCGAAGCCCAAGAGATCGTGAAGCCGGTCGCCGTGCGCAGCGTCATGGAACAACATCTGGACGAGTTCTTGGAAACGGATCGGGCGTGTATCGAGATCGGACCGCATCTGGTTTCGCTCGTCGATCCCAAACGCGATCTAGGACTGCTGCAACGGATCGCGTCCATGCGGAAGGACCTCGCCAAACGATGCGGCTTGTGGATTCCGCTCGTCCGCATCCGCGACAACGCTCAGCTCGCGGATCAGGAGTACCGGATTCTGGTCGCGGGACAGGAAGCGGGACGTTCGACGCTGCGCATTGGATATGTGCTGGCGATCCATCCTGGGGGAGCCAGGATTCCGTTGAAGGGAGATGACATTCAGGATCCCGCGTTCGGATTGCCCGCCAAGTGGATTTCTGAAAATGATCGGTCACAGGCCACGATGCTCGGTTGCACCGTGATCGATGCGCCGAACGTCATCGTCACTCACCTGCGCGAAGTGCTGAAACGTCACTCCGGAGACTTACTCAGTCGAGAAGACCTCTCGGCGTTGATCGAAAAGGCTCGGGAAAAGGCCGCCGCCGTCATTGATGAACTCATTCCAAACATGATCTCCATGGGAACCCTGCATCGCATCCTGTCGCTGCTGTTGGACGAGCGAATTCCGATTACCAATTTGACGGTCATTCTCGAAGGCGTGTCGCACAACGCGCAGTCCTGCAAAGATCCCGCCGACTTTGCCGAGCGTGTGCGACCGTATCTCGCCCGAGCGATTTGCGACCCCTTCATTGACGCAGACAAGCGACTGCACGCGCTGGTTCTCGAACCGTCGTTGGAACAGGATTTGAAACGGAGTGTGCAGGACAAGAAGCTGGCAGTGTCACCCGATATTCACGAAGCCTTGATGCTGAAAATCGGCATCGCCTTGGAAGCCGCCAGTCAAAAAGGAGTCAACGTGGCCTTGCTGGTCGATTCACAGTTTCGACGCACGTTTCGCCAATTCATTCAGCGTGCGTTTCCAGACCTTAGCGTGATTGCGTTCACGGAAGTTCCCCTCGGCGTGACTCTCGAAGCGGACGCGGTCATCAAACGGAACGAAGTTTACGCCCCGCACATGCCCGTTACGGGCGGATCGCCGACGTGAGCGGACTCATCAAGCAGCGGAGTCTTCCATGATTCTGGAATTGGTCGAGTACCTGCTCACGCCGTGTTCCTTCGCGATGCGGCGACTCGGATATCTGCGCGGGCAGTTGGGGATCAAAGTCCGTCACCGGCAGTGCCGTCGCGCGTGGAAAGAACATCTACAGCGGACGCAGACCACGATTCGAGCCGCCTTGCTGGACTGCCCGCAGCGCCGGAAGGCGGTCGTTCTCGGGTCGGGCTTGTTGCTCGACGTGCCGCTCGCCGACTTGGCCGCAACGTTTCGAGAAGTGATTCTCGTCGATGTCGTTCATCCCTTGAGGGCATATCTGGCCACGCTGCGTTACCGCAACGTGCGACTCGTCAGCGTCGATGTCTCGGGAACGGCGGCGGAACTCGCGCGCATCGCCCACGATCCGCTGGCTCCGTTGCCGCGTGCCGTCCCACAGTTGTTCTGTGACGACAAGGAAGTCGATTACGTCGTCTCGGTGAACCTGCTCTCGCAGCTTCCTTACATTCCCGCGATGTACTTGTCGAAGAGTCCGCCGCGACCGGAGTCGGAGATCGACGACTACGCCCGATCACTGATTGAAAGTCATCTCGATTACTTACAACGCCTGCCCGGCGTGGTGACGCTGGTCACGGATGTCGAGAAAATTCAGATCGACAGCGACGGCCATGAAGTCGATCGGTTCGACATCCTCTACGGCGTGACGCTGCCGTGGTCGGGTGAGGAATGGACATGGGAGCATGTCCCGCTGAAGCACCTCTCGCGCGAGTTCGCGTATCACCGTCGCGTTTGTGCGGTGAGGAACTTGAAGAGCGGTCACAGCAAAAGTGCGTCTGCTCCTACCGACGCCTGATGCGTAAGCGAATGAATTCCCTCGGCCCGGGTTGGACGTTCGCGCTGTCGCATCACCAGATCAAGCGGTTGGTCCTGGAACAACGGTCGCTCGGCGAGGTGCTGCGATTGATGCGCGAGTTTCCCGTCTGCTCAAACGGCAATTACATGTTGGCGGATGGCAGCGGAGCGTTTCTCGATGTCGAACTCATCAGCGAGGGGCCGTTTGTCCCCGTCGGTCAGTCACGATTTCTGGTTCACTCAAATCACTTCCTGTGTCCCTAGATCGCTTGCGACGCGAACTGGCAACTCAGCCTGCCCGATTCATTGCCGCGACTGGATCGGCTACGGACGCTCATCGACGAGATGTTCCCTTCGATCCGTCTGGAGGATGTGCAGCAATTCCTCGCCGATCACGATGGCGAAGGCCCAGGACTTTCGGACATCGTTGGGGCGATGTTTACGCGACAGATGCCGACGGCGTTGACGGCCTCGCCGCCACGCGACCCGCCTCCGGTCGCACGTTCGCTCAAGCGGGAACAAGCTGCGTGGTGAACGGGATGCCGCAACGAGCCGTCGACCGTGGCGTCGTCGATCAGGTCGGCCTGCCGCAAGAGATCGCTCACCGCGTGATCAAATGGGCCACGGTAAACAATCGCCCTGCGCCAGCCCTGCTGGATACCTGTTCAACACGAGCCTTCTGACAAGGCTGAATGGCCAAAGATGAAACGGAATTGCCGACATGAAACATGAAATCAGTGTTCGTACAACTTGAGATTACGGGGCTGGTTCAAAACTAGCCCGACGCGCAAGCGAGGGCTTCGCAGTCATCGAATGTCCAGCCCTCGCTTGCGTATCGGGCTAGTTTTGAAATGCGTTCTCATCACTTTGCACTTCTCTTCAAAACAACCAAACCTGAGAACCTCCATCATGCACACAACACACGCCGCGATTCACGCGTCCTCTGGCTCGAACCGGCTGCGCCTCGCGCTGTGCGATGTCGGACACGACCGCTATCTCGTGGACTTCACCGACGTGACGAGCATTCAGCGGTCGAACGTCATCTCACGGATGCCAACCGCCGAGCGTCACGACGGGGGGACTGGCCACCGCGCAGGGTGAGGTTCCCATTTTCTCGCTCGCTCAACGGCTGGGAGTCGCGCCGTCGGGAGCGACGCGCCAATACTGCCGGATCGTGGGGAATGCCACCGCGCGGTGGGGCTGGCTCGTGGATCGCGTTCATCACACGGACGACTGCGACGCCCGAGACCTCGTCGCACTACCTGACACACTTCAATCGGAGTGGTGTCGTCACGGACTGATCCGCGCGGACAAAACATCCTCAACGGAGGCGGTCTCGGAATCGTCAGAGCAGGCTCAGTCGGAGAATCAGTCGTCGCGTTTGCGACTCGTACTGCGTGTCGGCGCGTTGCATCCCGAGTTCTCGTTTTTGCAGTGAGCCTCATCACGGGAACTCAACCCACGAGCCGCTGGCGTGCGACGCGGCAGCGACAAACGGTGCCGCGCGACGACCGAGCGCTCGACAACTCCTCTCCTTCGTACTGACGGACGCTGGCTTGGTGGGAAGTCCGATTCGCATCGGCCTCAACGCCACACAGGTCGCCGAAATCTTGGCACCACCAGAACTGACGAGGCGTGCCTCACGCCGGTCCCGCGATTCTCGGCATGGTGGCGTGGTCGTGCGATCCCTGTCGTTGATCTGGCGGCACAACTCGGCCTCACGCTGCGCCGGCGGCAACAGCCGACGCGCCTCATCATCACGCGCACTCAGAATGCCGCTGCGCCGTTGATCGGTTTCCTGAGTTCCGCCGACATTCGTACCGATCGCGACGATCTCGAAACGGCCCGGCAGTCTGAGGATCATTCCGCCCGCCCCGACTCCCGGCTCGGAGCCTTTCACCTCGGTGTCAGCACGGTTCTGATCCCCGATCTGCATCGCGTGTTGCTCGCGTGAGATTTGGTTCGTGCCGGAGAGTGCGTCCGTCTGGCTCTTCCATCGCGAAGCCATGACGGCGATGCGCTACGGTGGCTGAGACCGGCGTGCGGAGCGGTGTCAGCCGTAGGGTGTGTGGAGTCTTCGGAACACACCATTACTGAGTACAACACTCCCCGAACCGGTGCGTTCCGAAGACTTCACGCACCCTACATCGACTCCCGGACGTAGTCACTGAACAGTCCTCAAGACCGGCGAGCGGACCGGTGTCAGGACAATCTGGCAGGCCCGCTTTACGCCGCCGTCACTGACAAGCTATCTTTGATGCACCCGCCTCGGATTGCCTTGCCCGTGCCTTTGCAAACCCGCCACAGACCGTCTTCCCGAACACTGCCATTTGGAATCTCGATGATGCTTCACCGCCTGTTGCTCGCGAGTTTGTTGTCGTCTGCTGTTCTGATCCCGCTTCGTTCGGCTGTGGCCGACGAGGCGAAGCCGGAACAAGTCAAAGTCAGCTTTTACCGCCACGTCCGGCCGATTCTTCAACGCCATTGCTCGGGTTGTCACCAGCCCTCGAAGCAGGGCGGCAACCTGCAATTGATCTCGTTCGAGACGTTCTCCAAGGGCGGCGATAACGGCGCGAGTTTCCTTGCCGGGAAGCCCGATGAAAGTCTGATCGTGAAGCAGATTTCGGGAGAGAAGCCCGAGATGCCGCTCAACGCCGATCCCCTTTCTGCCAAGCAGATCGAGACGATTCGGAACTGGATCGCACAGGGAGCGACCGACGACACGCCCGCCGCTGCGAAGGACGATGTCTCGACCACTAAGCCGCCGGTCTACACGGCTTCACCCGTGATCACGGCGTTGGCGTTTTCTCCCGACAGCACGCTGCTGGCGGTTTCGGGCTATCACGAGGTCGTGCTGCACAAGGCTGACGGCAGCGAACCGGCCGGTCGCCTCATTGGTCGGTCGCCAAGGATCAACTCTATTCGGTTCTCGCCCGATGGGACGAAGCTCGCCGCGGCCGGCGGTGCCCCGTCGCTGTTCGGTGAGATTCAGTTCTGGGACATGGCGAAGCGGGAACTTGTGCGATCCGACACGGTTGGGTTCGACACGCTCTACGGAGCCTGCTTCAACGACGAAGGGTCGCTGCTGTCGTTCGGGACGTTCGACAATCGCGTCCGTGCGATTCAAGTCGCCGATGGCAAGCAGGTCATGTCGATGGACGCCCACGCGGACCTCGTCTACGGCACCGCGTTCTCGCTGAAGAACGATCACGTCATTAGTGTCAGCCGCGACATGTCGATGAAATTGACCGAACTCAAGACCTCGCAGTTCGTCGATAACATCACGAGCATCACGCCGGGTGCTTTGAAGGGAGGCTTGATGGTCGTGCAACGTCATCCGAAGGAAGAGCAGCTGCTGATCGGTGGTGCGGACGGCGAGCCGAAGCTCTACAAGATTTTCCGCACGCAGGCTCGCCAGATTGGCGACGACTTCAATCGGCTACGGAGCTATACGAAGTTGCCCGGCCGCGTGGTGAGCGTCAACTTCAATGTCGATGGCAGCCGATTTGTCGTCGGCAGCAGTAACGCCACCAGCGGTGCGGCTCGCATCTATAAGACCGACACCGAGGCACCGCTTCACGAATTGAAGGGCCACGCGGTCGGAGTCTTCGCCGTGGCGTTCCGTCCCGACGGCAAGCAAGTCGCCACCGGGGGACTCGATGGCATCGTGAGACTGTTCGACTCCGAGACCGGTGCCTTGGTGAAAGAGTTCGTTCCCGTCACGATCACGCCCGCTGTGGCTGGCAAGTAACACTGGCTTTCAACATCGTTTTCACAGGCAATATCGCTCCCGAGGAGTCGCTCGAATGCAACGCACATTGAAATTGGGTTCACTGATCGTCGCGCTGGCTGGCGGTCTATCGTTCGGAGGGCGTGTACATGCCCAGGACACGCCAGCCATCGTCAAGATTCAAACCATTCCCGATCGGTTGACGCTCGGTGACGTGCGCGATGCTCGCAGCGTGTTGGTCTTCGGGCAAACGGCCGACGGTAAGTCGGTCGATTTGTCGGACACGGCGACGCGCACGGCGGGTGGACCTCAGATCGCGATTGATCGCGATGGCTATGCGGTGCCGGTGGCCGTCGGTTCGACGGAGCTGGTTGTCTCGGCGGGAGGCCACACGGTCAAGGTGCCCGTGGACGTGAAAGACATTACACCGCGCGAGACCGACTTCGTTCGCGATGTCGAGCCGATCATGGCCAAGGTCGGCTGCAACGCGGGAACGTGTCATGGCGCCCAAGCCGGACGAAAGGGCTTCAAGCTAAGCCTGCGCGGGTACGATCCGATCTACGACTACCGGGCGCTCGTCGATGATGTCTCCGGTCGTCGCTTTAACCGCGCGAATCCCAGCGACAGCCTGATGCTCCTCAAGCCGACGCAGGGCGTTCCTCACGAAGGGGGCTTCCTTTTCGATGAAGAATCGCGGGCCTACAAGATCGTCCATCAATGGATCGCCGAAGGCTGCAAGTTCAGCGAAGCGGCTCGCCCAGTGAAGCTGGAGATTCTGCCAAAGAATCCGATTCTGGATCGCTCGGGGAGCAATCAGCAGATGCTCGTCGTCGCGACATTCGCCGACGGTTCGTCACGCGATGTGACTCGCGACGCGATCTTCGAGACCAGCAATTTTGAAGTGGCGACCGTCAGTGGCACCGGCCAAGTGAAGGCCGTTCGTCGTGGCGAAGCTTCGGTCCTGGTTCGGTATGAAGGGACGTATGACTCGAACACGGTGATCGTTCTCGGTACGCGAGAAGGTTTCGCGTGGAAAGACTCCGCGGAACACAACTTCATCGACACGCACGTCAACAACAAGCTCAAAAAGCTCAAGATTCAAGCGGCCGATCTCTGCACGGATGCCGAGTTCCTCCGTCGCGCGTCGCTCGATTTGACGGGCCTTCCCGCCACGGCCGATCAGACGCGAGCATTTCTCAACGACGCGCGTGACTCCCGCACCAAGCGTTCAGCAATGATCGAAGAGTTGCTCGCCTCGCCCGCGTACGTCGATCACTGGACGCTCAAGTGGAGCGACCTGCTGCTCTCCAACCGCAAGTTCATCAACGAACAAGGTGTCTGGGCGTTCCGCAATTGGATCCGAGAAGGGGTCGCTACGAACAAGCGTTACAACGACTTCGTGTACGACCTGATGACCGCCAGTGGCAGCACGCTCGAAAACCCGCCCGCCAACTATTACCGCATCGCTCGCGAACCACGCGAAGTGATGGAGAACATGACGCAAGTCTTCGTCGGGACGCGGTTCGTCTGTGCTCAATGCCACGACCATCCGTTCGAGAAATGGACGCAGACGCAGTACTACCAGCTCTCGTCATTCTTCGGCGGCGTCGGTCGCAAGGGGGGCAAGAACGGTACGGAAGAAGTTATCTATGACATGCGGACCCCGGCGCTGGTGACTCACGTCGGTACCGGTCAGCAAGTCGCAGCCGTGTTTCCGTTCCAACTGGAAGGAGTCGATCTCTCCAGCGATGTTCCTCGCGTGAAGCTGGCTCAATGGCTCACTGCGAAAGAGAACCCCTATTTCGCGAAGAGTCTCTCGAACCGCTACTGGAGCTATCTGAACGGCAAGGGAATCATTGACCCGGTAGACGACATTCGGCTCAGCAATCCCGCGTCCAACCCGGAACTGCTCGATGCCCTGACGAGCGATTTCGTGGCGAGCGGCTTCGATCTCAAGCAACTGCTCCGCACGATCTCCAACTCACACACGTACCAGCGGACGTTCGTGACGCACCAGTGGAACGAGGACGACGACACGAACTACTCGCACGCAACGCCGCGCCGTTTGGCGGCCGAATCGCTGTTCGACGCGATCATGACAGCGACCGGTTCGCCCACGAACCTGCCCGGCGTTCCCAGCGGCTTCCACGCCTCGCAATTGCCCGACGCCTCGGGTGCCGTCGCGTTCCTCGACATGTTCGGCCGTGCTCCGCGTGAGTCACCCTGCGAATGCGAACGCTCGTCCGAGGTGAGCCTCGCGCAGACACTGACGCTCATCAATGGCCCGACGATCTCCGAAGCGATCGTCCACCCGCAAGGCTTGATCGCGAAGCAACTCGCGGCGAAGGTCGAAGCTCCGAAGATGGTCGAAGAGATTTACCTGTCGGTCTTCAACCGGATGCCGACTGACGCGGAACGAGTACAAGGCGAAAAGTATCTCGCCGACAACGGTCTCACCGACGGTGCCCAAGACCTGATGTGGGCACTCATCAACAGCCCGGCCTTCCTATTCAACCGGTGATGCCGCAGCGAACGGTGAACATCGCAACACCAGCCCGTAGCGTGAGCGAGGAAGTGCGGTAGCGCATCAGTGCTATCGGCTTTCTCGCTCACGTTTTTTCGTTTCCTCGCTCACGCAGTTTTGTTTCCTCGCTCACGCTTCGGGTTGGTGTTGTCTCTCCCGCCGGCGTGACTTCCGATGTCCCTCGAAGACCGATCATCTCTAGGACGATCACCATGCTGAAGCTGATTCGTGGCGTATTGCCGATCGCTCACACGCCGTTTCTAAATGATGACTCGATCGACTTTGAGAGTCTGCGGCGGCAGGTTGATTGGGCGTTTGAGGTCGGAGCCGATGGGCTGGGGACCGGCATGGTTTCGGAACTGTTGCGGCTGACGTTTGCTGAGCGAGTTGCACTAACCGAGAAGCTGGCAGAGTTCACCGCCGGGCGGGGCGCGTTCTTCGCGGGAGTCGGAGCGGAATCGACGAAGCAAGCACTCGAGTACGCGCGGCTTGCTGAGCGTGCGGGAGCCGATGCGGTGATGGCGATCCCACCGATCTCGACGCGCCTTCCGGTCGCGGCCGTGCGCGACTACTTCATCGCGCTGGCCGACGGAGTGGGAATACCGATCATCGTGCAAGATGCGTCCGGTTACGTTGGTCAACCGATCCCGATCCCGGTCTGTGTCGAGCTGCTGCGGCGGTTCGGTGCCGACAAGATTCTCTTCAAGCCGGAGGCGTCTCCCATCGGTCCCAATCTGTCGGCGCTGCGCGATGCGACTGGCGGTGAGGCTCGAATATTTGAAGGTTCGGGGGGCGTCTGTCTGGTAGACAGCTTTCGTCGTGGCATCTCGGGAACGATGCCGGGAGTGGAGTTTCTTCCCGCAGTCGTCGCGTTGTGGCAGGCCCTTGCGCGACGGGACGATGACGCGGCGTATCGCCTCTATTTCCCCCTGTGCGCCTTGGTGAGTCTGCAACTTCAAGCGGGACTGGACGGCTTTCTGGCCGTCGAAAAATACGTACTTCACCGGCGCGGCCTCTTTACCACCGATCGCCGTCGCACACCGAATGCGTGGAGTTTGGATGACGAGACGCGGGCCGAGTTGGATCGTCTGCTCGAACGCTTGGATGCGGCGTTGGCGACAGGCTAAGCACCTGTCGAAATCTTCGTCTGCCTTTCAAAACTAGCCCGACGCGCGAGCGAGGGCTTCGCGTGAAATCAAAACGAAGCCCTCGCTTGCGCGTCGGGCTGAGTCAATCAGCGTGTGTTCCCGATGAGAAGTCCGGCTAACAAGGCTAAGCCAGACTTCAGTCTCGGGATGAAAACGGGTTTCGCGCGGGCCGTCTCGATGGCCCCGGACCCGAGCGTCCAAGGGAGTCTTTCGGCGGCAATCGCCGGTGCGAGTTGGGGGCGTGGGGGGCGTGACCGTCAAACTCGGCCAACGCTTCCAACCCGGTTCAAGCCGCACCGTGAAACACGTCGATAGCGACGAGGCAGACGCGCGACTGTGCGGGGTGGCGGCGTTGCGCGATGGATCGCGTGAATGGATCGAACGCCACCTCGGTCGCAGTCGAGTTGCTAGGCAGGATGATGGAGGTACGGCATGGACGGCCGAATCAAGGCGATGTTGGCGTTGACCGGCCTCTGGCTGGCGAACGGCGAAGCCTTGGCCGCTCCGCTGCCAAAGCCGATTGCGACCAACAAGACACGCTTCCGCATCCCCTTCAAATTCGACTCGGCCGCGCTCCAACGCATGAACGCCCGCGAGTTGCAATTGCATGTGTCGTCGGATCGCGGACTGACGTGGAGCTGGTCGCAAACGTTGGCTCCCGATGGCGGAAAGTTCGAGTACGAAGCGCCCGGCGATGGTGAGTACTGGTTCGCCGTGAAGACGCTCGACGGACGCAATCAACTGCACCCCCAAGTTGGCTCCTACGAAACCGGGCTGATCGTCGTCGTCGATACGGCTCAACCGCTCTTGGATGTGAAGCTTGAACAAGTCGGCCCCGGCAAAGTTCAGCTATCGTGGCAGGCCGCCGATGCGAACCTGGATGCTTCGACACTGAAGCTCGAGTACTACCAGCCCGGCAGTGAAGCTTGGGACGTGGTCGAAGTTGCGCCGCGTGCCAGCGGGCAGACGACATGGAATGTCGCACAACCAGGTAAAGTCACCGTGCGTGGGACCATTGCCGACAGCGCGACCAACGTGGGACGCGGTGAATCGCAATTGCAGGTTGCTGCGGGTGGCGAGCCGATCTCAAAGCCAAAACCGGCGCGTCGGGTTCCCATCGCGGGCCGCGAAGAGGGTGGAGAACAAGCGGCCCTCGATTTGAATCTCGCACCTGCCACGCAACGTTTATCGCCTGATGATCTCGCGGGTTCCCGTCCACCGGCATTTTCACCGGCTGTCGAACTGCCGCCAGGCGGTGGCTCGTACAACGGCCCGGTCATCACGCCCTTTGGCGGGACCGCGTTCCAGAATGCTCCGGAAAAGTTCGTCTCGGGCAACTCCTCAACAAAGCCCGAGATCACACAGGATCGGTGGAACAGCACCCCGGAACCGGTCGTGGCTCAGCCAATGTTGGCACCACGCACCGTGGTCGGTCGGCAGCGGGTGGTGAACACTCGCAAATTCCAAGTGGGCTACAAGGTCGAAGATGTCGGGCCATCGGGCATCGGCGGCGTGGAGATGTTCATCACGCAAGACAACGGTCAAAAGTGGTGGAAGTACGGCGAAGATGCCGACCAGCGCAGCCCGTTTGATGTGGAGGTGCCACAAGACGGCGAGTACGGTTTCGCGATTCGAGTTCGCAGCGGTGCCGGGCTAGTGAACGAGCCGCCCCAGCGCGGTGAGTCTCCATCGATCGTCGTGTCCGTGGATCAGACTCCGCCAGCAGTGGAGTTGTTGCCAGTTCAACAAGGCCAGGGTGCAACGGCCAATCACCTCCAAATTCGCTGGCGAGTTCGGGACGATCATCCGGCCGAGAAGTCCGTCTCGCTGTATTACGCCTCAAACCGTAACGGCCCCTGGGAGCCGATCAGCGCGTGGAAAGAGGACAGCGGCAGCTTTGACTGGACGGTTGGCCCCGGTGTTCCTTCGCACCTGTTTGTTCGAGTGATGGCCCGTGACTCAGCAGGCAACGTGAGCAAGGCGGAGACTTCGACGGCGATCGTCGTCGATCTGTCCCGCCCGTCGGCGCGAATCGTCGATGTTGAAACGCCGCAAGCTGTCGGTCCTCAGTAAGGCCACGCTGGAATCCAGCGCCCTCATCGGGCTTGTCCCGGTGACTCACTGTTTTTTGCACTACTCGCTTCTCTGCCAAGATTCAGGTGAACTTAGGCAGAGTTCTACTGTGACGGTTCTCGACGTTGAGTTGAGTGCAACGGCGTTCGCCACCTGATGAGGGATTTTGTGATGCGTGTTCTTGACCGGTTTCGCCTTGATGGAAAGCGGCTGTTCATTACGGGGGGGAGTCGCGGGTTGGGACGCGAGATGGCGTTGGCGATTGCTGACGTTGGGGCGGATGTGGTGTTGGTTGGTCGTGACGAGGAGAGCCTGAACGCGACGGCGAACGACATTCGGAAGTTGGGACGTACCGCGACTCCGATCATCGGTGATGTCGGTCGGACCGAGGAGTGCGAGGCGTTGTGTCGTCGCGCGTTGGAGGAGTGCGGGCCGATCGACATCCTCATCAATAACGTCGGCGGGCGGCGCGTCAACGTGCCGTTGGAAGAGCAGACGTTGGAGCAGTGGCAGCAGATTCTCGACCTGAATCTGACCAGCACGTTCCTATGCACAAAAGTGATCGGTGGCGCGATGGTCGCGCGCGGGAAGGGCGGTCGCGTCATCAATGTGGCGTCGATTTCGGGCATGATCGCCAATCGTGGCATCGGCGGACGGAGTTACGAGGCGTCGAAGGCTGCTGTGATTCAATTGACTCGCGCGGCAGCGGCCGACTGGGCGCCGCACGGAGTCACCGTGAACGCGATCTGTCCCGGCGGCTTCATGACCGCACCCAACGTCCGCTGGGCAAGCGAGCATCCCGATGTCATCACGAAGTTTCGCGAGCAAATTCCGCAGGGAGACTTCGGTCAACCCGAAGACCTTGGCCCGCTGGCGGTTTACCTCGCGAGTGATGCCTCACGCTACATGACCGGGGCATCGCTAGTCATCGACGGTGGCTACACGCTGTGGTGAGACCTCCGATGGATTCCCAATCCGTTCCGCAACAGCGGCGTGGGCGAGTTCTCATCGTTGGGGGGAGCACGCGAGCGGCCGCGTGGTCGGCTGTTCGTGCGGGCTGGCAGCCGATCTGCGCGGATCTGTTTGCTGACTTGGACACACATCAAGTGGCCCAGGTCATCCCCGTACGAGACTATCCGCGTAGCCTGCCCGACGATGTGGCGAGCGTTGAAGCTGAGGGCTGGTTCTACACGGGAGCCTTAGAAAATCATCCCGAGATCATCGAGCAACTGGCTCAGCCCAATGCCTCGTATGGACCTCTCTGGGGGACGACCGCCGCCGGATTGCGACTCGTGCGAGATCCTTTTTGGCTGGCGGCAACACTACGCAGCGCCGATCTGCCCGTACTGGACGTTGAACCCGAAACAGCGACGCCTCCTGCGGATGGCACTTGGATGCAGAAGCCTTTTGCCAGCGCAGGCGGTCGAGCGATTCGTGTGTGGGACAAGTTTGCGACGGAGACTCCGTTCGCAGAACCCCACTACTTTCAACGGCGGGCGGCGGGTGAGTCCTGCTCTGCCGTGTTTTGCGTGGAGAGCCAAGAGGTCGAGTGGCTCGGAGCATCACAGCAGTTCATCAATCTTGCCGCGTCTCACGCCGCGATGCCGTTCGCGTATTGCGGTTCCATCGGGCTGATCGACAAGCCGAATGGGCTTGATGCGCTCACAAACGCCACTCGCCACACGTTGACCCGAATGGCGGAGACGGTCGCTCAAGCCGGCTTCCTGCGAGGACTCTTCAGCATCGATTTCCTCCTTGATAGAGAACATGTTTGGCCGACCGAGATCAATCCGCGTTACACCGCTTCGGTGGAGATCCTCGAACTATCAAACGGCCGACCGTTACTTCCGACTCATCGTGGCCACGTCGGCCACAGAAATCGTGAGTTCGCCGTCAACGCAGCAGCCCCATTCGTGGCTAAGGTCATCCTTTACGCACCACAGCGATTCACCACTCCCGACCTAAGCCACATCTTGCTGGGCACGTCACCGTGGCAAATGCCGATTCTGGCGGACATTCCCGCACCGGGCGCAATCATCGAAGCGGAATGGCCTATTTGCACTGTGTTTGCAGATGGTCAATCGTTGGGGGAATGTCGAGACAGAGTGATTCAGCAAGCCCTGAAAATGCGACGACTGGGACTGACTCCGGAGTCGCTGTCTACGGATTGAATCTTCGGTGCGATTCCCGTGGAGCGTGAAACGTCGACGCTCGCAGAGTCTCAGTCCGGGCGTTGTCGCCATAAAACCGTTACTTCCGACAAAAAATCTTGAGGCCACCGAACGTTGGCTCTTAAGTACGATGCTTGCAATCGTCGCGACCAGTCAACGGAACTTGCTCATGCAACATGACCGTCCCCTGTTCGGCTAGGAGCCGCCATGTCGGCGCAAACTGCCGAACCAGAGTATTCCGATGGGTCGCGCCGTAATCGCTCGATGCAATCATTACAACTCTTGCTCGTCGAACACAAATCCTTCTGTTGGTGGAGGATTCGCTACGCGGGTGTGGCTTGGAAGAGGCTCACTGTTCGGGAAATGTTGCACGTTTCGCAAGTCGTTTCACTCAGCGCAATTTTGACGGCGGACCAAGAGAACTAAACGACGCACGGTGAGAACGTCGATTGCAATGGTCGAATCCAGCCGGTTAGACTTGGCCGCCCGCTCAGGACGCCGAGCGATTTGGAACGCGCATGAGGCTCGATCTCCACCGATATCTCCAGCGGAAACCTGCCTTATGAGTTATTTCTTGCTTACCGGTGCGACCGGTCTGCTCGGGAACTACCTGCTTCGAGACCTGTTGCTTGCCGATGTGCCCGTGGCTGTGATTGGCCGATCCAATCGGCGACAGTCTGCTCGGCAACGCATCGAAGTCGCCATGTGCGGCTGGGACGCTGAAGCAGGCCGAGCGTTACCTCGCCCCGTGGTGATGGAAGGCGACATTAGTCAGCCGGACTTGGGCTTGAATGCGAACGACGTGCGCTGGGTGGCGGAGTACTGCTCGGCCATCATCAACAACGCAGCCAGTCTGACGTTCCACTCGACCAGCAAAGAGGGCGAGCCGTGGCGGTCGAATGTCGGCGGGACTCGCAACGTGTTGGACTTCTGCCGCACGACGGGCCTGCGTCAATTCCATCACGTCTCCACCGCGTACGTGGCCGGGTTGCGTCAGGGGCGAGTACTGGAATCCGAATTGAACGTCGGACAGCAGTTCTCGAACGACTACGAGCGCAGCAAACTTGAGTCGGAGACGATGGTTCGCAACTGCGACTTCATCGACACACCCACGATCTTCCGCCCGGCCATCATCATCGGTGATTCGATGACCGGCTTGACCACAACTTACCACGGCTTCTATGCCGCGTTGAAGTTGACTCACACCATCATTCAAGCGTTCCCCCAAGACCTCACTGGGTTGGTGGGTAACCAACCCGTGCGTCTGACGTTGAACGGAACCGAAACCAAACACTTAGTTCCGGTTGATTGGGTTTCCGCATTCATGACCCATGTGCTGACTCACCCGAGGCTGCACGGCCAGACGTACCACCTGACGCCAAAGCACCCGGTTACGACGCGGCTCATCCGCGATGTGCTCGAACAGACAACCGGTACCTATGGGTCATCGCTCATCGGCCCCAGCAAGCAGCCCGGCGATCCGACTGAAGCCGAACGGCTCTTCTACGAGCACATCCGCGTTTACAACTCGTATTGGAAAATGGACCCGATCTTCGATCGGACCAACACGGAAGCTGCGGCACCGCATCTGGCCTGTCCGCATGTCAGTCGAGACTTGCTGACAAAGCTCTCCCGCATCGTCATTGACGATGGGTTCCCGGAGCCGAGCAAACGTCCGGTGGTTCCCGAGTTCGATGTTGTCTCGCTGCTGACTCCGTTGCTGGAGCAGACGGACGCGCATCCCCCCAAGTCAACCGACGAACGGTTGCTCGGCTTGGATGTTTGCGGACACGGTGGCGGTCAATGGCAGGTCATTGTACGTGGCGAAGAGATCGTCGGTATCGAAACCGGTTTGCACGAAGACCGACTGGCGACCTGCCGACTCAACGTCGAGACGCTCGCTTCGCTCGCACAAGGTCAGCGCAATTGGGACGACGCCTTCAATTCTGGGGCAGCCGTCATCCAAGGCAACGGACGCACTCTGCATCAGTACGCGAAGCTCCTAGAGCAGATGCTGGAGCAAACCGTCAACTAACGCACGGGTTGATGGAACACGGTTAGCTGCTTGTTGAATAACGTAGGGTCAGTGAGGCGCTGACCGTACGTTATTCAACAGACTATTAGCCTGTCTGAGGTTGGCACGAATTCGGTGGTTCTCAAAGCGGAGCGGGTGACAAACCCGCTCCGCTTCGTTTTGCAAATGCAATTCTGCGGCTACCACGCCAACCCGATGCGTGAGCAAGGCTTTTGGCTCAACAGCCAGGGTCATCGCAGGTTGCGACAATCGCAGGTGATCGAACCCCTCAATCGCATCGTGAGGTCGTTCATAACCTCCCCCGAACGGTTGCCAGCGTAGAGTGCTACTGATGTGAGTGGCATCGTTATGCGACCGCATATATCTTTCGTTACAGCCACAGGAATGACTCTAGGGCTGATCTCAATTCGACATTCGCATCAGAACATTTGCCTCCATGACTGAGAACGCCGCCACCCTTCGACGCGAGGTCATGAACCGCACACGCACCGTTGTCGTCAAAGTCGGAACGAATGTTCTTTCGACCGAAGACGATCAACTCGATGCCGCACGGATCGCGTCGCTGGCGGAGCAAGTTCATGCGCTGTGTGCCTCGGGACGCAAGGTCGTGCTGGTTTCGAGCGGAGCGATCGGCGCGGGGATGGGTTTGCTCGGATTGAAGGAGCGGCCCAAAGACTTGCCGCATCTACAAGCCGCCGCCGCGACAGGACAAGCGCACCTGATCCACATTTACGACAAAGCTCTTCGCCCGCACGGCTATCACGCCGCGCAGTTGTTGCTGACCGCGAACGACTTCAAGAACCGGTCGCGGTATCTCAATGTGCGGAACACGCTGCGAACGCTCTTTGAATTCAACGCGATCCCGATCGTCAACGAGAACGACACCGTCAGCACCGCCGAAATCAAATTGGGTGACAACGATCGTCTCGCCGCGATGGTGGCCGGTTTGATTCAGGCCGATCTGCTGATCGTCCTCTCGGTCATTGAGGGGCTGTTGTCGGGCGATCCTTCCGATCCGCAGAGCCACCGCATTCCGCTGGTCGAGCGGTTCGATGACGAACTGCTGAATTTCGTCGGGGCCTCGAAAAGCTCACGCGGAACAGGCGGAATGAAGACCAAACTGGAGGCCGTTCACACCGCCACCGCTGTCGGCGTGAACGTCGTCATTGCCAACGGCAAACGACCGCGCGTACTGGACGAGATTCTGCACGGCGATGACATTGGAACGCTGTTCCTTGGCGAAGGGGACGGCGTTTCGGCGTGGAAACGCTGGATCGGCTACACGATGCCGCCGCAGGGCCGCTTCGTGTTGGACGACGGTGCTCGCCGCGCGGTCGAGCAACAGGGCAAGTCGCTCCTCGCGGCAGGGATAGTTCGCGTGGAAGGCGACTTTGCCAAAGGTGAAGTCGTGTCGCTGATCGATCTGCAGGGTGAAGAATTCGCGCGAGGACTGACCAATTATGACGCCACCGCCACTCTGGCCATCGCAGGCAAACGTTCGGACGAGATCGTCAAGACGATCGGCTCGATCCCCTATGCCGAAGTCATCCACCGCGACAACCTCGTCGTGACGAGCCTGTCGAGAAACTGAAGCAGGCCCCGACACGAACAGACTGCCGCTGCCAAGTGAACTCGTCACCGAGACTTGCATTTGGCTGCTTCAGCCTTAATACTCCCGCCCCTTCATGGAGAGCGGCTGAGTCCGTTTCCTGAGGGCCGTGCCGTGCGGTGTTGCCGGTGCGAACCGATTTCCTCCACGTTTCTTACCCAGAAACGGGCCTCCCTTTGTGTGAGGTCTCCCAATGAGGCGAACTGATGGCTGCGTACAACAAGACCGAAGTTAAGAAGATTCGTAAGAAGCGACAGCGGCTGAAGAAGAAGCTCCGCTGCCGGTTCGCTCCGAATGGCAAGTCGCCACATCCAATCTATGTCGATTACAAAGATCTGAAGACACTGCGTCAGATGATCGATCGCGAAGGGAACATGCTGCCGCGGCGCAAGACCGGCAACTGTGCCAAGTGGCAACGAGCCGTTCGCGAAGCGATCCTGCGGGCACGCTTTATCGGCCTGCTCCCGTATGTGTCGGAAGAATGAACTGAGTCGCTCACGAGTGACCGGACAAGTAGGTAAGTGCCTCCTTTCGGATCTCGGATTGTGAATTCACTGGCAGCTCGGCCCTCTGGCCGAGCTGCTGTCGTTTCTAACACGTAGCCATTCGTCTTGGCCTGAGTGAGGCTGCTCAGCTCGCATTTGAGTTGAGAGCGTCCTGTGTTCTTGCGGAGGCAACTCATGTGGGTGAAAATCTGCGGCATCACGGATATTGCGACAGCGGCCGCTGTGATCGGGCTGGCCCCCGATGCGATCGGCCTCAATTTTTATGCTGCGTCTCCGCGCTGCGTCACTCGTGTCGAGGCTGTTCGGATGGGAAGGGAGCTTCCACGCGGAGTCACTCGGGTGGGAGTCTTCGTCAATCATACGCTCAATGAAATCGAAGACCTCGCGAAGGACTGCTTGCTCGATCAGGTCCAACTGCACGGTGACGAATCGCCGGATCAGTTGGCTGAGTTGCACAGTCGGTTGCCGCATGTGCCGCTCATTCGTGCGTGGCGGATGGCGGGCGAAAGTTTGGCGGACTTGGATGAGTATTTGAAAGCGTGTCAGGAACTGAAGGTTTCGTTGGCTGCCTGCTTAATTGATGCGCGTGTGCCGGGTGTTTATGGAGGCAGCGGCCACACGGTGGCTTGGGACGCACTCGCGCGAGTCTACCCGCGCGACGTTTGGCCACCGTTGATCTTGGCCGGAGGATTAACTCCCGACAACGCCGCCGGTGCGATCCGTGTGGCTCAGCCTTGGGGAGTCGATGTGGCCAGTGGTGTGGAGTCGCAGCCGGGTGTAAAAGACCTCGAACTGACGAAGCTCTTCATCACTAACGCTCGTTCTGCATGAGCGACTTCATGCTCAGCCAACGCAACGGATTTCGCCCGGCTTGCGAGTCCGTCGGCGGCAAGTCATTCGCGATGTTTGTCCGCCCTTGTTCGTAGACCCGCGTCGTGAGTGCATCGAGAGCGGGTTCGTAGTGCCACGCCCGCGATGTCCAGCGGCGGTCGAGCCGAACTTCCAATTGTGAGGCTCGCTCGGAGGCCGCGACATCACGTGGCAGCAGTTCGTGAGAGAAAAAACCGTGGGAATTAAGTTCCCGCATTAATCCGTCCAGTTCGGGCCTCGGCAAGTCGAATTCGACGAAGGTCGCTCCGACTTCACTGGGGTGACTCCGTTCCCAGAACCAGCGATCTCGACGCGTCTCGCGCCGAGCTTTCCGAATCTCAACTCCTTCCTCCAACGCGGCCTTCAATGAGCGTTGCTCGAATACTTGTCCGTAGTCGATCGGTTGCCACTGAAGGGTGACGCGTGCGTAGCCTTCTCGCTTATCGGGGTGAGGATATTGGACTCGCAGTTCTGCCACAGACCAGTTGAGTTCGGAGTCAACAGATTCTGACGTGGCCGCCGAGATCGACCGGGCCGAATCGGTCTTGGCTGAGACTGTCACGATCCCTGTTTCGTTGGGTTCGAGTAATCCGGGATCGGGAATTGACGGAAAGTGAGCAGCTTGAAGCAGGACGCCTTCGGCTAAGTGGGCGCGATAGATGATCTCCAGCCGGTCGTAATCGTATGTCGCTCGAGAATGTGTGACGGATTCGGGAGTGACTCGGCAGGAAGCCAATCCGAATGGGAGTAAACACGCCGCGATGAGCAGCCTCCACTTCGCGACGACTCTTAATCCGTTGGACATGGCAAGTTGTTCCTCAAGCCGATGCGAACTTCGTCACAACCGAAACAAACCGGGTCGCGAGAAGACTCGGGCACGATGAGGCTGATCGACATGAAATGTATTTCCGCTGCAAATGCTTCAATGCGGCAGGAATAGTCCACCCGTCGTGCATCGTCCCACGCGAAAAGAGAACACGTCTCCGCTCATCTTCCACTATCGCAACGACCGGTTTGGCCGGATTTAACGTCTGAAAGGGGGACCCCAGAGAATTGCGGCACAAGGTAACTCGGTGGACGATAACCTGCTGAAGTCTCTCGCCCTGTCATGGGATGAGGTGAGGCTTTGCGGGTCGTTCCATCTGAAGGTGCCGCACCATCAGATGGGTTCGTGACCGGATAAAGTCTCGACTTCCTGAAAGATTTGATTGTCTATCGGATTTGAAGAGGCTTAGAATCCGCCCCACTTCAAACCGATTACCCTCCCCGCCCATCGGAAGATCAGCCGTCTCGGACACTCCGAGCGTCGGCCGATGTGTTTGGGAGACGGTTCGCCACGGCGAGCTGCGGTTGTGTTGCCCTTGAGAAAGGAACGTCCGATGGTTCGTCGTTCGTCCGCTGCAGTGATCGTGTGTAGCTTGGCTTATTTGGCGTTGGTCTTGTCGATCGCACAAGTTCCCGAAACCTCCGCCGCCAATAAGAAAGCGCCCTACAGGAAGCCAATAAAGAATCCCAAATTCGACCCAGCCGGTGAGCCAGTTGAGTTCTTTGCCGCGATGGAAGCGGGGCAGATCGAAGCCAAGCTCATCCCCAAGAATGCCTTGGGGGGCAACGTGTTGATCGAGAATAAGACTGACAAGCCACTGAACGTTCAGATTCCAGAAGCAATCGTTGGTGTCCCGATGAACTTCCAGTTTGGCGGTGGCCAGCAGGGCGGATTCGGTGGCGGTGGCCAGCAAGGTGGCGGACAAGGTGGTGGCGGACAACAGCAGCAAGGTGGCGGAGTCGGCGGTGGCCAACAAGGTGGTGGTGGTGGCGGTGGTGGACAGGGCGGCGGTGCCGGTGGATTCTTCTCGGTTCCGGCCGAGAGAGTGGTCTCGTTGCCGTTCAACTCCGTGTGCCTCGAACACGGCAAACCCGAGCCAACATCCAGCAGCCGTTACAAGCTCGTACCAGTCGCACAGGTGTCTCAAGACCCCGTGCTGTACGAACTGTTGACCGTTGTTGGCACTGGCAAGGTCGATTCGCAGGCGGCGCAAGCTGCGGCGTGGCACCTCACCGACGACATGTCCTTCCAGCAACTCGCCTCTAAGTCAGTGACACATCTTGGCGGTCAGCCCCCAACCCCGTACTTCTCGATGGCTCAGCTCCAAGGCGCGCAGCAATTGCTTGGGTTGTCCACACGCAAGGCCGAGGAACGTAAGGTCAAGCAACCCATCACCACGCCCGGTGAGACTCCAGTGACTTCCTCTGCCCGAGTTCCGTCGGCGAAGTAAGTTCGGATCTACATTCGAATTCCTCAACACAGTTCTTATGGGCTTGCCGATCTTCGGCAAGCCCATTTCGTTTGACGGCGGCAACAACCCAAGTCGTTTCTTAGCCAGAATTATCGTCGCAGCAAAACACTCCAAAGCCAACGCGTAGGAGCCTGTCGTTGTAACAGAGGCGGGCGGGTGTTGATTGGCGTTTGGGCGAGGCGGTGGCCCGCTTGTTGGGGTGCGGTGGCCCGTCAGGCCGGGGCGGCTCGCCAGAGCTTGAGCAGGTTGTGGGTCAGGCAAACGAGTTGCCATTCGGCTTGCATCTTGGCGATGCCTCGCAGGGCGAATTGGCGGAAACCGCCGGCTTGCTCGATCTGACCGAACACTGGCTCGACTTGTCCCTTTCGTTTCTTGTAGGTCGCACGCCCGTTCTTGGTTCGCAGCGTACGGGCCATACGCTGCTTCGGGGTGAGCGATCGCGGGATGCGACCGCGTGGTACCGGCGGCAGTTCTTCGTGGT